>JANOPN010000169.1:0-27413 GCA_031421855.1 Comamonadaceae bacterium
CTGGTTCTAAACCCGTGGCGGAGTATCCAAATCATCACACCGGCTGGCTATTTGGGTTGAACTCGCGATGGCGACTACCGCCAACGCCCCAGGATCGTTCGCCTGGTCAACGCATTGACGCTTCGGGTCAAGCGAGTCGGCCAGCGGTCAATTTTTGATTGACTTTTGGCTCTGGGTCGCCGAATTCATTGAGTTCAACGCTATCTTTTTGTATAACCACTAGGACTTACGCAAAATTGTTCCAGCAAGGCGCTGCGACGAAGACAGTGCGAATTGCACGGCTAGGAGCGGCAACGCCGCTGGGGCGGTTTTGCGTAAGTCCTAACCACATCACAAACCCGTGCGTCGCATTTGGCTTGGCGTGGCACCAGTTGCCTTCATCAGCAGCCGCCTCAGCGACGTCGCATCGGCATAGCCGACTCGGGCGGATACTTCGTCAACGGATAGATTGCTGCCTTCAAGCAGCGCTTTGGCTCGGGACAGTCGCAGTTGTTGAATCAAAGCCGTAGGCGGCGCACCGGTTGCGGCGATCACGTGACGCGCAAGGGTGCGCTCGCTCATGCAAGCCCAACGCGCCAACGCTTTCACACTGGCGACAACGGGTAGGCTAGCCTCAATGTGGGCGGACAAACGCGACATCAAATCGTCGCCACCAAAAAGCATGGCCGGAATCACATATTGCGACTGCGCGCCGCGCGCATCGATCAGCAACAGCTGTGCAACCGATTTGGCGAGTGCCGCGCCGCAGTTTTGTCGCAGCAAATGCATCATCAAGTCGGTGTGCCCCAAAGCGGCACCGGCGGTGGTGACCGAGCCGTCTTGAACAACCATTTGAGCGGCATCGACGTGTTGACAAGCCATTGCACTCGCATCGCCTGCCCGTTTGAGCTGGCTCAAGGTCGGCGCAAGCCACCAGGTTGTGGTGGCCGTTTTGTCCTCAACCACGCCCGCGTGAGCCAGCAAAAACACGGCTGAACAAGATGCCGCTACCCGCCCGCCGCTGGCGACATGCTGGCCAATTGCGGATGCAACGGCGATGGCATCGGCCTGGCCCAGTCGCCGTGTCAGCCCAGACGCGCTGCTGACTGCCAGACCCGGCACCACCCAAATCGATTGAACCTCGCCCAAATCGGTGTCGAGGCGCTCGGTATCGACGCTCAAGCCGCTGCTCAGGCGTACAGGCCCCCCAGTGGCTGACACGACGCGCCAACTCGGCCCGTTGCCGCCACCTTGGCGCTTGGACATTGCCGCCGCGGTCGACAGCACATCCACGCTTACGGCAACTGCCGTTGCAAACGCGTCTTCGAGAACAATGAGTGTGACGTGCATGCATTCCATTTGTATTTTGGCTGATTCTGCATGAAAAGTGTCGTATCTGACACTTCAACCCGCGAATCAATCGGTTTCCAATCGATCTACTCCACCACCACAAAGGCGCGACATGACCCAAACCGACATGAACCTAGCCGACGAACTCGGCGATTTTGATCACCGAAAAGTCACGCTCAATGACGCCACCAAAACCGTGCATGTAGCCGGGCGCGGGCCCGCCGTGATCGTGATGACCGAGATGCCCGGCATCAGCCCCCAGGTCGCGCGGTTTGCGCGCTGGGTCGTCGAGGCAGGGTTCACCGTCTATGTGCCGTCGCTGTTTGGTGTCGATGGTGCCGTGCCGAGCGCGCAGGGCGGCGTGGCGATCATGCAGCGGGCTTGCGTGAGCGCAGAGTTTCGAGCGTTTGCCAACAAAAAGGGCGACAACCAAGCCAGCCCCGTCACGCACTGGCTGCGCGCGCTTGCACAGCTGGCGCACCGTGAATGCGGCGGGCCGGGCGTGGGGGCCATTGGCATGTGCTTCACCGGCAACTTCGCGCTGACCATGATGCTGGACAGCGCCACGCTCGCGCCCGTGCTTTGTCAACCCTCGCTGCCATTTGACGACCCCGCTGGTTTGGAGATTAGCCCCGGTGACCTCGTACGCGTCAAAGAAAGGCTGGATCGAGAGGACCTTACCGTGTTGGCATACCGGTTTGAGGGCGACAAGTACTGCAAAGCCGAGCGCTTCAACGCCTATTCGCAGGCCTTAGGCCAGCGCTTTGTGGCTCACGTTTTGCCCGACAGTGCCGCCAACCGCGAGCTGAACAACCCGTTTTTTGAGCGCGTAGTCGCAAGCCCGCACAGCGTCGTCACAACCCACCTGATCGATCAAGCCGGTCAGCCCACACGGGTTGCCCGAGATCAAATACTGGCATTTTTTTCTCAGCGCTTGATCTCAAACCCACCTCAATCGACCTCACCTCACATCGACGGACACACCCCATGAACACGACAACTTCGCTCATCCTGTCATGCCTAGCCCTGATTTTTTTGGTCGCCGCCATTGGCACGCGCATGCTTCGGGCGCGCATTCGCGAGATGAAGGCCCGGCGCTTTCACCCGCAATCGGTAGCCACCAGCGCGACCTCAGCGGCCGGATTTCAGTCGCTACCCGCGATTCAGGCCTCTGACAACTTCAAAAACCTGTTCGAAGTGCCGACCTTGTTTTATCCGCTGTGCGTGGGTCTTATCGCAACTGGCCATGCGTCGACCGCATTTGCCGCAGCTGCATGGGCGTTTGTGATGCTGCGCATCATTCACAGCGTCATTCAGTGCACCCACAACCAAGTCAAACCGCGGTTCTTGGCATTTGTCGCAAGCTCAGCTGTCTTGCTTGGCATGTGGACGGCGTTCGCGCTTGCGTTGCTGTTTGCTCTAGGGCGCTGACCAATCATTGCGGCTCGTACGCGGCCAAGCGCCTTTGCTCCTCTTCGCTGAATCGGCTTCTTTGCAAGGCGGCGAGAGCCTGTTGGCGCTCAGACGCCGATGCGTTGGCACCCAGCCCCGCGAGGAGTTGGGCTCGCGCCTCAAGGTAGGTTGCAATTCGCCCCTTCCACGCCGACTCTTCTCGGTCCAAATCGGCCAGTCGGTTGGCCGCATTGGCATCAAATTCTTTGGCGCGCAGGCGATACACATCGTCGTCGCTTGCGCCCTTGGCTCGCAGCTCAGTAACTGAGTGCTCTACTCGAGAGACAGCCTGTATCGCTTGAGCGTCCGCCTTCAATGCCGCTGGCATGGCTGCATCCAAAGCAGCCAATTGCAGCTGCTTTTGCTCAACCGTCAGCCCCTTATTTTCGGCAAGCTCCAACCGCGCCACCGCATCAAGGTCCATCGCATCTTCAAACCCAAACATGCCGTCAATCTCGTCTCGGCTGAAAAACTTGGTGCGGAGGGTCTGCTGGGCAAGCATGCGCTGTCGAATAGCCGCCACACCCGTGCCAACCAGCTCCGGTTTGGCTTCCAAATCAACCAGCGCCCGTTTGAACCCCAAATAGCTGTCAAGCAAACCCCGGGCACGCTTGGCCGTGGGCGCTGGTAAGCCTTTGTCCAGCTCGGCTTGGATTTGCCGAACGATGCCTGCCAAGCTTTGCTCACCTTGCGCGCTGAGGTAGTAGTCAAAAAACCGCCGCAATTCGCCGTATGCCAGCGGCGCGCCATCAATCCATGCGCCCTGCGGATTGACTTTGAACAAATTGCCATCCGCGCGCGTGCCGTCTTGCGATTTCACAAAAGCCGTTTTGTTGCTGTTTGTGGGCACTGACAGCGCACCGATTGCCTTGGCGCTGCCCAGTGACTGTTGTGGCCAAAAAGCCCACAACAGTCCAGCGGCCACGATTGCACCGCCGAGTACCCAAGCCGCGCGGCGGCGCTGGCCGTTGGCAAAGATGATCACGGCCACGGCGGTCTACCTTGCTTGCTCAAAGTCCTTGGTTTTTGAGGCGGTTGGCTTGTTGGCGAAACAGCGTCACGGGGCTGGTCTCAAACAAATTGACGATGCCCACGGTTTGATTGACTTCGTCCAAATGGTTCATCGCGTAGTCGTCGCGAATCACGCGTCCCAAACGGCTGGAGCAGCTCGACACCAAGCCATCGTTTTTCGCGCCTTTAAAAGCCAGCGAAGTCAAGGCAAGCGCGGGGTCAACGATGTCAAACACATTCGTGTAGGGCTGCGCACCGCTCCATGAGAAGTAAGCCACGCCGCGCGCCGTGTAAGCACCTTCGCCGCAAGTTGTTGTGGGCAAGCCTTCGGGGTGTGCCAAATTGAATTTGGCGGTGCCCGCAGTGCTTAGCGCTTGCACTGCCGCGAGTGAGTTTTGGCTCAAACCTGATCCGCCCGAGAGAAAACTGATCACAGTACCCAAGCCGTTGGTGATTGACACCAACACGGCATTGGTAAACGAGCCAGCAGGTGCCACGCCAAGAATCACGTCCGCCACGGTTGAGCCTTTGTTCACCCCGCCGATTGACGTGACCGATGCCACCAAATCAGGCCTGACCGAAGCGACGTAGCGCGAAGTCGGCGCGCCGTGGCTGTGCCCCATCAAGTTGACCTTGGCTGCGCCCGTGACGGCCAAAATCTGCTTCACCTGTGTCAGCAGCTGCTCGCCCCGAACCTCGGTGCTGTTAGCCGCCGACACTTGCACGGTGTACACGCGCGCGCCGTCCGCACGCAACGCGCTCGGGATGCCATAGAAATACTCCACGGGCCCAATATTGTCAAAGCCAAACAAGCCATGCACGAGCACGATGGGGTACTTGGTTTGGGTGTAGCCCTGCGCAGACGCGGTGAAAGGCAAAAAAGACAGGGCGAACAAAAAAATCGCCATCAATCGAGTCGTTGTATTTTTCAAAAATGTCTCCATCGGGTTAAGTGAATTCAGCCACGGCAAAACGAAAAGCCGCAACGCGTCAATCGCTAAAGATTGATTCAGTTTTGAGCGGAAGCCTGAAGCTGAATCTTAAAAAGCACGGTCGTGCTAATTGCCGAGAATGTAATTTCGCCGACTTGTTTTCGTCGTGCTGGTAAACCCTTGATTCATCTCAAAACCGATGCGTTTGAGGCGGAACATCTAAATTACCAATTCGCATGCGACAACGCGAGCAAACATCACCGCACGAAGTTATTCACAAAAAGATAGCAACAAACCCAATGAAATCCGTGACCAATGGCAAATAATTCATCAAGACAGCTTCAAAACCCGCTTTCAACCCATCACAATGACGCTGAGTAGGCACCAAGGATTTCTATGTTGACGCAACCACCAACCCAACAGACCGCGAGCAATCGAACGCGCCCACTTGCCGTCTTCGCAGCTGCGCTGATCTCTGCGTGCGGCGGCGGTGGCGGCGGTGGTGGTGGCTACGCGCCCGCTTCGCCTGGCAACAACAACCCGGTCGGCGCGAGTTGCGCAACCGATCGCGCCGTGGTTGAGGTCTCTGCGGTTACCAAGTCGGGTCACAACTTGGAGCTTGCGCTGCGCTCTTGTGCCGCGCCGCTGGCATCGTTTGAGTGGCGGCAAACGGCTGGACCTGCCATTTCCAGCTTGCTTGGGGCGCGGTCGGCTGCTCTGAGTGTCGAGCCACCTGCAGCGGGGTCTTACGGGTTTGAGGTTCGCTACGTAGACGAGTTGGGCACTTCGCGCACGGCCAATGCAACAGTGAACGTGGCTGGCGCTGCGGCAACCGAGGTCGTTGTGCGCGGCGACCCAGTCGTTTGGGGCTACAGCACCTTGTCGGCCAGGGCTTGGCTGCCCGCTTTGTCCGCGGCTGATGCGGCAACCGCGCGTTTCAGTTGGACCCAAATCAGCGGCCCCACACTTGCATTGACTGAACCCACCAACCCGGTGCAGATCATTCAAGCCCCTGTCGTGCAAGCGGACACCACGGCGCGACTGCGCGCCGTGGCGCAGCTAGCTGACGGTCGCCAACTCACGGGTGAGTTCAACTTGTTGATTCAACCCCCGCCGGCCTACCCACAAACCAACCAAGCGCTTTGGGGTGCAACCCGCCCGGTATCGGCCGTGTTTGCGTACAAGCGCACCAGCCCCTACGCTGCGGCACTGAGCCGCTGCGTCTACCACCCAAGCTTGATCTACAACCAAACTTGCACCATGCGCGAGCTGCCACTCTTGGGCACGCAAACCCAAGGGCTGGCGCCCACCGTTGAGCAGGTGATGGACCGGGTGCTCGTGTCGCACGAATGGATGGGTGAGGTGTTCGAGCGCTATTTGCGCGAACAAGACACCTCGGGCGACTTGCGGCGGCAGTTGGCATCAACCACCGCCGTGGTGATCGGCGCTCGGGTGCGCCCGGCGTTTTATTGGGTCGCCACTGGCGCGATCTACCTCGACGCCGCCAACCTGTGGCTCACGCCCGAGCAGCGCGACACCTTGAGCGAGGCGCCCGATCCACGCTCCGCCTTCGGCCTCGATTTGGCCCACACGAGCCTGTGGCGATACGTCAAAAACAACCAATCTGCCGCCGTGACACCGGCCATCAGCCAGCGCCTGAGCCGCCCGTCGGACGCATTGGTCGGCTCACTGACGCGGCTGATGTACCACGAGCTCACCCATGCGGCTGACTTCACGCCGCCCAGTCGACATTTGGTCATGAACCTCGACGGTCCTGTGAGCCAATCAGCGCGGTCTTGGGGTTCTGAGCGGCTGCAAAGCATTCCCCTGCGCTCGTCTGAGCTGTCTGGTGTGGCGCGGGTGCGCTTCTTCGGTGATGCATCCACGGCCACACAGCGCGGCTACACGCCTGAGCAAGTGGGCGAGCTGTTTGCACAAGACGTTGCCACCGACTTTTACTCATACGCCGCGTCGAGTGGCACCGCGTATTCGGTCGAAGACACCGCCATGCTGCTCGAAGAAGCCCTCATGCAAGTGCGCCACGGCGTGCTGCGCGACGTGGCGGTCACGGCACCGATTTTGAGTGGCCAAACCTCGGCCCAAGTGCTCGTTCGTTGGGGTCAACGCGGCCGGGTCGGCGATGCGCGCATTCGGCCACGGGTTCAGATCGCCGCCAACGAGCTGATGCCTTGGTTGGGCAGCAACTTCGCGAGCAGCTTGGGCAGTCCAACCCAAATGCGCGCTGGCGCATCATGGCAAGACAACCTCAACCCCGCCACGACACCGAGCGGTGCGTCCCCAGAGCAGGCCAAGGCGGTGAGCTTTGCGCAAACCGGTCTAGCCGGTAACAGCGCCGACGACGCAGAACGCATCGCGCATTTGCGTCATTTGCAGCACCAAACGGAGCTGGTGATGCAGATGCGCCAAAGCCGTTGATTCAACCCACAAGCAGCAGTTGGGCACATTTGAGCAAACCTGCATTCGCCTAAAGGGCCCCCTTTGGGCATCTGCTGTCACGGACGCTGAATAGCCCCTCGACTCAGGCTTTACGGCAACGAAGCGTGGATCAACTTCTGAGTAGAAATTGGGTACCTTTCAGTTGTGATGCGATAATGTGTACGACATGTTTGAAACATACACACCATGCGCACCAATATCGTGATCGACGACGACATCATGCAAGCCGCCATGCACGGCGGCGGGTTCAAGACCAAGAAAGAGGCTGTCGAGGCGGGCTTGAAATTGCTTGCTCGCCAAGCGCATTACCGCGAGGTGCTCAAGTGGGAGGGCAAGTTGCACTGGGATGATCAGCCACAGCCGTTGGTGGCTCAAGCGAACATGATGGTGATGGAAGAAGACAGGTTGCAGCGTGTGCCACCCCGAACCAACACCCAAGCGATTCACGCATCTGCGCCCAAGCGCAAAGCGACTGGAGCGGCTTGATGTTGGTCGTTGACAGCAGCGTCTGGATTGACTTTTTTCGCGGTACCGAAACGCCAGCTAAAGAGGCGTTGAAAGACGCGATGGCCGATGGCAGCACGGAAATCATCGTGCCGGATCTGGTGCTCTTTGAGGTGCTGCGCGGTTTTCGCCACGAGCGAGACTACCGACATGCTTTGCGACTCATGCGCGGGTTCAGTTTGGAGGCTGCATTCAGCCCCGCGTTAGCGCAAGAGGCAGCCGAGCACTACCGCGCGATGTTGGGACAAGGATTCACCATTCGCAGCGCACTCGACATCATGATCGGCGCATTTTGTATTGCCCGCGACTACACGCTCCTGCACAGCGACCGTGACTTCACCGCCATGCACAACCTGCGCGGGCTGAAAGTCTGGCGACTAGCAACCTGAATACTCGTCGAAATTCATAGCAACAAACCCAATGAATCCGGTGACCAAGTGCCAAAAATAACCAAAATCTGCTCAGATGAGTGGTTTTTTGCGGTTGATCAGCACGACGCCCGCCGCCACACCGAATAATGCGACCAAGAGTTGCACGCTCAAGGGCTCGCGCAGCCACATGGCGCCAAAGAGCAAGGCGCAAACCGGGGTGATGAACACGAATGACGACAACTGCGTCACGGGATAGTGTTTGAGCAGACCCATCCAGGCCAGATAGCTGGCGAATGCGCCGACCGCCGTTTGCAAGGCCAGTGAGCCCCAAGCCCATGCGCTGTAGTCGAGCCGCCATGGTTCACCCAGTGCGAGCGACACCAGGGGTGAGGCGAGCGCGGCAACGGCGAGTTGATAAAAAAGCGTTTTCTCGGGCGCAGCCTGCGCAAGTGACGAGGTGCGAATGGCGATGGTGGTCAATCCCCAAAACATGCCCGCAGCCAAGGCCAAGGCATCTCCGCGCAGGTGCTTGGCACCCAATCGAGCGCTGGCCTCGTCGCTGAAGCCTTCGGCAAAGGCAAGCGCCACAGCCCCAAACGCAATGGCCAGCCCCAGCCATTGCACCGCGCTCAACCGCTCACTGGGCACGAACCGTGGCAAAAGCAACGCCACGATGAAGGGCGAGGTGTACAAAAACACGGTGAGCCGCGAGGCCGACGTGTCGCGCAGGCCCAAATAGATGCAACAGAACTCAAGCGCAAACAAAATGCCCGCCAGCACACCCGCGCGCAAAACGCCGGCCGATACATCCCCTGCGCTCCAAAGCGAAATGCCGCGCCAGCGACACCACAGGCACAACAACACCGTCGCCCCAGCAAAACGCAGCGTCGCCTGCCAAAGCGGGGGCACCTCGGCAATCGTGGCCTTGATGAGGGTTTGTTGAAACCCCCAAAACACACAACACGCCACCACCGTGGCAACGCCGGCCGCGTCAAACGCGGTTTTTCGAACCGTCACGGCGCTCATGCGCCGCCCGCCAAAAGCGCGAGCAAGCCCGCTTCGTCCAACACCGCGATGCCGAGTTCACGGGCTTTGTCGAGCTTGCTTCCCGCCTCGGCGCCAGCCACGACGTAGCTGGTTTTCTTGCTGACGCTACCCGCGACCTTGGCACCCGCTGCCTCCAACATGTCTTTGGCTGCGTCGCGCCCCAGCGTGGGCAAGGTGCCAGTCAGCACGACCGTGCAGCCCAAAAGCGGCTGCTGAGACGCGTCGCGGGCAACGCCCTCGGGCCAGTTCAGTCCGCAGGCTCGCAGTTGGTGAATCACTTCGCGGTTGTGGGCTTGCGCAAAAAACTGCAACAAACTCTCGGCCACGATCGGCCCAACATCGGTGACTTGCAGCAACTCAGACTGGCTCGCGGCCATGAGCGCGTCAAGCGTGCCGAAGTGTTTGGCCAAGTCCTTGGCGGTGGATTCGCCCACATTGCGAATGCCCAAGCCGTACAAAAACCGGGGCAAGGTCGTGGTTTTGGAGCGACTGAGGGCATCAACGATGTTTTGTGCCGACTTTTCAGCCATGCGCTCCAAGGCGGCCAAGCTGCTCAACCCTAACCGGTAGAGGTCGGGAATGGTTTTGACGATGCCCGCGTCGACGAGTTGATCAACCAGCTTCTCGCCCAAACCCTCAACCTCCACTGCGCGGCGCTGAGCAAAATGCAAAATTGCTTGCTTGCGCTGCGCGGGGCAAAACAGCCCGCCAGTGCAGCGCCAAGCGGCCTCGCCGTCTTCGCGCACGATGGGACTTTGGCAATCCGGGCATCGCCCGCCCAGTCGTTTATAGAGGTCAAACGCCTCACCCGCATCGCCTGCGCGTTTATCCAGCACCACGCTCACCACCTCCGGGATCACATCGCCCGCTCTGCGCACCACCACGGTGTCGCCCACGCGCACGTCCTTGCGCCGGGCTTCGTCTTCGTTGTGCAACGTGGCATTGGTGACGGTCACGCCGCCAACAAAAACGGGGGCGAGTTTGGCAACTGGCGTGAGCTTACCGGTGCGCCCGACCTGGATATCAATCGCCAGCACCGTGGTGAACTGCTCTTGCGCAGGGTACTTGTGGGCCACGGCCCATCTGGGCTCGCGAGACACAAAACCCAATTGCCGTTGTTGCTCAAACGAGTTGACCTTGTAGACCACGCCGTCGATATCGAACGGCAAGCTGTCGCGCTGCGCGGCCACGTCAGCATGGAACGCGACCAAGGCATCTGCGCCAACGCAAAGCCGCGTGTGCTGCGACACCGCAAACCCCCAAGCGGCGAGCGCTTGAGACAGCGCCCATTGGCTATCGACTTGGGCGTCGCTCGAGACCTCGCCGAGCGCATAGGCAAAAAAACTCAAACTTCGCTGAGCGGCGATGGCAGGGTCCAGCTGGCGCACGGCGCCTGCAGCCGTGTTGCGAGGGTTCACAAAAGTTTTTTCACCGGACGCACCTGCACTGATTTTGGCACGCTGACGCTCATTCAAGGCCTCAAAATCATCCCGCCGCATGTACACCTCGCCCCGTACCTCCAACACCTCAGGCACAGCTTGACGGTCGGTGTTCAGGCGCAGCGGTATTTGTCCAATGGTGCGGATGTTTTGGGTCACGACCTCACCGCTTTCGCCATCGCCGCGCGTGGCAGCCACGACCAAAGCCCCTTGCTCGTAGCGCAGGTTGATCGCGAGTCCATCAAATTTCAGTTCTGCTACATATTCGATAGCATCTAAGTCAATGGATTCGGTGACCAAAGGCGAATTTTCATCAAAAATGGAGGTTTGAGAGGCATTTTTAGCCTGCGCAGCCACTTGCATCGGCTGCGCACGTTTGATCAACTCCTTGCGCACCCTTGCGTCGAACGCGCGAGCACCCTGCTCGGTGGTGTCGGTCTCGGTGCGAATCGACAGCATCGGCACGCGGTGACGCACCGCCTCGAACCCGTCCAGCACCGCACCGCCCACGCGCTGCGTGGGCGAGTCAGCCGACTTCAACGACGGATATTCGGCCTCCAAAGCTTGGAGCTCAACAAACAATCGGTCGTATTCCGCATCAGGCACCAAGGGCGCATCAAGCGTGTAGTAAGCATGTGCAAAGCGGTGCAGCTCCACGTGGAGCGCTCGGACCGCATCGGCGGCTGATTCAAATGGGGAAGACAACATCACCCTGATTTTGGCTGAGTCTGAGTGAAATCAACGCCAGCGCGCCAGAGAAAACGATAATCGTGTCTATGACCATTGACCTATCCGCACTCGAACGCGCGCTTGCAGCTCTCGGTCGAGCGATGACGCGCGCGGCGCAGGCACCCGACGACGAAGAAATTCGTGACGCCTGCATTCAGCGCTTCGAATTCAGTTTTGAGCTGTCTTGGAAAATGCTTAAACGCCGCCTCGCCGTTGATCTGCCAAGCAGCGACGCAGTCGAGGCGATGAACTACCGCAGCCTGATTCGCGTCGGAGCCGATCGTGGTTTGGTACACAACCCGTCGAAGTGGTTTGAGTACCGAGACCTGCGCAACCTCAGCTCGCACACATATGACCCGGTTGTGGCAAACCAAGTCTTCTCGTGCATTGCTGAGTTTCAGGCGGATGCGCAGGCCTCGCTGGCGGCCTTGATCGTCGCTGGTGCGAGCGATGCTTGACCTAGCCCCCGAGGACTTGGCGTTGACGCGAGCAATCTTGAGCGCGCATTTACCGGGCGCACGCGTTCGGGCGTTTGGCTCGCGGGTGACGGGCAAGGCTAGACCGTTTTCAGATCTTGACTTGGTCGTGCTTGCCGATGAGGTGTTTACCGAGCCCGCGTTTCGCGAAGCGCGTCAAGCGCTAGAAGACAGCAACTTGCCCATTCGGGTTGATTTGCTGCGGTGGTCTCAGATGCCGCTGAGCATTCGCCAAACCATTGCCACAACCGGCGTAGATTTTTCAGGAAAACAGGCGTCTGGCCTGAGCTGAACCGGCCGCCAAATCGCGCTCGCTGAGCGCGTCATAGAGGGCTTCGAGGTCTGCACCAATGGCATCGAGCGCGTCGGCCATCAAAATCGCGCCGCGCTCGTCGGTGATGGTGCCGTCCATCGCGGCTGCCATCGCAATTGCCACGTCACGCATGCGCACAAACGGCTGCTCGCTGCGGTCGACCTGAGGCACATCCAGCGACAAAGCGACGCTGCGCAATGCGGTCTGCGTGGGGTCGTCGGCCAAGGCGGCTTGGGTGTCAAAGTTCAGCACCAACACCGGCGGCGAGCCAGGCGCGCTGGCAGGCAGCACCATGCGGCCCGGTACGGCACCGGCCACAAAACCCAAGCGCGCCACATGCAATTGCACAAAACCCGCGCTCCAAGCGGCGTTGCGAGCACGAACCGTCACGCTTAAGCGTGCATCGTGGCTGGCGGCAAAGGTATCCAGCTCGCGCGCACGCAAGACCGAGTCGCGCATGTCGGGAAAGCTCGCGCTGGCATCCATCGCGTCGGCAAACGAATGGGTCTTTTGCACATACTCGCTGAACTCAATCTCATTGAGTGCGCCCGACCGATTGGCCAGTTGCACGCCCGCTTGAAACGCGGTGTAGCGCTGCATGGGGCCAGGCGTCTCCCACAACCCAGTGCGCTCATTGCAGCCTTCAATCGCGAAGGGTTTGCTGCCAGCGCGCCGCGTGGTGGGCATGTGAATGAGTGCTGCCTCACCGGTTGTGGGCTGGTCAAGGTCCATGCGAGCGATCACGTCAATCAAGGCGTCAAGCCCCAAGCGACGCTCGGCGGGCGGCAAGGTGCGACCCACCGCCGTGTTCGCCAGCTGCGGCGACCCCGGCGGTGCAATGGCCGAGCCTGAAACGAGGTCGTCTAGCGTGGGTTCGTGACGCGAATCGTCGGTACTGGCGTCAGCCAAGTCGTCGCTGAGCTGGGCGTGCTCGGTGCGCAAAATCTTCGGTGCGTTGCGACGAGTGGTCCACGCGCCGTGCGCCACGACTGCCGCCAGCACCACGCCGCCAATCACCGCCAAACCAATCGTGAGAGTTGTCATGTTTCGTTTGTATCACGGCGTGAGCCGCTGTATAGACCGCTGGGGCGCTCAAGCCGCGATCAATTCCGCCGCGGCCTCCATGTCAACAGCAACGATGCGCGACACGCCTTGCTCTTGCATGGTCACGCCGATTAGTTGCTTGGCCATTTCCATGGCGATTTTGTTGTGGCTGATGAACAAAAACTGGGTCTCTGCTGACATTTTGGTGACCAATTTGGCATAACGCTCGGTGTTGGCATCGTCAAGTGGCGCGTCCACCTCATCGAGCAAACAAAACGGTGCGGGGTTGAGCTGAAATATTGCGAAGACCAACGCAATGGCTGTCAAGGCCTTTTCTCCGCCCGAGAGCAACGCGATGGACTGGTTTTTCTTGCCCGGAGGCTGTGCAATCACCTGCACGCCGCTGTCCAAAATCTCACCCCCAGTCATCACCAGCATCGCCTGCCCACCGCCAAACAGTTCGGGGAACATGCGCCCAAAATGCAGATTGACCGACTCAAACGTGGTTGACAGCAACTCTCGCGTCTCGCCGTCGATCTTGCGAATGGCGTCTTCTAGCGTGTTGATGGCATCCAGCAAGTCGGCGTTTTGGGCGTCCAAGAACTGCTTGCGTTCGCGCGAGGTGGTTAGCTCTTCAAGTGCGGCCAAATTGACGGCACCCAAGGCGGCGATTTCGCGCTGTATGCGCTCAATCTCCATGCCCAAGCCGGCCAAACGCACGCCGCCCGTGGCAATGCTGGCCTCAACTGCCGCCAAATCGGCTTTAGCTTCCGCCAAAAACTGCTCATATTGCTCAAGCCCCAAGCGCGCAGCCTGCTCTTTGAGTTGAAGCTCGGTGATTCTGGCGCGCAGCGGATCCAGCTCGCGCTCAAACTTCACGCGCCGCTCGTCGCTGGCCCGCAGTTTGGCGGTCAGGTCGTCGTATTGGCTGCGGGTTGCGCCAAGTGCAGCTTCTCGTTGAAGCTTGACCGACAGCGCTGACTGCAAACCCATTTGCGCCGAGGTATCGGTCAAGCGGGTGAGCTCATCGAGTGCGCTTTGCTCATCGGCCTTCAAGGTGCTCGCCTGCGTTTGCGCGGTGGCAACAGCCCGGCGCAGCTCATCCGAGCGCTGCATCAACGAGCGCTGCGAAAACTGCGCCTCTTGCGTGCGCCGCTCCAGCACCCGCAGTTGCTCGCGCGCCATGTCTACTGCGCGCTGAGCGCTGATGGCCGTGTCCTCAACGCTGGCGTGGCGCTCCTGGGTGTCGGCCAGCTGCATGTCAAGCTGCTCAAACTGGGCTTCGCTCTCGATTTGGCGCTCTTGCAAGTCGCCGAGCTGCTCATCAATCTCGCCCAAATCGCCGTCCAACTGCTCTGAGCGAGCCCGAAGCTGCTCGGCTTGCTGGGCCAGTTTGATGACTTGGACGTCAAGCTCGTGCGCGCGACTTTGCGCGATTTGCACCGCGCTGCGAGCGCCTTGGAGCTGCTGCGCGGCCTGGGCATAGCTTGACTGCGCCCGGTTCAACTCAAGCCCTGCTTCGTCAGCGATCAAGGTCTGGGCACGATGTTGTTTGTGTAGGTTCTCAAGCTCTTGCGCACGTGCAAGCAGCCCCGCTTGCTCGGAGTCTTGGGCATAAAAGCTCACGCTGTGGCGCGACACGGCATGGCCCGACTTCACATGAATGGCCTCACCTGCCTGCAAACCGTCGCGCGCGGCCAATGCCTCATCCAAGCTGTCAGCAACGAACACACCGTGAAGCCAGTCTGCACAAAGCGCCATCAAACTCGCATCGTGAATGCGCAGCAAGTCAGATAAGCGGCGGTGTTTTGGCGCGGCTGGGTTCGGTGTTTGAACGCCCCCACCCGCACCCACACCAGCACTGGGCAACTGATAAAAACTCAGCTTGGCGGGCGGCGCGTCTGATGCAAACGCGCGCAGCATGTCCAGCTTGCTCACGCTCAAAGCCTGAATGCGCTCGCGCATCGCGGCCTCGAGGGCAGACTCCCAACCCGGCTCAATGTGCAACTGGCTCCAAAGCGGTGCAGCACCATCGAGCCCATGTTTGGCCAGCCAAGGGCGCAACTTGGAGTCGGTTTTGACGCGATCTTGCAAAGCCTGCAACGCCTGCATCCGCGCGGCCATTTGAGTCACCTGAGCCGATTGGGCATTGGCCTCGCTTTGCGCCTTGGCGCGCGCGGCATCCAGCTCGGGCACGAGTCCTTGCAACTCAGCTAAGCGCTCTTCAGCCTCGGCTTGGGTTTGCCTGGCCGTATCAAGTTGGTCTCGCAGCTGCGTCAATTTCTCCAAGTCTGGGCCAGCCAAAGCGCGCTTGTCGGCGCTGAGCCGGTCTCGGCGCTGGTTGAGCTGGCGCATTTGGTCGCCGGTGTTTCGCTGATTGGCAGCCAACACCTGAATTTGCTGTTGCACCTGCGCTACCGTCGCCTTGGCCTCGCCGGCTTTGTTCACGGCATCGCGCAAGGCCATATCCAGCACCGGTTGGCGACCTTGATGCTCATCAAGCTGCGCAGCAAGCAGCTCACCGTCGTCATGCGCGGCAGCCGTTTTCTCGACCAATTGGGTCAGCTCCAGTTGCGCGTCAGCCTCGCGCGTCGCCCAACTCGCGGCTTGTTCGCGCAATTGGTTGAGCCGCTGCTCAACCCGCTGGCGGCCCTCCACCACGAAGCGGATCTCGGCCTCGAGCTTGGCCACTTCTGCCGTTGCCTCGTAAAGCGAGCCTTGGGCTTTGTTGACCTCGTCGCCTGCTGCGTAATGCGCTTGGCGAATCGCCTCCAAGTCGGCCTCAACGCTTCGCAGGTCTGCCGTGCGCGACTCGAGTGCGTTGACCGCTGCTTCGGTGTCCGACTTCAGCTTGGTTTGCGACTCCAGCGCGTCGCGTCGCTTGAAAAACCAAAGCTGGTTTTGCTTCAGGCTCATATCGTCGTGCAGCGCGCGGAAGCGTTTGGCCACCTCAGCTTGCTTCTCAAGCTTGTCCAAGTTGGCATTGAGTTCGCGCAAGATGTCGTCTACCCGTGTCAAGTTCTCGCGGGTGTCGCTCAGGCGGTTTTCGGTTTCGCGTCGGCGCTCTTTGTACTTTGAGACGCCTGCGGCCTCTTCTAAAAACAGCCGCAACTCTTCGGGCTTGCTTTCAATGATGCGGCTGATCGTGCCCTGCCCAATGATGGCGTAGGCCCGCGGCCCCAAGCCTGTGCCCAAAAACACGTCTTGCACGTCGCGCCGACGCACGGGTTGGTTGTTGATGTAGTAGCTTGAGCTGCCGTCACGCGTCAACACCCGCTTGACCGCCACCTCAGCGTATTGACCCCATTGGCCGCCGGCGCGGTGGTCGGCGTTGTCAAACACCAGCTCAACCGATGAGCGCGAGGCCGCCTTGCGGGTCGTCGTGCCATTGAAAATGACGTCTTGCATCGACTCGCCACGCAACTCTGACGCCCGCGACTCACCCAACACCCAGCGCACAGCGTCCATGATGTTGGACTTGCCACAGCCGTTGGGCCCAACCACACCCACCAATTGCCCAGGCAACTGAAAGGTGGTGGGTTCAGCAAACGACTTGAAGCCCGATAGTTTGATTTGGTTGAGGCGCACGAAGAAGAATCGATAGAGGGTTCGCAAACCAACGAACCCAAGATTCGCGGGATAACCCGCAATGGTAGCCCAGCCACCCACGCGAAAGCTGAGCGCCACACACCAAAACGAAGTCGAAACGGTTTGGAATCGCAATTCTTAGGCAATATCCGCCCTTGGTCACCGGATTCATTGGGTTTGATGCTACTGATTTAGGAACAAAAAGACCCCGTCGACTCGGTGCAGCCCGAAACACAGGGCGGCATGAAATCCCCGGCCCCCATTCCCGAAAACCCGCCATTCGACCACTCGATCCGGCGTTTGATCGCAAATCGGATGCTGAACGCTTGCCAGCCCGTTACAAACGACTCACCTTTAGGACTGACGCAAAGTTGTCCCGGCTTATAGCTGCAACTCAGCTGGCGCGGTTTTGCGTAAATCCTGAGCTTGAACGGCGAACGCCGACGCATGAGCCATCACATCTAACCGAGACCCCATGAAACCCACTCAAACCACAAACCTCTCAATCGCATCGTCACTCAGCCGCCGCAGCGCGGTCTCGCGCTGTGCAGCGATGCTCATCGGCTCGATGTTTGTACCGGGTTTGTCGCTCGGGTTGCTTGGCCAAGCCAATGCGCAAACGACTACAGCCAAAAAAATCCCACTTCGTGACTTTTTTCGCAACGCGGCAGAGGTTGGACACCAAATCTCGCCAGATGGCAAGACGCTCTCATGGCTGGCGCCGCATGAGCGGCGCATGAACGTGTTTGTGCGGCCGGTTGCCGGTGGCGCGGCCACTCGCGTCACGTCGGAGACCGCACGCAGCATCGCGGGCTACGCCTGGAAAGGCGAGCGCATCGTCTTCACCAAAGACTTTGGCGGCGACGAAAACTTCCATGTGGTGTCGGTCAACCTCAAAGGCGAAGACATCAAAGACCTCACGCCGGGCGACAAAGTGCGCGCTGAAGTGGTCGACAGCCTGGTTGACGACGACGCCCACATGTTGATCAGCCACAACCGCCGCGATGCCAAGGTGTTTGATGTGTTTCGCATCAACGTCGCCACCGGAGTTGAGACCCTGATCGCGCAAAACCCCGGCAATTTAAGTGGTTGGATGACCGACCACAACGGGCAGCTGCGCATTGCCACGGCAACCGACGGCGTGAACACCTCGCTCATGTACCGCGCGACCGAAAAAGACCCATTCAAATCGATTTTGACAACCAACTTCAAGGAGTCGGTGTCACCGCAATTGTTCACTTTCGACGACAAAAACCTATACGTCAGCAGCAACCGAGGTCGCGACAAGGCGGCGATTTTTGAATTTGACCCCGTGACGGCAAAAGAAGGCAAGCTGATTGCCGACCACGCGGAGGTTGACATGGGCAGCCTCACCTACTCACGCAAACGCAAGGTGCTCGTTGCCGCCGGATACACCACATGGAAGGGTGAACGCAAATTCTTGGATGCAACCAGCGAAGCCACCTTCAAGCGGGTGCAGTCCCAGCTGCCCAACGTCGAGATTTCTTTCATCTCAAGCGACAAGGCCGAGGATCTCTTCATCGTTGCCGCATTCAACGACAAAACCCGTGGCAAGCGCTACTTGTACCAAGAATCAACCAACAAACTCACGTCCATCGCCGACGTGTCGCCCTGGCTGCCTGAGGATGCCTTGGCCGATATGAAACCCATCAGCTACACCAGCCGCGACGGGCTGACCATCCACGGCTACCTCACCGTGCCACGCGGCATGGAAGCCAAAAATCTACCCGTCGTGATCAACCCCCACGGCGGACCCTGGGCGCGCGACAGCTGGCGATTCAACCCCGAAGTGCAGTTTTTGGCCAGCCGAGGCTATGCAGTGTTGCAAATGAATTTTCGCGGCTCGGTCGGCTACGGTCGCAAGTTTTGGGAGGCGTCATTCAAACAGTGGGGCCTAGCGATGCAAGACGATGTCACCGACGGCGTGCGGTGGCTCATCAAGCAAGGCATTGCCGACCCCAAGCGGGTTGCGATTTACGGCGGCAGCTACGGCGGCTACACCACGCTGCAGGGCATCGTCAAAGACCCCAAACAATACGCGGCGGCCGTCAGCTATGTCGGCGTCAGCAACTTGTTCACCTTCATGGGCACCATTCCGCCGTATTGGAAGCCGTACTTGGCGATGCTTCACGAAATGGTCGGCAACCCCGAGGCCGACAAAGCCCAAATGACGCAGACCTCACCCGCACTCAATGCCGACAAAATCGTCACGCCCCTGTTCGTTGCCCAAGGCGCCAAAGACCCCCGCGTCGCCAAAGCCGAAAGCGATCAAATGGTCGAGGCCCTGAGAAAACGCGGTGTCGCAGTCGACTACATGGTCAAAGACAACGAAGGGCACGGCTTCAGCAACGAAGAAAACCGCTTCGAGTTTTACGAGGCCATGGAAAAATTCTTGAGCAAGCACCTCAAAACCGCGTAGCCCCCAGCGCGCCCCGCAGCGGCATGCAGCGGCACGCCGCATGCCGCTTCAGGGGCTCAATGCCCCGACAAGGCAGGCGGTGTGTTGCCGCGCTCGCTCAAGGTGTGCGATGGGTGTCGAGTGTTTTTGCCAGAGCACAAACTGGATTCGACAAAACGATCGCTCTTCATTGGGCAAAGCGCGACAACAACATCCTCACGGTGAAATGTGTCGGCTAGGGATTTTGGCTCTATTCACGACGTGGTGACTCGCGCTTTTGACCACGCAGCGTCAATGTGAAAACCGCGCCGCCGCCCACTCTGGGCTCGCAAGTGGCCGTTGCGCCATGCATGACGCAAATGCGTTGCACGATGTACAGCCCCAAGCCCAAGCCCGAGTTGTCGCCCGTGGCTGCGCTGCCTCGTGCAAACGCTGTAAACACGTGACTGGACTCGCCCGGTGGCACGCCGCGACCATGGTCTAGCACGCTGATTTGCAGTTGCTGGGCTTGGTCATCGTCCTCGGGTTCGGTCACGCCGACTGTTATGTCAACCTTTTGACCTGTCTCGTCGTAGCGGCAAGCGTTTTCGATCAAATTGCGCAGCGCAATCGCAAGCAACGCCGCATTGCCCACGACCGAAAGGGCTGGCATCGACTCAGCATGGGGCCATCGAACGCGAGCATTGGTGGCTTCGTCGAGCAAAGCGTTGGTTTGGGCCATCCATGCGCCGACACCGACCACTTGCGAGACTGACAATGCCCAGCCTGACGGGTCTCGCTCATGAACCAGACAAACATCGATCAAAGCCGACATCTGAGCAATGCTGTTGTCGATGCGAGCCACGCGCGGCGACATGTCCGCGGCGTTATGCCGCTTGGCCAGCTCGCCCAGGTTGTGATTGGCACTCCGCGCGGCGGCCAGCGGGCTTCTCAGCTCGTGGGCGACCATGCTCAAGAAGCTGCGCTGATCGTCAGCAATGGTCTGCGTGGCTTGCTGCACGCGCTCGGCGCTGAGCAGCTCGGATTTGAGTGTGTGGCGCTCGCGACTGAGCCGACGCGCACGCTGAGACAATGCGACGCTGAGCAACAACACATGGAGGAGTACGGGTGCGACGTAGCCGTGAGTGGACAGCCAATCTTCGCTCACGCGCAATGACGACAGGCTGCTAAGCAGCATGGCCTGCGCCACGATGTTGACCAACACGCCCAGCCACAGCAAACCGCCTGCCCAGTCCCCTTTGAGCAAGCGCGGTGCGGCCACGACAGCCACGACAACAGCGCAAACGATTTTGACGCCCAAGAAAAACGGAAACGCAGCTCGTAAATTCGGTATTGCGGTTAAGACCGCACCGATCAGACCCAAGCCGACGGTGCCGAGTAAAAACCGCCTCAAGACCAGGCTGCGGACGTCTCCAAACAAAAAGTACCGGCAAAACAACGCGTAAGCCGAGATCGACAAACAAGCGCTCGATGGGGCCAGAATGTCGCCGAACCACGGAAGGCCAGGCGCAACAAACCGGGCCATCACGCCGTTGCCGGCGATCAAAGCGACCAAAACGGTCGCGACATACCCGGCGAACAACGCGTAGTAAGGGTCTCTCAACGCAATGCCTTGCAAGGTCACCAGCAGCAACAAAAGCAGCAACACCCCAACAGTGATGCCGTGGACGTAGGCATATTGGGTTGCACTTTTGATAAACGGCTGGGGTTGCACCAGGGTTGCGCGCACCCACACCGTGCCACTGCTGCGGATGCGCAGCCAGTGGGTCTGCTCGCTGGCTGCTGGTTTGAGGTGAAACGCAAAGCTGCTGTGAGCGGTGTCTCGTGTGTCAAATCGGTGCTGATCGCCGGTGCGCTTTTCTGTGAACCCCCCTGAGGTGCCTGGCGTGAACAGGCTCACATCGTCCATCCAAGGCGGCTCCACGTCTAAAAACCACTCGTTCGCCCATGGGGTTGGCCCAGATTTTTCTGGCTTGATCGTGAACTTCAGCCAATACGTCGTCGCGTTGCTACTGGTCTTGAGCATGGTTCGCGGCCGTTCAAGTTCGGAGTCGGGAATTAGCAACACGTCGGCGATCGACTTTGTGTGCGTGGTGTCACGAAAAATCGAAAATCGCGTGCTGATGTCAATGGTGGGTTGCGCTGGATCAAGTGCGATCACATGGCTCGGTGAGGCATGGGTCGCGATTTGAGCGTGGGTTGACCCAAAGCTCAACCCAAACAGCACCAATGCAGCCGAGCGCGCCAGAAGGCTGCGCCAAGTGAGATCGAAATCTACGACAAAATACTCACAAAATTTCATAACCTGATCGTTGCGCTCCATGACTAGACCCCCGAACAACATTGTCGTTGTAGAAGACGACCCAGACCAGCGTGAGGAGACCGTGATGGCCCTGGCACTCGCGGGTCTGACGGCCATGGGTGCGCCCAATGGCCAGGTGCTCGATCAACTGTTGAGCGTGCACCGGGTTGATTTGGTCGTACTTGACATCGGCTTGCCCGGCGAGAACGGCCTGTCGATTGCGCGACGTCTGTCCACTGACGCTCATTCGATTGGCATCATCGTGCTGTCGGCCCGAGGTGTCCTGGGCGACCGCCTTGATGGGCTTCATGTTGGCGCCGATGCCTATTTGGTTAAACCCGTGGATCCTCGTGAGCTCATCGCGACGATTGAGGCTGTACGCCGCCGCTTGAACGACCGGGCGGCGAGCGCTCAGGTGGTTCGGTTGTCCAGGTCGGTTTCGGTGGATCTCGCACCGACATCCGCCGAATTCGGTTGGTCGTTGAACCACGCGAGCGGGCAACTCAGGATGAATCGACCCCCAAATGGCGTGGTAGGCAGTCGCACGGTCACCATGAGCACCAATCTGAGTGAGCTGCAGTTTCAATTCTTGAGCTGCTTTAAAGCTGCGATCTCGGGCCAGGTGGTTGCTCGCAGCACCCTCATGCGAGCGCTGGGCCACGACACTGACCTCGATGACCCTCACCGCTTGGAAACGCTGGTCAGCCGCCTGCGTGTCAAGGTGCGCAACACCTTTAACAAAGAACTGCCTTTGCGCGCAGTCGCAAAGTCGGGATACGCGCTGACTGAGTCGATCAGCTTCGACTAGGCATTTTTGACAGGAAAATCCGCTGATGGTCATGGTATCCATTGGATCTGTTGCTGCGAAATTTACTCAACTGACTTCCGACTTTTGAGCATGAGTCGGTTCCCGAACTGGCCAATTGCCGGTGCGAGTGATTGGTTGCGTCGCTGCCGTAACCGTCAAACTGAACCGACATATGCCTCTTAGGAGGAAATCTGATTGCATATTTATATTGCCAGAAGCGCAGCATGCCTGACCGCCCTTTCGCGGTCGCAGCGAGAGCGCATTGAAGGGTGTTCGAGAGAGACTGGCGAGTGGCGAGCCAGCGGGCGATCGTCACTTGGGCGCAGGACAGGGCGAGAGAGGTTGAGAGAGGTCGCGAGAGGTCGCGAGAGGTCGCGAGCGTGACTTTCAGGCTGTGCGCATGCATGCTTCACACCTTTCTTTGTGGGCCTCGGCTAAATGCGATCTACGTCCTTTGAGGCAAATATAAGCGCCGCGTGTTTGATTGTTGTCTGTGCGTCGGGGCATGCCCAAACTTTGCCTGACGCTGGGCAGTTGCAGCGCCAAGCCCAGCCCGCTGCGCCTGAGCCCAGCGGGGCAAGAGAGCGCATACCGGGGCAATCTGCCAACGAGCCGCTGTCAGACGACCCGCAGCTGTTGAATCTGCGTCGCGTGAGCGTGATCGGCCACAGCGTGTTCGACGCTGCTACGCTGGTGCAAGCCTTTTCCCAAGGCCTGGCGCAGGCGGGCGGGCCACGCGGCTTGCCTGGCCAAGTGCGCCTGGGGCAACTGCAGGCGGGTGCGGCCCGCGTGGCCCAGACCTACCACCAGCGGGGCTACTTTTTGGCGCGTGTGGTGCTTGGCCCGGGTGCACTCAGCGCCGACGGCGAGCTGACTCTGCGCGTGCTCGAAGGCCAGTTGTCGGGCCTAAGCCTGGAGCGCAGCGCAACACAGGGCGCACCCAGCCCGCGTGGCCACGAGCTGGCCGCTGTGGTTGACACCACCTTTCAAGCTCAAGGCGTGCAAACCGGGCAAGTGGTGCTGCAATCTGCGCTGGAGCAGTCGCTTTTGATCTTGGCGGAACGCGGTTTGCCCAACATCAATGCGGCATTCAGCGCAGGCGAGGCTGTGGGCAGTACGGCCTTGACCGTGCGCGGCTCAGGCCTGCAACTGGGGCCGCAGTTTGCCGTGAGCAGCGACAACCACGGCAGCCGCTTTACCGGATCGGCCCGCGCGCACCTGGACTACGGCCAACGGCACCTGCTGCAACTGGGCGACAGCGCCGCTGTGCGCTACAGCACCAGCCGAGGCGGGCGACACGCATCGGGCCAAGCGGGCAGCACCCACAGCCTTGGTGCGAGCTACAGCACACCCGTGGGCGTGCGCGGCACCTTGCTGCAACTCAACGCCGCCAACATGCGCTACACCGTGGGCGGGCCGTTTGCGGCCTTGAGCGCCAATGGCCACGGCAGCAGCTTTGGCGTGACGGCGCGCCACCCCATTTGGTTGCAAGTGCAAAGCGACTTGGTGGCCGAAGCGGGCCTGACCCGGCGCACCAGCCAAGACGACACCTTTGCAGGCAACACGGCCCGCAAGGCAGCGCAAGTGCTGCACCTGGGCCTTAGCCACGGCCAGCGCGGCGCAGACCACGCCCTGCGAGCTCAGGCCAGCTTGCTCTACGGCAAGCTCGACCTGAGCGGCAACCCCGCGTTTGCCCTAG
This sequence comes from Comamonadaceae bacterium, assembly GCA_031421855.1. Lineage (GTDB taxonomy): Bacteria > Pseudomonadota > Gammaproteobacteria > Burkholderiales > Burkholderiaceae_C > JAAFHN01. Next base: position 23,921 of record JANOPN010000169.1, read on the forward strand.
GCGATGCCGCAAGCGCCGCCACAGCGGGGCGTTACAGCAAGCTGCGCTTGGATGCGGCGTACCAGCAAAGCCTGGCAGGGCTACAGCTGCAAACGCGCGTGAGTGCCCAGGTGAGCAACCAAAACCTAGACAGTGCTGAAAAATTCAGCCTGGGTGGCCCCACCGGCGTGCGCGCCTTTGCAGGGGGCGAAGCCAGCGGCGACGCGGGCCAACTGCTGGGTCTTGAGCTGCGCTGGACGCCGCTTCAAGTTGCTGGCCTAAGCGGCGTGCCCTACCTGTTCATTGACCACGGCAGCGTCACCCAGCACCGCAGGCCCTGGCCAGCGGCGCTGGCAGTGGGCCAGCCCAACCGCGTGAGCTTGGGCGGCGTGGGGCTGGGAGCGCAGTTCGCTGTGCCCTCGCAGCCTGGCTTGGGCGGCCAACTCACGCTGGCGTGGCCCACCACAGCCAACCCTGTTGCCAGCAGCAGCGCAGCCCTGCCCGGCAGCCCCGCGTTGGGCAGCGATGCCCGCCCAAACGGCCCACGCGCGTGGGCCAGCCTGCGCTGGGCACTGTGACCAGCCCGCCAATCGGCAGGGTTGCTCACTACTAAAGTCATAGCAACAAACATAACAAACACGGGGACAACTGGCCAATATGACCAAGAAACAGCGACTCCCAAGCTGCTTTGGCACTCAGAACCCGTGACACCCTCTTCAAGCGAGCAAGCAATGACCATCCAAACCAACACCGCGTCGCCCCGCAGCCCCCGATTTGGCGTGACCCGCAGCATGAAGGTGGCGCTCAGCCGCAAGCTCAGCTTCACCTACCGCTGGTACGACGGCAAACGCATCAGCCGTGCGTTGAGGGCGCTGCTGCTGCGGGCCGGGCTGCTGGCCGCTGCGGGGTTGAATGCTCAGCTGGTGTACGCGCAAGTGCCTACGGCGGCAAACGTGCAAGCACCGGTGCTCACATTTGCTTTGCCGCTCAGGCACCTGGGCGTGGTGCAAAAGCCCAACACCGCAGCTGCCGCAACAGGCTCGGGGCTGCTCCCGGCAAACACCCTGCCCAGTGGCGGCCAAGTGGTGCTGGGTTCAGCGAGCTTGAATGTCGGCGGCAACACGCTCACGGTGGGCCAAAGCACCGACCGTGCGGCCATCAATTGGCAGAGTTTTGACGTCGGCAGCGCAGCCCACGTGGTGTTTGTGCAACCCGGCGCGGGCTCGGTCACATTGAACCGCGTGGTGGGCGGCGGGGCGGCTAGCCAAATCATGGGCCGGGTCAGCGCCAATGGGCAGGTGTTTTTGGTCAACCCCTCAGGCGTGTTGTTTGGCGCAGGCGCGCAGGTGGACGTGGGTGCGCTGGTGGCGTCTAGCTTGGGCCTGAGCGATGCTGACTTTGCCAATGGCAAAACCACCTTCAAGGCCGCACCCGGGGCGGGCGCGGTGACCAACGCTGGGCAATTGAGTGCCAGCAACGGCGGCTATGTGGCACTGCTGGGTAGCACCGTGCGCAACGACGGCGTGATTGCCGCCAAGTTTGGCACCGTGGCACTCGCCGCTGGCGCAGGCGTTGAGCTGCAGTTTGCAGGCAACCAGCTGCTGCGGGTAGACATATCGCAAGCCCAGTTTGACACCCTGGTGGCCAATTCGGGCCTGATTCAGGCCGCAGGCGGCTGGGTGCTGATGAGCGCCCAAACCGCCGCCGGGCTGGCAAAAAGCGTGGTGAACCACAGCGGCGTGATTGAGGCGCGAACCGCGCAAGACCTACTTGGTGCAGCGGGCCAGGCTGGCGCGGTGCGCTCCGGCCGGGTGGATGTGCTGGCCAACTTGCAAGGCGGCCAAGCGCTGCTCAGCGGCAGCATCGATATTTCGGCTCCCAGCGTGGGCAACGGCGGCTTTGTCGACACCAGCGCCGCGCAAGTGCAAGTGGCCAGCAGCTTTCGGGTGAGCGGCCAAGCTGCTAACGGCCAAACGGGCAACTGGCTGCTTGACCCGGTGGACTTCACCATTGATGCCAGCGCCAACCCATTGAGCGGCTCGGGCGTGGGCGCCAGCACCTTGGGCACCTTGGTGCAGGGTGTGAACACCACCATCGCCACAGGTGCCACCACGGCTGGCAATGGCGACATTTTTGTGAACGCGGGCGTGAACTGGACCAACGGCAACACCCTGAGCCTGCAGGCCCACCGCAACATTGATTTCTCGGGCGGCGGCAGTTTGGCGGGCGGCACAGGAAGCGCCGTGATTTTGAGCGCGGGCCAGCAAACGGGCAGCACGGGTGGTGCCATCGTGGGCCATGCCACCAACACGGTGGTGACTGCGGGCACATTGGTGGCCACAGCGGCCACCGGCATTGGCAGCACCGCTGTACCGCTGCGCACCAGCGTGGGGCAAGCGGCGCTCACCAACACCACCACGGGTGGCATCAAGTTGCACAACGCGGTCGACCTCACGGTGGCAGCGGCCAGCACCGATGGCAGCATTCGCATCGCTGGGGCAGATGGGGCCACTGGCGCAATCGTGGGTCGCGACGGACAAATTGGTGGTGCTGGCGCCGCAATCACAGTGGGTACCGTCAACGGCGTTGTGGGGCTCACGGCCAGCCTGGGCGCGGCGAACTCGGCCGATGTGGTGGTGGTTGCCGGTCGGGGCGGCGACGGGGGCAACGGCGTTGGCGAGTCGGGCGCCGGTGGAGCGGGCGGGCAAATCACCGTTAACGCACCGGTCACGGCGGGCCAAGCGGTGAGTTTAAGCGCTGGCGCGGGCGGGCGCGCGCAAGGCGACAGACCAAGCAGTGGTGCTAGCGGTGGCAACGGCGGCAATTTGGTGGTGAATGCCGACCTTTATGCCCCTCAAACGCTGGCGCTCGTTGGGGGCAATGGCGGCGCGGGTGAATCTGGATTTCACTCCGTCATAAGGCAAAGCGGCTCGGGCGGCTCCGTAACTGTGGGCTCGAGTGTCAATTTAAGCGTCGGGCGTGTGCTGAGCGTGGTGGCTGGCAACGGCGGCACAGGGGTGACCGACAGATCAGACGCCTACAACAGCGTGATGAACGGCGGCAATGGCGGTGACGCCGTCTTGCTGGGTTCGTTGACCCCGATTTCGGGCCCATTGACTGACATCACCGTCACGGCGGGTAGCGGTGGGTCGGGCGTACTGCGCTCATCTAGCGGCGGGCGCGGGGGATCGGTGGCCTTGGCCGGTGTGCTGGCTGCCAGCGGCAGTGTGCGCCTGCAAGCGGGCAATGGTGGCAACGGGGCTGGCGGGGTGGGTGGCGCAGGAGGCAACTTGGGCGCCAATGGCAGCGTCACTGCCGGGCAATCGGCGTATTTGCGTGCGGGTCTCCCCGGTAGAAACAACGCAAACGTCGCCGCCGCTGTGGGCACCTTGACGGCCAGCGGCGCAGTGCAAGTCACCGCTGGCACGGCGGCGGGCAATGTCGCCAGCATTGCCGGTGTGCTCGCCAGTGGCAACGGGTCTATCAGTGTTTCTGGCCACACAGTGATCGTCGA
>JANOPN010000170.1:0-22057 GCA_031421855.1 Comamonadaceae bacterium
GACTGCATGCCGGGCAAGACGCGTGAGACTTTGCCCAAGTAAATGTTGCCAACCAAGCCCCGCTCCAGGCTGCGTTCGACGTGCAACTCTTGCACCGCGCCGTGCTCGACGACTGCGACGCGGGTTTCTTGAGGCGACCAATTGATGAGGATGTCTTGCATGGGTGATGTCAGTGGATCAGTCCGGTTTGATGCCCGCTCGGGCGACGATGTCTTTCCACACGCGCTGTTCTTTGGCAATGAATGTGGCGAAGTCGCTTGAGGGCATGCCGCCGCCAATCGCGTTGTCGGTGGCGTTGTCGGTGGCAAATCGCTCGGTCACGGAGCTGGATTTGAGCGCCTTGAGGCATTCCTCTTGAAGTCGGCGCACGATGTCAGCCGGTGTGCCAGCCGGCGCGTGCAGGCCGTACCACTGGCTGGTTTCAAAGTTTGGAAACCCCATCTCAATCACGGTGGGCACATCGGGCAGCGCAGCAGCGCGTTTGGGCGTGCCCACGGCAATCGCGCGAAGCTTGCCGCTTTTGACGTGCGCAATGATGGCCGGCAACCCGGTGGACGTGATCTGGGTGCGGCCCGACAAAAAGTCGGTGAGCTGCGGCCCAGTGCCCCGATACGGGATGTGGGTGATGAACGTGCCGGTGACGAGTTTGAGGTACTCCATCGCCAAATGCCCCGCACTGGCGTTGCCGGCACTGCCGTAGTTGAGCTTGCCGGGATTGGCCTTGGCATAAGCGATGAACTCACGGAAATTTTTGGCGGGCACGTCGGGGTGGATGGCAAACACGTTGGGAACCTTGGCCAAGAGCGTGATGGGCACGAAGTCGCGGTTCACGTCGTAGGGCTGGTTGGTGAGCATGTAGGGGTTGACCGCCAACGTGCCCACGTGGGTCATAACGATGGTGTGGCCGTCTGCGGGCGCTTTGGCCACGTCTTGCATGGCCACCACGCCGCCGCCGCCGGGGCGGTTATCGACAAAAACGGCCACGCCCAGTTGCTTGCCCAGCTCAACGGCGACCGATCGAGCCACGATTTCGCTGGTGCCACCGGGGGCAAATGGCACCACCAAACGAATGGGTTTGCTCGGCCAGGCTTGCGCGAGCACCAAACCCGGGCAGGCCAAACCAGCCGCGCCAACCGTGCCCAAGCGCACAAATGCCCTGCGGTTCGCATGAACGATCAAATTTTGAGTCATATTGGCCTTTGGTCTCCGGATTCATTGGGTTTGTTGCTACACATACGGGAGTGATTGTGCGCATCTCCGCTTGCAGTCTAGCCTGAATATTCATCGTGACGACGCTCAGCGTGCCCCGCTGCGCCCGCTGCGTGGATGCGATGGGTGTCGAGTGGTTTTGCCAACGTACCCATTGGATTCGACGAGAATGAGCGCGTTTCATTTGGCAATGCGCGGAAAAAACACGCTCACGGTGAAATACGCGGGCTAGCCCACAAAAAAAGCCCCCGGCGCTGGCGCCGGGGGCTTCTCTACAGTTTTGTCGCCAGCTTGTGGCTGAGCGACTGAACTTCGGTGGTCTTTACTTACGCGACTTTGTGGTCGTCAAAGAACTGTTCGTCTTCGGTCGAGCCCTTGAGCGCGGCGGTTGATGCATTGGCTTCAATCGTGGTGGTGACCATGTCGAAGTAGCCGGTGCCGACCTCGCGCTGATGCTTGACTGCGGTGAAACCCCGCTCAGCGGCAGCGAACTCTTTTTGCTGCAACTCAACGAAAGCGGTCATGTTGCTGCGGGCGTAGCCGTAGGCCAAGTCAAACATGCCGTAGTTCAGGCTGTGGAAACCGGCCAAGGTGATGAACTGGAACTTGTAACCCATGGCGCCGAGTTCGCGCTGGAACTTGGCAATGGTGGCGTCGTCGAGGTTTTTCTTCCAGTTGAAGCTTGGGCTGCAGTTGTATGCCAGCAGTTTGCCAGGGAACTGAGCGTGGATCGCGTCAGCGAACTGGCGGGCGAAGTTCAAGTCAGGCGTGCCGGTTTCGCACCAGATCAGGTCTGCGTAAGGCGCGTAAGCGAGGCCTCGGCTGATGGCTTGGTCAACGCCGTTGCGGGTGCGATAAAAACCCTCAACCGTGCGCTCGCCGGTCAAAAACGCCTTGTCGTTGTCGTCAATGTCGGCGGTCACCAGGTTGGCCGCTTCTGCATCGGTGCGAGCCAACAAAATCGTGGGTGTGCCCATGACGTCAGCGGCCAAACGTGCTGCGACCAATTTGGCAACGGCTTCGCGGGTGCTGACCAAAACTTTGCCGCCCATGTGACCACATTTTTTGGCAGCGGCCAATTGGTCTTCAAAGTGAACGCCTGACGCGCCCGACTCGATCATGCTTTTCATCAGCTCAAACGCGTTGAGCACGCCGCCGAAACCGGCTTCCGCGTCAGCCACGATGGGTGCGAAGTAGTCAACAAAGCCGTCATCGCCGTGGTTTTTGCCTTCGCTCCACTGGATCTGGTCAGCGCGCTGGAGGGTGTTGTTGATGCGTTTGACGACCTTTGGCACCGAGTCCACGCTGTACAGCGACTGGTCGGGGTACATCTCGCCGTTGGAGTTGGCGTCGCCCGCAACTTGCCAGCCGCTGAGGTAGATGGCTTTCAAGCCGGCCTTGACTTGCTGCATGGCTTGGTTGCCGGTGAGCGCGCCTAGGCTGTTGATGAACGGCTCGGTGTTGAGCAAGCCCCAGAGTTTTTCAGAGCCCTTTTTGGCCAATGTGTGCTCAATGGCCATCGAGCCGCGCAGTTTGACCACGTCAGCGGCGGTGTAGCCACGTGAGATGCCCTTCCAACGTGGGTTTTCGGCCCAGTCTTTTTCGAGGGCAGCGATTTGCTCGGCACGGGTTTGGCGAACTTGCGTCATGGTTGAGGCCTTTTGAGGTGAAGTGAAGTTGAGCATCAGGGCGGTCGCATTGCGGCTTGGCCATGAGTCAATGATATGTCTTATATAAGACTAAAACCACCGATGTGTCAAATAGAAGACTTCATCTAATTCGTTTCATATCAATGGCTTACCGAGGCAATTTCATATGGTGAAGTTTGACGAGCCGTTTGATGAAATTTGGACTCGATCCATGTGCGTGAAAATTCCACCATGCGAAACCGATTTTTTGTATCGTGGAATGCCTCAGCCCAAAATCCAATCACCGCTCGCAATGACCGGGCACCCCTGCACGAAGGACGGGTTGATCTCGTAGATGAAGCAAGGGAGATCAAGCACGTTGGTCGGTGATGAAACGCGCATCACCTGCTCGCGCTTGGCGTATTCATCGGCCTGCGCGGGGTACTCCGACTCGATCTCGTCCAAACGCTGCTCAAGCGCTGGGCTGACTCGGTAAACCTCGCACGCCACTTGGGACTTGCCGCCGAGCACCACACCCGGGTAGCGCCCCAAATGGAACATCGTGCCCGCAACGACACAAGTGCCCACAAACTCGGGCTCAGGCACGAGTTGGGTGATGTCGTTCGAGCCGCCACGCCGCAAGGTGCCGTAAACGGCAACGCAGCGACCAACGTAGCGCGCCGGGTGTGGGTCTTGATCATGCTTTTCCATCGCTTCGCGATCTGACAACTTGTTTTTCGCTGGCATCATCAACCCCATGTCAATCTCAACAGTACCGCAAACGCCCAGCCCTTGGGGGGCCTACGCGTGCCTCGCGCTCAGTATGGCACTCGTCGGCAGCTACGTGGCGCTCAGCAAGCCCTTGGTGGCGGCGCTGCCAGTTTTTTTACTGGCCTGGCTGCGCTTTGGCATTGGGGCGCTTGCCATGCCGCACTGGTTGCTTAAGCCGCCAAGCGAGGCACCGCTGCCTGCGCGAATCAAGCGGTTGCTATTTTTAGAGAGTTTGCTTGGCAACTTTTTGTTCTCCATTTGCATGCTCTACGGCATGACCTACACCACGGCTGTGTCTGCCGGTGTGATCTTGGCGGCGATCCCTGCCGTGTGTGCTTTGTTGAGTTGGGCGTTTTTGGGCGAGCGGATCAGTACCCGCCTGTGGGTGGCCATTGGTTTGGCCGTGCTGGGCATTGCCTTGGTGTCGCTATCAAAAACAGAGCAAAGTATTCAATCAATACCGCGACCAACGGCTGATATTTCATCAAATTCATCGAATTGGGCCTCGTGGATGACCCCAGCGGCCCTTGGCAACGCCTTGATCTTTTGCGCGGTGCTGTGTGAGGCGGCCTATGCCGTCATCGGCAAGAGCCTCACCGGGCACTTGGGTGCCAAGCGCATATCGGCCATCGTGAATTTGTGGGGTTTGGCCTTGATGACGCCGTTTGGTCTGTGGGTGGCGTGGTCGTTTGATTTTGCAAGCGTCGCCAACAGCATTTGGCTGCTTTTGGTGTTTTATGCCTTGGCCGCCAGCGTCTGGACGGTGTGGTTGTGGATGACGGGCTTGCAGCGGGTGTCCGCGTCACGGGCTGGCGTGTTCACCGTCATGCTGCCCACCAGCGCGGCAGCGGTTGGCGTTTTGGTTTTGGGCGAAACCGTGAGCACGATGCAGCTTTGCGCGTTCGCGGCGGCGCTTAGCGGCGTTTGGGTCGCCACACGGGGCGAAAAAAGCCATTGAAATCTCAAGGTCTCTCCAATGAAACGCGACGATTTTCGCGGCTGGAAATTCGCGACTTTGTGGGCAAAAACGGCTCAATCGACAAAAGAGCAACAAAAACCGCCGTTTCAGAGGTGTTTTCGATTGAAAAATCGTGTTTCTCCCTCGTACAGCGCCTGATTTAGCGCTAGCATCCGCACAGCTTTCACACCGATGCAGGCGGACGCTACAAAAATAGTAGCGCAGCATGCTGGGTGAGGTGGCTTCGTTGGGCGGCGCTTCGTCGCACAGCGGTTCGCAAACCCCTAATAGGAAACACGATCATGGCAACTGCAAAGAAAGCTGCACCGGCGAAAAAAGCCGCAGCACCCGCGAAAAAAGCTGCGGCTCCAGCGAAGGCTGCACCTGCGAAAAAGGCCGCCGCGCCAGCGAAGGCCGCACCGGCCAAGAAAGCTGCTGCACCGGCTAAGGCTGCGCCAGCCAAGAAAGCTGCTGCACCAGCGAAGAAGGCGGCTGCACCTGCGAAGGCTGCACCGGCCAAAAAAGCCGCTGCTGCACCTGCCAAAAAACGCACGCCAAACGCAGCCTTCATGAAGAAGCTGGCCCTGAGCCCAGCATTGCAAGCGGTTGTTGGCGCCAAAGAGTTGGCCCGCACCGAAATCGTCAGCAAGCTGTGGGTCTACATCAAGCAACACAAATTGCAAGATGCGGTCAACAAACGCATGGTGAATGCCGACGCAAAACTGCGTGAAGTGTTTGGCAAAGCGCAAGTCAGCATGTTCGAGATGGCCGGCTTGATCGGCAAGCACGCGAAATAATTCGCTGGCTTCGAGTTTAAAGAGGCTGCTTAGGCAGCCTTTTTTTCGAGCCATGGCTGCTTAGGCAGCCTTTTTTTCGTCTGGATGCCGCAGCGGTTCAGTGACTTTGTGCGGCCTTAACTGCGGCGTTGATGGCGGTAAGCGTGGTTCGGGTGCTGATGATGTCGGCGTCCAACATGATCTCAATCAAACTGCTGTTTGCTCGCGCAAGCGCTGCTGCGAGCGCGGGCTCAAACGCCGCAGTTGACACCACGCGTGCGCTGGCCAACCCATACGCGCCAGCCAACGCGCAAAAATCAGGATTGACCAAGTTCGATCCAGCGCCTGCATCGCGGCTTGGGTATTCGCGCTCTTGATGCATTCGAATCGTGCCGTAGACCCCGTTGTTGACCAAGACGATGATCACCTTGGCTCCGTGTTGTGCGGCCGTCGCCAGCTCTTGGCCGTTCATCATGAAGTCGCCGTCTCCGGCGATGGTGAAGGCAAGCCGCTGTGTAGCGATTGCCGCGCCAATGCCGGCAGGCACACCGTAGCCCATGGCTCCGTTGGTTGGCGCGAGCTGGGTTTTGAAGCCTTTGGCCAGCCCGTGGTATCGAAAGTAGCGACTCAACCACCCGGCAAAGTTACCCGCGCCATTGGTGAGAAACGCGTTTGCCGGAAGCAGCCGCTGCGCGCAAAAGATGACCTCGGCCATGTCGACGGGGCCGCGCGGTGCGTCAGCGTCAAAGCCGGGCAAGGCATTGGGAACCAAGTTGGCCAGGTAAGCATTCGCAAGCGCGTGCGTGTGTGCAAGCCATGCGACGTCAACCGGGGCCGTCAACACCTCCAAGCTTCGGGCGGCGGCGTTCATCGTGGCACAAATGGCCAAGTCCGCGTGATACACCCGGTGCAATTCGTTGGCATCCGCGTGAATGTGAACCAAGGCCTGCTTGGGCTTTGGCGACTTCAACAAGGTGTAGCCGCTGGTCGTCATCTCGCCCAAACGCGGGCCGATGACGATCAGTAAATCACTGTCGCGAACCGCTTTGGCAAGCACTGGGTTGATGCCGATGCCGACATCGCCCACGTACAGCACGTGGTGGTTGTCAAAGGTGTCTTGAAACCGAAACGCGTTGGCAACCGGCAAATGCCAGTTTTCAGCAAACCGCTGCAAGGCTTGGGCGGACTGTTGGGTCCAACCGCCCCCACCCGCGATCACAAGCGGCGCACGAGCTTGCATCAGCAACTCACGCAGCCGCCGCAACGAGCCGGGGTCACTCCAAGCCTCAACTGCGTCGATGCGCTCAACTGGCACCATGTCGGCGGGCACGGATTCGGTCAACATGTCCTCAGGCAGCACCAGCACCACTGGGCCAGGGCGTCCGTTCATGGCCGTTGCGAAAGCACGCGCGACGTACTCGGGGATTCGCTGTGCGCAGTCAATGCGTTCGACGCGTTTGGCGAGCGGCCCAAAAAAGCTGAAAAAATCAACCTCTTGAAACGCCTCGCGGTCTCGGCAGTCACTGGCCACGTCACCGACCAAAAGCACCATGGGCGTCGAGTCTTGAAAGGCGGTGTGCACCCCAATTGACGCGTTTGTCGCGCCTGGCCCGCGCGTGACCATGCACACACCTGGCCGCCCACTCAGCTTGCCATGCGCCTCAGCCATGAAAGCCGCCCCGCCCTCTTGCCGGCAAACAACAAACTCAATTTGCCCAGGGCGGGCATGAATGCCATCAAGCACGGCCAAATAGCTCTCACCCGGCACACCAAAGGCATGCGTCACGCCCTGCGCGATCAAACAATCGACCAAGAGGTGGCCAGCCAGTTGCGTATGCGTTTCGGTTTGGGTCATGTCGTGATTGTGCCCAAGCGAAGCCTAAATAGAACAAGCACCTCAAATTCTCAGTCGCGAGCCCATGCATCGCTGTGCTACAATCCGTTTACAAGATTAAACGCATGAGCACGACAACCGATCCCAACACCATCACGCTTGACGATGTTCTTGCGAGCTTCAGGGCGAGTGCGCCGATCTTTTTGGCATTGGGTGACACCTATCGGCAAGACATCGTCATGCTGTTGGCTCAGCATGAGCGCTTGAATGTGACCCAGATATCGGATTTGATGCCGTTGTCGCGCCCCGCGATTTCGCATCACTTGAAGGTCCTCAAGCTTGCGGGCTTGCTGAGCTTGGAGCGGGTGTCGCGAGAGAACTTTTACAGTTTGAGCGTCGACGATGCACTGGCAACCTTGCGTCGTTTCGTTGAGCAAGCCGAAGTGTCTTGCACTTGAGTGACCCGTGGCCTCGCAAGGGGCTTTTTTTAAACCCAAACCGTTCATGAGATTAAACGATTGAACATAACTTAACCAGGAACCCAAATGACCAACCCCACGAAAACAACCCCAACCGCGCTCATCACTGGCGCTTCATCCGGCATTGGCAAAAGCCTTGCGACCGAGTTTGCCAAGGGCGGCTACAACGTCGTGCTGGCCGCACGCGGCGTGGCCAGCATGCAAACCCTGGCTGATGATTTGCAGCGCCGCTTCAAAATCGTCGCGACCGTGATTGCGGCTGATCTCCAAACCGAAACCGGTGCGAAGCAGCTTCACGCCGACGTCAAAGCGCGCAACTTGACCATCAGCGCGTTGGCCAACAACGCGGGCTATGGCAATTTTGGTGAGTTTCAGCACACCGACCTCGCGGGCGAACTGGCCATGATGCAACTCAACATGAACACGGTTGTTGCCTTGAGCAAGCTATTCATGCCCGACTTATTGGCCACGCGAGGCAAGATCATCAACACCGCCTCGACGGCAGCGTTTCAGCCCGGCCCATATATGGCGGTGTACTACGCAACCAAAGCGTTTGTTTTGAGTTTTTCTGAGGCCATCGCGTCTGAGCTCGACGGCAGCGGGGTCACCGTGACCGCGTTTTGCCCAGGCCCAACCGCATCGGGGTTTCAAGACAAAGCCGTCATGCAAGCCAGCGCCTTGGTCAAAGGCAAAAAGCTGCCGACCGCCGACGAAGTCGCCGCCGCCAGCTACGCCGCCATGCAGCGTGGCCAACGCGTGTTCATCCCTGGCGCGATGAACTGGCTCATGGCCCAAAGCCCACGTTTCACGCCGCGAAACGTGGTAACCGCGCTGGTCAAACAGATGTCAAAGCCTGTGCCCAATTAACCTGCAGCCGCGCCAAAGCCCAAAATTCAACGAAATATTGGGGAAATATACCCTTGGTCACCGGATTCATTCATCCGGTTGCTATTTTTTCAGTAGTGACGCGACATGCTCTCCGATGGCCAGGCAGCTCGTTAAACCGGGCGACTCGATGCCAAACAGGTTGACCAAGCCTTTGAGTCCGTGGGTTGTCGGGCCTTGGATGACGAAGTCAGGCGCGGCTTGGTTGGGGCCGTGGATTTTGGGGCGCACGCCGCTGTAGCTGGGCTGCAGCGCGTCGTTTGGCAGACCGGGCCAGTAGCGTCGCACAGCGCTGTAGCAAACCTGGGCACGCCGGGGGTCAACGGCGTAGTCAATTTGCGACTCGTGCGCCACGTCAAGCCACTCCATGTCGGGCCCAAACTTGGCTTGGCAGCCGAGATCGAGCGTGAGGTGAACACCCAGCCACGCCCCGCTGTGAACGGGGTAGACGAGTTGCTTGAATGGCGAGCGACCCGACAGGCTGAAGTAGTTGCCCTTTGCGAAATGCGCTTTTGGCACGTGTTGCGAGCCCAAACCTTGGGTTGCCCGCGCAAGCTCACACGCGCCCAAAGCCGCGCTGTTGACGACGGTGTGGGCGAGCAACTCGCTTAGTTCACCGCCGGTGTCGGTGGTGACGATCCATTGGCCGCCCGGCGCGGGTTTGAGTGAGGTGACGCGGGTGCCAAGTGCCACCACCGAGCCCGCACGCTCCAAGTCGCCCTGCAGCGCAATCATGAGCGCGTGGCTGTCCACGATGCCGGTGCTAGGTGACTCGAGCGCCGCGACACCTGCCAACTCGGGCTCGCGGGCGCGCAACTCAGCGCCGCTGAGCAAGCGCACCAGCACGCCGTTGGTCGCCGCCGTGGATTCAAGGGCTTTGAGCGCGGGCAAGTCGTGCTCGTCACAAGCGACAACCAGCTTGCCCAAGCGCGCATGAGGCACGTGTCGAGACTCACAAAAGTCGTACAAGAGCGCCTTGCCACGCACACACAGCCGGGCTTTGAGGCTGCCGGGTGGGTAGTAAAGCCCGGCGTGTATGACTTCGCTGTTGCGCGAGCTCACCCCTTGACCGATGTGGCCTTCGCGCTCAATCACGATGACTTCGCGGCCTTGCAACGAAAGCGCTCGAGCCACAGCCAAGCCGACCGCGCCCGCTCCAACCACGACACAGTCAGCCTGATCCACGTCAGAGCAATCGTGGGTCTGCGGTTGTGAGCATTTGCACCAATCCTTTCAGGCTTTGGCGAATGCCGTCAAAGCCCGCATGTGGCTCGCGAGAAGCTTCGTCCATGTAGCGCGAGCAGTTGAGCTCAATTTGTACGCTGTGCCGGTGCGCGGCTGGATCGCTGTATCTGCGCACCAACTCAACGCCTTTGTAGGGGTGGTTCAGTGCCACGCTGTACCCTTGGGCGATCAAATGGGCTTGAATCAGCTCGATCAAAGCGGTTGATGAGGTGGTGTGGTCGCGGTTACCCAGCACAAAATCGGGGTGACGCTCGCCGGGAAATTCGGTTGCAAATTGCGATGCCACCGCTGGCATGCTGTGGCAATTGATGTGGATGCTGTAGCCGTGGCGCGCGTGCGCGGCGGCAATGGCCTGCTCGACAGCTGCGTGATACGGCTGCCAACACCGCTGGATGCGGGCTTTGACCTCGTCAACGCCCAAGCGGCGCTGATAGATGGGTGTGCCGTCGTCCAGTGCCTTCCAAAAGAGCCCCTTGCCCAAGCGGACTTTGATGTTGTCAGAGACCGGTTGCGGCCACGCGGACTCCAGCATGGTGTTGTCGATCTCATTGACATCGCGGTTGGGGTCGAGGTAGCTGCGGGGAAAATGTGCCTCGATCCAAGCGCAACCCAAATCCGGTGCAAAACCATAGAGTCGCTCGACATGGGTGTCTTCAGCGCGGCGCAGCGCGGTGTAGTTGCACGCAAAACCAAAGTCGCTCGGGTAGTCGGTGCCGCTGTGCGGTGAATCAAGCACCAAGGCATTGATGCCCTGGGCAACGGAGATGGCGGTAGAAGTCATGACCGCATTGTCACCCGCCCGTGCTCTAATTTGGGACTCGATCCCAATACCCTTGACCCCATGACCAACCCCTATTTGATTGCCCAAAGCGGCGCCGGTAAGTCCTTGATTGAGTGTTTTTTACGCCCAGACAAGGCCAACCGGCATGGCTTGATTACCGGCGCGACCGGCACGGGCAAAACGGTCAGCCTGCAAACCTTGGCCGAAGCCTTCTCGGGCTCGGGCGTGCCGGTGTTCATGGCTGACGTGAAGGGCGACTTGACCGGCATATCTCAAAGCGGATCAATCTCGCCCAAACTGGCAGGTGTTTTGACCGAACGAGGCATTGAAGCACCCATGCCGCAGGCCTTTGCCGTCACGCTGTGGGATGTATTTGGCAAACAAGGCCACCCCGTTCGCGCGACGGTGTCTGACTTGGGGCCACAGCTTTTGGCGCGCCTGCTCAACCTCAACGAGACCCAAACCGGCGTTTTGCAAATCGTCTTCAAAGTTGCCGACGACCAGGGCCTGCTGCTGCTTGACATGAAAGACCTGCGGGCCATGTGCCAGCACGTCGGCGACAACGCCAGCACCTTCACCACCGAGTACGGCAACGTCAGCGCGGCCAGCGTCGGGGCCATTCAGCGGGGTTTACTCACGCTTGACGAGCAAGGCGCGGATCAGTTTTTTGGCGAGCCCATGCTCAACATCAATGATTTTTTGCAAACCGTTGACGGCAAGGGCGTGATCAACATCTTGGCGGCGGACAAGCTGCTGAATTCACCGCGTTTGTACGCAACGTTCTTGCTGTGGATGCTGTCTGAGCTCTATGAGCACTTGCCCGAGGTGGGCGATCTTGATCAGCCCAAGGTTGTGTTTTTCTTTGACGAAGCACACTTGCTCTTTAACGACGCGCCCAAGGCCTTGTTGGAGCGCATCGAGCTCGTGGTGCGGTTGGTGCGCAGCAAGGGCGTTGGCGTTTTTTTCGTGACGCAAAACCCGCTTGATGTGCCCGACAGCGTGCTGGCGCAACTGGGCAACCGGGTGCAACACGCCCTGCGCGCCTTCACGCCGCGCGACCAAAAGGCAGTCAAGGCGGCAGCCGACACCATGCGTCAAAACCCAGGCTTGGACATCGCCACGGCCATCACCGAACTCGCAGTTGGCGAGGCACTCATTAGCTTTTTGGACGACAAAGGCCGCCCCGGCATCACCGAGCGCGTGTTTGTGCGGCCACCTGCGTCGCGCATTGGACCCATCACAGGCGAAGAACGGGCAGTTTTGCTCAAAACCTCGTTGGTTGCGGGTGTTTACGAAAAAACGATTGACCGCGAGTCAGCCTACGAGCGCTTAGGCGGACGCACCGACGCCCACATGGCAGACGAGGCCACTGCCACTGAACAGGCCAAACATGTCGACGCCCAGGCGCCAGAGTCCAAACCCAGCGGCGGCTGGTTCAGCGGCATTGGCGACATGATTGGCGGCGCGCTCTCGGGCGGTGGTGCCAACTCGAAAGGTACCCGCCCACGCATGGGCGCGGGCGAGCAACTCATCAAGTCAGCCGCCAGCGCCGTGGGCCGCGAAGTCGGTCGGCAAATCATCCGAGGCGTGCTCGGAGGCATTTTGGGCGGTGGACGCAGGCGTTGAGACTCGCTTTTGAGCTTGCGTTCACTGATATTTTGATAGCGACAAACCCAATAGATCCGGCGACCAAGTGCCAATATCAGCAATGAAAAGCTGAGACGCGCCTATTTTACGTCTGCGCCAGCCTTTTCAGCGGCTTTTAGTTTTTCTGCCGTTTGGTCGGCCCCTTGATGCAGCGCTTGTGCAGCGGCCGCGCCCACTGCATTGGCCGCTTCGGTGGGCGTTTGGGCTTGAATGGCGGGGGCATCGCCCTGCCCTTGAATCTGAATCACGGGCGCTACCGTGGTCGTCTTCATCTGCTTAGCTGCCAAAAAGCCGACGATCAGCAGGGCAAGCAAGATACCGATGAGTTTCATTTTTGGGCATCCTCAACCAGGCCGGTCCGTTGCATCCACTGAGCCAAAGCGCGCTCGTTTTCGTTGCCTTGGCTGTAAGCGCTGAACATCGCGGCGTGTGACTCGGGCCGATGCTGGTTGATTTTGATCTTGGCCTCAATGTTGCTGACCTTGATCTCAAAACCGACGATTCCTGCCAACATTTTGAGCTGATATTCCTCGCCCAAGTCTTGCCACTGCTTGGCATAGGCTGGCTCGTGGTCGCCAATCAGGCATTTGAGCAGGCGGTCTTTGTCGCGTGGGTCTTCAATCAAACTGGCTTGCCCGGTGCAATGCACGGCCAAATAGCTCCAGGTCGGTACTCGCGCCAAGTCGGGGTAGACCTGGGGCGACATGTAGGCCTGTGGCCCCATGAATGTCGCGACGACCTGGGGTCGATCGCGCAAGTAGCGCCAGTGCGGGTTGGGTTTAGCCACATGTCCCAGCAGCGACCAATCGTCACCGTCGACTACCAAATGAAGCGGAATGTGGGTCACGAACGGGCAACCGGCATCGTCAACACTGATGAGCGACGCAAACGGATGCGAGCGCACAATGAACTGCGCAATGTCAGCAGACTTGACTTTGAATTGAGGTGGTAGGTACACAGAAATCCTTGCTCGTCGGCTACTCAATGCTGTAAAAAATCATAGCACCGAGCTGAATGAATCCGGCGACCAGTGAGCGAATTGATTCAAAATTTGCCTCAAATCAATCCAAAATGCTTGCTGCGCTTACGCGCAAATCCAGATTCAAGGTCAGCAACTCCGATGCCACGCCAGGGTCGTCGGCATCGGTCACCATCGTCAGCACCCAGCCACCGCGCTCAAAGTGCGCTTGAATGCCCTCGACTTTCGGCGACCCCGCCAATGCCCAGCTTCGCAGCACGGCATTCTCGGCGTTCAGTAGCACCACGGCACTGCCCACGCATGGGCCGTCGTCGTAGCTGCTTTGAGTGTCCTCGGCAACCGCCGAGGCCAACCACAGGCCATCGCCCAGAGAGGTTGCGTCGGTAGGTGCCAAGGCAACGCCCTGCGCAGAACCCAAATCAACCCGTTGCACCTTCACGGGTGTTGGCACGGGCACGGGCACGGGCACGCGCAGAGCCACCTTCGACGCCTGTTCCAACAACCACCGCAAAAACGGCGCAAGCTCGAATTCGACAACCGTGCAACTGCCCGTCGCTTGGCTCTCACGCTGCAACAGCTTCAATCGATCGCCAACGACGACCGCGCCCTCGATGTTGAGGCCACCCAGCTGTTGCCGCAACAGCGCGAAAATAGGCCCAAGGTCGATCACCACGCCAGCATCAAACAAGTCCACAAGCGGCGCGTCGGCGGCCCCGGCGTCTTTGAACATCAGCAGTACCCCCAAGTTGCGGGTGGTCGGCGTGGACCCCGAGCCCATGGCGAGCAACGCCCGCCGCCCCTCAAGGGTCGGCCAGTGCTGCGGCTCCAAATGCAGCAGCACCTCAAAATCAGGCTTCGCCGCCTTTCTGGCGGCGGCGTTGTCGGGCAGCAGCCCGGGCAACAGCTGCAAAAATTCAATTGGACCGCTGGCTACCGCATCAAACGAAGCCAGATGCAATTCATCGTCAGCGACCACAAAGCAGCGTCGCCCGATCATCACCAAACCACTGGCCGCACAAACATGCGCCCGCCCGGCGGGATGCTCGCCCGCTTCGGCTGTGAGCTTTCGAACGACTTGTGGGGCGACCACAAGTGGCGCAGCCGAGCCTCGCAAGGGGGCCTCGGCCAGCGCATCACGCAATGCACGCGGGGTCGGGGTTTTAACAGGCAACGATTGACTCACGTTGATACCTCTCAACAGGCATCAAATGCCTGACTAGCCAAATTATCGAAGCAAATCAGCCTCTGGTCACCGGATTCATTAAAGGTGTTGCTATGACTTTTGAACCGGCGATGCGATGAAGAAAAACTTGCTTTCGCTGATTCAAGGGCACACTGTCCCAAAAAGCGCCCTTCGTCGTCCACCGCATTAACGTGTGTATTTTTGAACTCCAATCGAGGATCGTCAAAACGATAGCCGATCCCATTTCCTGTGATTTTGTCCAAACGGTCACTCCCACTCAATTGTCAATCCGCTTAAAAACTTGGACTTGTTTGCATTGCGTTGCACTGGGTTGGACGATTGCCATAAATCGTCTAAGGTTGTCCATAGCGTCAGATTTGCCGTCAAAACTAACGCGCTTTCGCGCCCGCGCGAATCAGGCAAATTTCGCAGACACCATCTGCGAAATTTACCTCATGGAGCCGGATTTCTCGTCAGGCTGGCGGTGGAGCACTTGCTCGGGTCTCGTGACATTTCCAAGGCTTGCTTTTGCTTCGGCAAGCGCCTGTCGCAGATCAGTCAGCAACTCGCCTACGTCGACTTCGATGGCTGCCGCGACTTTTTCAATATTCATGTGCTTGACGCTTCTGTCGCTTGGAGGCCTTCGGCCAACTCAGCAAAATTGTTGATCTTGACCGCACCGTCGGGAAACTTCGCGATCACTTCCAGTTCGCCACCCATCGCTTCGATGTGACTGCGCAGGGTCGAGATATACATATCCGTGCGACGCTCCATCTTTGCCACCGAGGGCTGCTGGACATGAAGCGTCTCGGCAAGTACTTTTTGCGAAAGGCCACGCGCACGGCGTAGCTCATGTAGAGGCATTTCAGCCAGCATACTTTGGGTCTGCTGGCCGGCTCGCGCCCGTGCCTCGGGCGTCATCGCGCTTCGCAGATCAGCAAATTTCTTGGCCATCACTCTTCTCCTTCACGCTTCAATTGAACAAGATGTTCGTCATACAGTCTGTCGGCAATCGGGATATGAACGTCGTACCAGCGGTCATCACCTGTTTTGTCGCCACCGATCAGCAAAATTGCCATGCGCCGGGGGTCAAAGGCATAGAGCGTTCGCAGCGGTCGTCCGGCATGCTGCGTGCGCAATTCGCGCATGTGTCCGTGGCGTGAGCCGTTGATGCCGCTGGTGTGTGGATGCCCAAGCTTCGGACCACGCGCTTCGAGCAGGCCAACCGATGCAGCGACCGACGTTTGCTCCTTGTCTGTCAGCGAAGCCCACCACTCGCCGAATTCGTCTGTGTATTCAACTTCCCACGTCATGATGAAATATAGCTCCGAAAGAATATTCCGTCAAGAGAATGTTTTACAAACGACGAAACCGGCAGTTCGCATTCTTCAGACCGCGTCTGGAGTTTGAAGTGCGCGGGACGAGATTGGCGCAACGCGCTTTTTTTCTGGTGGCCGGGTGTGCGGTCGACGCAGCCGTCTGAATTCGCCAGTCAGTGTCAAGCACATTCAAAAGCCGACAACACAAGCTACGTGGCCCGGGCTGGGGCTTGGCTCTCAGTGAATTTCCTATACACCGTCTCGGAAATTCACTCACCGTTGGACAGGTCGCTCGGCCATCTAAATGCTGTTTTCTACCGTCGAAATTACCGTCAGCAACCTGAGCTAGGAAAGCGAATGGGCGCTAGAGAATGAAGTACACGTCGCGAAAATCCTCAGTTAAATCATGCGCCTACCGACGTTGGAAGACTGGTTGACATTGCAACCCGCGCCATCTCATTCGAAACGTAAGTTGTTGACTTATATGGGGTTTTTCCAAACCCCTTCACTCCCACTCAATCGTTGCAGGCGGCTTGGACGACACGTCATAGGTCACCCGGTTAATTCCTCGCACTTCATTGATGATGCGGCTGGAGACCTTTTTGAGCAGCGCATACGGGAGTTCTGCCCAATCTGCCGTCATGAAGTCACTGGTTTGCACTGCACGAAGGGCGACAACGTAGTCATACGTGCGGCCGTCTCCCATCACGCCGACGCTTTTGACGGGCAAGAAAACGGTGAAAGCCTGGCTGGTCAATTCGTACCAGTTTTTGCCGCTGGCATCATCCTTGAAATTGCGAAGCTCTTCAATGAAGATGGCATCTGCTTTGCGCAGCAGATCGGCGTATTCTTTTTTGACTTCGCCCAAAATACGCACGCCCAGGCCCGGGCCGGGGAAGGGGTGGCGGTAGACCATGTCGGCTGGTAGGCCTAAGGCTACGCCGAGTTCGCGCACTTCGTCTTTGAAGAGTTCGCGCAAGGGCTCAAGGAGCTTTAACCCGAGCTGCTCAGGCAAACCGCCGACGTTGTGGTGGCTTTTGATGGTGACGGCTTTTTTGCTTTTACCGGCGCCTGACTCGATGACATCAGGGTAGATGGTGCCTTGCGCCAGAAAGGTGGCGCCCTTGTGCCCTGAGTCACTGCTTTTCAGTTTGGCTGCCTCCGCTTTGAATACTTCCACAAACTCGCGGCCGATGATTTTTCGTTTGGCTTCTGGCTCGCTGACGCCTGCGAGGTGGCCTAGAAACTGGGCTTCGGCATCCACGCGAATGACTTTGGCGTGAAGTTTTCCGACAAACATGTCCATGACCAAGTCGCCCTCGTTCAAGCGCAACAGGCCGTGGTCAACAAAGACGCACGTGAGTTGGTCGCCAATGGCTCGGTGGATGAGGGCTGCGGCGACTGAAGAGTCCACCCCGCCGGACAGGCCCAAGATGACTTCTTCGTCGCCCACTTGCGCGCGGATGCTGGCCACGGCTTCGGCGATGTAGTCGCCCATGACCCAGTCGGGGCAAACGGCGCAAATGTCGAGCACGAAACGATTGAGTAAGGCCGCACCTTGCACGGTGTGGGTGACTTCGGGGTGAAATTGAACTGCATAAAACTTGCGAATTTCATCAGCCATGCCCGCGATGGGGCAGCTGTCGGTGCTGGCCATGAGCTTGAAGCCGGGTGGCAGCTCGGTGACTTTGTCGCCATGGCTCATCCAGACATTGAGTATGCCCTCGCCTGCCTCGGTCGTGAAGTCTGCGATGTCTTTGAGCAAGGCGGTGTGGCCGCGTGCGCGAACGGCGGCAAAGCCAAACTCGCGTTTGTGGCCACCTTCAACCTTACCGCCCAACTGCACGGCCATGGTTTGCATGCCGTAGCAAATGCCCAAAACCGGTACGCCCAGTGTGAATACCGCCTCGCAGGCGCGGTCGGTGGCCTCTTTGTACACGCTGGCGTGGCTGCCCGAGAGGATGATGCCTTTGAGCTGACCGTCGGCTGCGTAGGCTTGCAGCCATTCGCTGCTCACATCGCACGAATGAACCTCGCAAAATACATGGGCTTCGCGAACGCGCCGAGCGATGAGTTGCGTGACTTGCGAGCCGAAATCAAGAATGAGGATTTTTGGGTGGGTCATGGTCAAAAGATTCAAACGTTTGGTCAATCGGCTCGGGCAGCAGCCAGGTCAGTGGTGGTTTTGGGCTTGATTTTCCCAAACGACCAAAACAGCACCGCCATGGCTGCTAACTGAACGGCGCAGGCGATGAAAAATGGGGCGCCCGCCAGTGGATCGGTCGGCGCTCTGTGAGCCATGTAGATCAGCAAGGGCGAGGCGACAACCGGTGCAAGCACAGACATGAGGCTTTGTACCGACGACACAGAGCCCATGACGCGGCCCTGCTCGTTGGGGTCGGCCGCCTCCGAGATGATGCTCGTCAAGGCGGGGCCACTGGCGTGCGAGAGCAGATTAAGCGCGATGATCACAAACATGCCCCAAGTGGTGGTGTTGAGTGCATAGGCCAAGTAGGCCAATGCGCTGGATGCCATCGACAACATCGCGACCTTGCGCCGCCCCATCTTGCTAACCAGCGGTTTGACCAACAAGCCTTGGGCAAGCGCCGCGCTCACCCCCACCAAGGTGAGCGACCACGCAACCATGCTGACATCCCACCCCAAGCGAAAGTGGGTGTACAGCACCCATGACGAGTGCAGCATGAATTGCGCCAAAACACTGAGGGCAATGGCCACGACCAGCGGCCCGACATCACGCAGCTCAAACAGGCGCTTGAGCGCCGACACCGGGTTGGCGCGTGACCAAGAGAATGCTTCACGGCGCTCAGGTGGCAGCGACTCGGGCAGCACAAAATAGCCGTAAAGCCAGTTCAACAACGCCAGACCACCAGCCAAAAAGAATGGCAGGCGCAAATCGATCGAGCCTAAAACACCGCCCAGGAGCGGCCCCAAGATGAAGCCGACACCAAACATGGCACCTAATTTGCCAAATTGCGCAGCGCGTTGCTCAGGCGGGGTGATGTCACTCACGTACGCATTGGCCACAGCCATGTTGGCCTGCATGCCACCGCCGATGATGCGCGCCACGATCAGGGCGACCATGCTGGTGGCCAAGCCAGTCATGAAGAAGTTGAGCGCCAGACCAAAAAAGCCGATGAGCAAGACAGGGCGACGCCCGTAGCGATCGCTGAGCCCGCCCAAAATGGGGCCGCTGACGAAGCTGGCGACGCCAAACGCAAAGGACGCTATGCCGTACCAAAGTGCTTGCTCGTCTTTGCTGGCTGTGAATTGGCCGATCCACATCGGCAAAACCGGCACCATCAAGCCAATGGCCAACAAATCAATCAGCACCACCAGCATGATGAAACCCATGCTGGCCGAACGCGCAGAAGTGAACGTGATGTTGTCGGGTTGTTTGTTTGGGGTCATGAATGGGGAAACGCACTTTGAAACAGCAGGACTTACGCAAAATTGTCCCAGCAAGGCGCAGCGACCAAGACAGAGCGGATAGCACGGCTAGGAGCTGCAACGCGGCTGGGGCGGTTTTGAGTAAGTCCTAAATAGAAAACGCCCGGAGAACCGGGCGTTTCAAAGCTGGGTTGGGTCAAGCGCCCGATTTTATGCCTCGGCTGGGATGATCAAGTTTTGGCCGGGGTAAATCTTGTCAGGGTGGCTGAGCATGGGCTCGTTGGCCTTGAAGATGGTCATATAAGCGTTGGCATTGCCGTAATACTGCTTGGCAATGGCCGACAAGGTGTCGCCACGGTTGACCATGTGAAACTGGCATGCCGCCTCTTCGGGCTCGCTGCAAGTCATGTCGTCTGCCACGCCCGCCACGCCGTGAATGTTGCCGCAGCAAACGATGATTTTCTCGCGCGTCTCTTGGTTGGCCACCAAGCCGGTGACCGTGACCATCTGATCCGCTCCGTTGAAGCCAATCGTGAGGTCGTCTGCTGGCAAGTTTTGCGCGCGAATGTAGTCTTTGACTGCTTCGCTGGCGGCGGCGTTGGCAGCCGCGGCTTTTTCTTCGTTGCTGGGTTCAGCGACCGCTTCCGCGATCTCAGGCTTTTTGCCAAACAGTTTTTCGCCTGCGTCTTTGAAAAATGAAACAATGCCCATGAGGTTCTCCGGTAGTGATTAAGCAGTCAATCCACGTGCAATGTAGCAGACGGCAACCCAAATTTCATGATCCAAAAATCTGGTTTGCGTTGCTCAACAATTGTTGCACCAAGGCGGGCATAAAAGTTAGGGCCGTCGGTGCCCAAGTAGACCGCGTCACAACCCATGCGGGCCGCATGGGCAAGGACGCTTTGCACCAGCAACGTCCCAATGCCCACATGCCTGCGCCGCAAGGCCACCACCATGCCAGCCAGCCAAACCGCACCGTCAGGCGGACCGTTGCCGTCATCGTCTACCAAATTGACGGCACCCACGACCTCGAAGTTCTCAACCGCGACCATCGATACCGGCAAACGCACCTGCTGGGTTGCCAAACGCAGGCGTTGGGCCATTTTGTCCACCGAGTAGTCGGGTACATCGGTCCAAAACTCATCAAATATGAGCTTAGCCGCCGCTTCGCGATGCTGCGTGAGCTCGAACAGGTGGGCAATCTTGATTTGCGCGACCACGAATCACTCCGATCGATAGTTAGGTGCTTCTTTCGTGATTTGCACATCATGAACGTGGCTTTCTCGAATACCAGCGGACGTGATCTGCACGAACTGCCCCTTGCTGCGCAGCTCGTCGATGCTGGCGCAGCCGCAGTAGTGCAGCGATGCCCGCACGCCACCCGCGAGCTGGAACATGGTTGCCAATACCGAGCCTTTGTAGGGCACTTGGCCCTCGATGCCTTCGGGAACGAGCTTGGCGGTGTTGGGGTTGTTACCGCTCTCGCTTGCGTCGCCTTGAAAGTATCGGTCTGCGGAGCCCTTTTGCATCGCGCCCACGCTGCCCATGCCTCGGTAGCTTTTGTAAGTGCGACCTTGGTACAGGATGATTTCGCCGGGCGCTTCCTCGGTGCCTGCAAACATGCCGCCCATCATGACCGAGCTGGCCCCAGCGGCAATGGCTTTGGACACATCGCCTGAGAAGCGAATGCCGCCGTCAGCGATGAGTGGCACGCCAGTGCCATGCAACGCCTGCGCAACGTTGTCGACGGCCGTGACCTGAGGCACGCCCACGCCTGAGACGATGCGCGTGGTGCAAATGCTACCCGGGCCAATGCCAACTTTGACCGCATCAGCGCCCGCGTCAGCCAAAGCCTTGGCTGCGTCGCCGGTGGCGATGTTGCCGCCGATCACGTCGACATCGGGAAACCGCTTCTTGATGGCGGCCACGGTGTCGATCACGCCTTTGCTGTGGCCGTGCGCGGTGTCAACCACCAAGACGTCTGCCCCAGCCGCGACCAAGGCCTCCACGCGGTCCATTGCGTCCACACCCACGCCAGCACCCACCCGCAATCGCCCCATCGCGTCGCGCGCGGCGCTGGGGAAGTTCGTTTGCTTGGATATGTCTTTGACGGTGATGAGTCCGCGAAGCTGGCCTGCGTCGTTGACGACCAAAACACGCTCAAGGCGGTGCTTTTGGAGCAGCTCCTTGGCCTCAGACGGGGTCGTGCCTTCTTTGACGGTGATCAGCCGCTCGCGTGGGGTCATGATGTTGATGACCAGCTCGTCAAGTCGCTCCTCAAACCGCAAGTCGCGGCTGGTGACGATGCCGATGACGATGCCTTGATCGACGACTGGAAACCCGCTCACCCCCAAATGCTCAGACAGCTCGCGCACTTGGCGCACGGTGTAGGTGGTGGTGATGACGACTGGATCGCGCAACACACCGGCCTCGAATCGCTTGACTTTCGCCACCTCGGCCGCCTGCAATTTCGGGCTCATGTTCTTGTGGATGATGCCAATGCCGCCTTCTTGCGCCATCGCAATCGCCAAACGCGCCTCAGTCACGGTGTCCATTGGCGCTGACACAAAGGGCAGATTGAGCCTGATCCGCTTGGTGAGCTGGGTTTGCAGCGAGGTGTCTTTGGGCAAAACCTCGGAATACGCGGGGACGAGCAGCACGTCGTCAAATGTCAGGGCAGTGCCGAGCAGTCGCATGGTTTTTCCTCTTGCTTTTCAAAGCGATATTTTGCCCGTGTAGCGAACCGCGACCGTATACACCGCTGGCGCGCTGCGGCGTTTGGCGCTATGGTTCAGGCATGAATTCAATCATTCGAATCCTGTATCTGGGGTTTGTCGCCATGCTGCTGGGTGGTTGTGCCACGCCAATGGCGACAGTACCCAATTCAAATGGTGCGCCTGTCATGCTGCTGGGGTTCGACCCGGTTGGCTACTTCACCCAAGGCAAGCCGGTTCG
>JANOPN010000171.1:0-9955 GCA_031421855.1 Comamonadaceae bacterium
GATTTGGTTGGAACTGGCGCAGGGCATCGGTCTCAACGCTCGCGGGGTCAGCTTTCCGGGCCACTTCATGCTCAAAATTAGCCTACCCAAGGGTCAGGTTGTGATGGATCCGTTGAACGGCCAAAGTTTGAGTCGCGAAGATTTGTTGGAGCGACTGGAGCCGTATCGCAAAAGAAGCGGTCTCGTTGGTGATTTTGAGATGCCGCTTGGCCTGTACTTGCAGGCGGCCAGTGGTCGCGACATCGTTACTCGCATGCTGCGAAACCTCAAGGAAATTCACGCATCGAACGCCGACAACGCCAAACTGGTGCGGGTGCTTGACCGACTGATCACATTGAATCCACAGAGTTGGGGTGACGTTCGCGATCGTGGTTTCGCACACGCTGAACTCGGACAAACCGCGATGGCATTGAGTGACCTGCAAACTTACATTCGCAGCGCCGAAGACGAACTGGATCTAGACGCGGTCACCGAGGTCGTTGCTCAATTGCGTCGTGTCGGAATTTGACTGCAAAAAAAATAGCAACAAACCCAATAGATTCGGTGACCAAGGGGCTAAATCAACGAATATTTGTCCTAAAGTTGACCGGTTTGGGCTTTTTTCGCTTTCAGGCTTGGGGTTGGCGCATCGTCACAAATTCTTCGGCCAAGGTTGGGTGAATGCCGATCGTTGAATCAAAAATCGCCTTGGTCGCACCCGCTCGCATGGCCACTGCGAATCCTTGCACCACTTCGCCTGCATCGGGGCCGACCATGTGAAGTCCGATCACCCGGTCGCTGGCAACATCCACAATTAGCTTCATCATGCAGCGCTCGCTGCTGCCACTCAGCGTGTGGGCAAGCGGTTTGAAGTCGGTTTTGAATATTCGAATGTCACCAAACTTGACTCGCGCGTCATGCTCGCTGAAACCCACCGTGCCGATGTTGGGGTGGGTGAAAACAGCGGTGGGAATGTAGTCGTAACCCATGCGGCGAACGCCTGTTCCGAACAAGTGATCAACGACGACCATGGCTTCGCCCAACGCGACCGGCGTGAGCTGAACACGCGCGGTCACGTCGCCGACTGCAAAAATTGACGGAACCGATGTTTGGTAGGTGTCGTTGACGACGACCGCACCACCGGCTTGTTGCGCCACGCCGATTGACTCGAGACCGAGGCCGTCGGTGTTGGGCATTCGACCAGTGGCATACAAAACCGAGTCGGCCAGCAAACTGCTGCCGTCAGTCAAAGTCACTTGCAGGCCGTTTGGCGTTTTTGTGATTCGCTTGACATCGGTTTGAACTCGCAGGTCAACACCTGCTTTGCGTACTTCGGTCGCCAAGAAATGTCGCACGTCGTTGTCAAAGTCGCGCAGCACCTGTTCGCCACGGTAGAGTTGGATCACGGACGCGCCTAGACCGTTGAAAATTGACGCGAATTCGCACGCGATGTAGCCGCCACCCACGACGACCAAGCGACGCGGGAATGGATCCAAATCGAACATGTCATCAGACGTGATCGCCAGCTCGCTGCCCTCAAAGTCAGGCTTGAATGCTTTGCCACCGGTCGCAATCAAGATGTTTTTTGCCGTGACGTGTTGCTCACCGTCCTTGGTTTTGACGGCTACCGTGTTCGCGTCCACGAGTCGAGCCCAGCCATTGATGAGCTTTGCGCCTGCACCATCCAGCAATCGGCCATAAACCCCGTTCAAGCGTGATATCTCTGTCGCGCGGTTGCGTTTTAGGAGGTTCCAGTCAAGTTTGGGGTGTTCGTGACTGATCCAGCCAAAGCCCTTGGCTTGCTCGAATGCCTCGCCGTGGTGCGCCGCGTAGCTGTAGAGCTTTTTGGGTATGCAGCCAACATTGACGCATGTTCCGCCAAGAGCACCCGCCTCGGCGACCGCCACGCGCGCACCGGTTTGCGCTGCCATTCGCGCGGCGCGCACGCCGCCACTGCCAGCGCCGATGACGAAAAGGTCAAATTCTGTGTTTGTCATGGTCTCTCTTGAAAACGTCCGTCTTAGCCACGTCAAGCGGTCAGCTTGAAAACGCAGGTCTCAACGCGAGCGCTTCGCGCCATCGTTTGAGGTGGGTGTGCTGCTCGCTGGGCTTGATTCGCACGACCCGAGCAAAGTCGACGGCGACAGCAGCGGTGATGTCGGCAATGCTCAAGCGCTCGGTTGCGATGAATTCGCGTCCATTCAGCCGATCGTTGAGGGTGTCCATGAATTGCTGCACCCGCGCTGCGCCTCGCTCAGCGAGTTGGGGGATTTGGGCGTAGTTGACCGGACCAGGTAACGCGCGGTTGACCATGGCTGGGGCACTGTTTCTGAGCGCTTCCGCAATCGCCATCAGGCCTTCAAATTCAATTCGCCAATTCCAGCTTGCGACTTCGGCCTTGTCTTGCGGGGTGATGCCCAGCATGGGCACCTGGGGGTAGGCGGCTTCTAAATACGCTGCGATCGCGGCGTTGTCGGTGAGGACGACACCGTCACCGGTGGCTAGAGCGGGCACCGTGCACTGCGGGTTGATTGCGCGATACGCTTCACCCATTTGCTCGCCCGTGCGCAGATCGATTTGCACTGTATCGTGCGCTACTTTTTTCTCAGACAGCAAAATCCGAGCGCGTCTGGGGCTGGGTGCAGTTGCGCAGTCGTAGAGCGTGATCATGCTTTGGGCACGCCATCAAAGTCGGCCGCGTCGTGGCGCTCGGCCAATTGGCTGTCGGGCTGTCCCCAGGTGCGGTTGACCATGCGGCCGCGCTTGACCGCAGGGCGCTGAGCAATGGCGTCAGTCCAGCGCGCAACATGGGTGTAGCTGTGCACTTGCAAAAACTCGGCGGCTTCGTACAGCAGACCTTTGGCCAGCGCCCCGTACCACGCCCAAATGGCCATGTCGGCAATCGTGTACTGCGCCCCCGCGATGTACTCGCTCTCGGCCAAACGGCGGTCAAGCACGTCCATTTGGCGTTTGACTTCCATCGCGAATCGGTCGATGGGGTATTCCATCTTGTGTGGCGCGTACGCATAAAAATGACCAAACCCGCCGCCCAAATACGGTGCACTGCCCATTTGCCAAAACAACCAAGCCAAGCATTCAGCGCGGTCTGGGCCTTCGCGAGGCAAGAAGGCACCGAATTTTTCTGCGAGATACATCAAAATCGCGCCCGATTCGAACACACGCACCGGGGTTGGTCCGCTTCGGTCCATCAATGCGGGAATTTTCGAGTTGGGGTTAACTGACACAAAACCGCTGCTGAACTGGTCGCCCTCGCCAATGCGAATCAGCCAGGCGTCGTACTCTGCGCCGACATGACCAGCAGCGAGCAACTCTTCCAACATGACGGTCACCTTGACGCCGTTTGGCGTGGCCAGCGAATACAGCTGCAAGGGATGTTTGCCAACGGGCAACTCTTTGTCGTGGGTTGAACCCGCGATTGGGCGGTTGATGTTGGCGAACTTGCCGCCATTGGCCTTGTCCCATGTCCAAACTGAGGGCGGGGTGTAGTCGGTGGTGTGGGTCATTGAGTTGTTCCTGAAAATTCGATTGTGACGAAACGGCGTCCGGTTTGCTTGGACGACGCTTGCGGTGTCTGTCGCCCAACAGACTGCGTGCTTACATCCAACCCAGCCCGGCCGATGTGCCACCCGGTTGACCGCCCTTTGCGGGGCGATACTCGCAGCCGACCCAGCCTTCCCAACTGCACATGGCTGCCGTGTCGTCAATCACGCCGAGCAAATAGTCGTAATTCAACTCGCCAACATTGGGTTCGTGACGCTGGGGAACACCCGCAATTTGGAAGTGACCCACGCGACCCGTCGGCAAATAGGCCTTGATTTTGGTTGCAACGTCGCCTTCGACGATTTGGCAGTGATACAAGTCCATCTGCACCTTGAGGTTGGGTGCGCCCACCATCCCGATGATCTCGTGCGCGTGGTCTTGGCGGTTCAAGAAAAAGCCCGGAATATCTCGGGTGTTGATTGGCTCAATGAGGATATCGACGCCAGTGGCAGCGGCCTCTCGCGCAGCCCATTGCAAATTGCTCACGTACGTGGGCTGTACCTGCTCGCGACTCATGCCGGGGGCGATCAACCCGGCCATGAGGTGGATGCGAGGGCAAGCGAGCGCCTGGGCGTACGACAGCGCGAGTTGCACGCCCGAGCGAAACTCAGCTTCGCGACCCGGCTGGCTTGCCGATCCCTTGCTGCCGGCCTCCCAAGCCCGCGCAATGCTCGCACGGTCCGTGCCACCCGGCGGGGCATTGAAGAGCACCTGTTGCAAGCCATTGGCCGAAAGCCTGGCAGCCAGCTCGTTGGCATCAAAAGCGTATGGGAACAAATACTCAACGGCTTCGAAGCCGTCTTTGGCGGCGGCCTCGAATCGATCGAGAAACGGGACTTCGGTGTACATCATCGACAAATTGGCAGCGAATTTCGGCATCTCAGTCCTCGGCTTTGGCTGGTTTTGCTGGTTTTGCAGAAGGCAGCTTGATGCCAGGAAATACCTTGATGACAGCGCTGTCGTCTTGCGCCGCAAAGCCGCTGGTCGACGCTTGCATGAACATCTGGTGCGCCGTGCTCGATAGCGGCAAAGGAAACTTGCCCGCACGCCCCAGGGTTTGCGCCATTCCAGCGCCCATCGCGCCCAGCCCAATCAAGCCAATACTCAACGCCATGAACACCTCTTTTTTGATTCAAGGGGCAGTTTACGGGAAGTGGGCGACGCGTCTAATCGCGATTTTGGGCTTCAAAATGGTTCGATAACGAACTATTATTGAAAGATGAACCAAAAAGCCAGCACACATCCTCAGGCCGCGCACCCCGCCTTTGCGCGTCCCAAGTTGATTCATTCGCTCAAAGAGGCGCGGGTGATGATCGACATGGTTCGCATGATCGCGGCCTTGTCGCGGCCAGCGAGCGGCGGCAATCAACCGCAACACAGGCAAATCATGGTGTTCCCGGGGTTCGGTGGCGGCGACGCCAGCACTTGGCCACTGCGCCGCCATTTGCAAGGGTTGGGCCAAACAGCACAAGGGTGGGGCATGGGGCAAAACCTCGCTGGCTCAAACATTCGCCACACCCAAGCCGACATTCCCAGCCATTGGCCGATCACGCCAAGGTCGCGTTACAAAGGCGAAGCCGGTGTGATCATGCTGTGCGAGCAAGCCAGGCAACAGGTCATCGCGAGCCATGCGACGCACCAGTCCCCCATCACGCTCATCGGGTGGAGCCTCGGCGGCTACGTTGCCCGCGAAGTCGCGCGCGATTTGCCACACATCGTCAGCCACGTCATCACCTTGGGCTCGCCCGTGGTTGGCGGGCCAAAATACACCACAGTCGCGCCGCTGTTTCGGCTGCGCGGCATGGATCTCGACTGGATTGAACAGGCGTCGGCGGAGCGCGATGCCGTGCCAATCCAAGCGCCGATCACGGCGATCGTGAGCCCCAGCGACGGTGTCGTGGGCTACCAAGCGGCGCTTGACCGCGTTAGCCCTCAAGTCACCCACATCAGCGTCGACGCCGCGCACATTGGCCTTGGCATCAACCCACGCGTTTGGGCGTTGATTTCAGCGGCGCTGATTGAGCGCGACGCTGCGGGGCGCGATGGGCGTCGAGTGTTTTTGCCAGAGTACAAACAGGATCCGACAAAACCACCTCGCCTTGGCTGGCAAAGCGCGGCAAAAACACGTTCATGGTGAAATGTTCGGGCTAGTCGTGCCGCCCGGTCGGCGACACAAACTCGGCCGCAGCCCAGGCCGCGGCGCTGGCGCGGTTCAGTTTAAAACCCGGTGATACGCGGCACGTCGCAATCAGCTCGTCGCCGTCGCCATGTGCAGCTAGGGTGGCTGACGGGTTGTCATCGTCGGGCTCAATGTCCAAGCTCACAGAAATACGCCGCTCGGCGTGGGTGATTTCTATTTGTTGGTGCAGGCTGGCGTGGCGTTGCTGGTTTTGGCGGCTGACAAACTCGCTAGCGGTCTTCACCAAGGTAATGAACGCGGACGGGTCGAGCGGCTTGGGGTTCTTCTTGTCGCGCCCCATCGTCCAAGGCCCAATCAAGGCCGGCTCGCTTTGGCCATGCGGGGTCATCGCAACCGCCCATCCGTCGTCATCGTCGTTTTTGATGATGTTGGCCGTCCAGCCGTTGTCTTGCCACAGCCGTGGCTCCGTGATTTTTTCGAAGGTTTCCATGGCGCAATTGTGGGTCAATCTGGTTGGAAGTCGGCCTGTGCAAAATGTGGATACTGCAACGCTAAAAGAGAGTAAAAATGCAACATTGGTTGATGAAGTCTGAGCCTGACGACGTGTCAATCGACGATTTGGCCGCGATGCCGGAGCAAACCGTTGGCTGGTATGGCGTTCGCAACTACCAAGCCCGCAACTTCATGCGCGATCACATGCGTTTGGGCGACGAGGTTTTTTTCTATCATTCGTCATGCCCCGAGCCGGGCATCGCCGGAATCGCCCGGGTGAGCCGCTTGGCGTATCCCGACCCAACCCAGTTTGACCCCGAAAGCCCTTATTTCGATGCGAAGGCAAAACCAAGCGAGCCGCGCTGGATGCAAGTGGATGTGCAACTCGTCGAGCGCTGGCCATTGATGAGCTTGGCTTGGCTGCGCGATCAGCCCGAGCTGGCGGAGATGACACTGCTCCAACGCGGCAATCGGCTGTCAGTCATGCCAGTTGATCGGATACATTGGTCATTCATTGGAAAAGCGCGGTCACGCTCTTGAGCGGTCAACTAAAACACAAAAAATGATAGCGGCTAGCCCAATGAATTCGGTGACCAAGGCCGATTTGTTTAAAAAAACGCAACCAATCGCTTTTACAGAGATTAAGAGCATGACCCAGCCGGATTTGAGTAAAAAAACGTTGGGATTTTTGCCGCAAGAAGCCGTCCCCGGGGCGCTTTTGCTGTTCATTGCAGTTTTGGCCATGGCGGTGGTCAATTCACCCTTGGGTCCGATCTACGAGGCCATGCTGTCGACATCCTTCAGCATCGGACCCACTGGCGGCGGCATCGAAATGAAGGTCGCGTACTGGATCAAAAACGCATTGATGGCGCTATTCTTCTTCTTCGTCGGTCTTGAGCTCAAAAGGGAGATGTTGGAGGGTCAATTGTCCGAACCCAAAGCCGCGATGTTGCCCGTGCTGGCAGCAGCTGGCGGCATGGCGGTGCCAGCCGTGCTTTTCTTGGCGATTGCCGGTGGGGCTGGGTTTAGCAAAGGTTGGGCGATTCCGGCTGCCACTGACATTGCGTTCGCGCTTGGTGTGTTGTCGCTCCTTGGCAATCGCGTGCCAGCGGCCTTGAAGGCGTTTTTGCTCGCAGTTGCCGTGGTCGACGACCTCGGCGCGATCTTGATCGTCGCGTTTTTCTACACCGAGCAGGTTTTCGTTAGCTACCTCTACATGGCCCTTGGCGTGTCCGTCGTTTTGATCGCGATGAATCGATTGAAGATCGCGTCAATTGGCCTGTACATGCTGGCTGGCATGGCGCTTTGGGTTGTCATGTACAAATCTGGCATCAGCCCAACCATTGGCGGAGTCATCGTGGCGGCATGCGTTCCGCTCAAGTGCAAAGAAGGCCATAGCCCGCTTCACCAAGCAGAGCATGACTTTCGGCCTTGGGTGCTGTTTGGCATCATGCCGGTATTCGCATTTGCCAACGCAGGAATCAACTTGAGTGGTGCCAGCCAGTACCTCGTGCACCCAGTCACGCTGGGTGCTGCGTTTGGCTTGGCACTGGGCAAACCCATCGGTATCGCGGTGATGACTTATTTGGGGGCCAAGCTGATGAAGGCCCAAAAGCCAGGGAACCTGAGTCAAATTGTGGGCGTTGGGTTCATCGCCGGTGTCGGCTTCACCATGAGCTTGTTCGTCGGCGCACTTGCGTTCACCGATCCGGCACTGGCTACACCCGTGCGCTTGGGTGTTTATGCAGGCTCGATCACCGCCGCTTTGGTCGGGCTGGCGATCTTGGCAGTCGCACTACCCAAGACCGCCGCGCCACAATCGCTCGATTCATCAGATCAGACCCGACCCTTCATCCTGGCCGAGGCAAGCTACGAAGCACACGACAAAATCAAACCTTGATCGATTGGGGCTGCCGGCGGGTCAAAAACACGGTTGAAAGGCGATATTTCAGAGGAAATTGGCACTTGGTCTCCGGATTCATTGGGTTTGTTGCTATGATTTTTGGGCAAATATTCAACGAATTAAACAACGAAGCCACCGATGCCGTCATTGCCGCGGAGGCGGCAATCCAGCTCAGCGCCAGCCCGTTTCAGTTTGCCAAGTCGCTTTGCGTATTGGGTCGGGTCGGGTTGATTGGTGTTGGGGGCAGTTCAACGCTTCAGTCGCTGAGGCCGCAGAAAGCTGAGAAGCGGGTTTTTGGGATGCTTCTAGGTGTCTGTAGACACTTGGTCACCCGATTCATTGGGTTAGCTGCTATCAATTGGGGATGCATCCGAAGTCAAGCGGACACCAATCCATCGACGAAAAACCGGACCACGTATTTGATAGCCTTCAAATTTTAGATCTCATGTCGTTGCAAGATTTGAGACCTGAGCCTCATGCTTTGCTTGGTCCAGCACAGCGAGGAACCGCTCGCGATCCTCATCATCAACCGCGATGGGCTCACGCCGATCGCCGCGAGAAGTGACGTGGTAAACCGCGCCTGGATATTCGATGCGAAGTGGTCTGGTCATTGCCAAACCATACGCTTGATCGGATCAGAATGCAAGATGGCAGACCTGACCCCGCATTTCTCTTGCGGATTTCTCTCGTGATCGGATCAGAATGCAAGATGGCAGACCTGACCCCGGATTTCTGGTGCTACTTAAATTGAGCGCGACAGAAACGGGCTACAAAGCACAAGCTTTTTGATTGAGCGCTGCGCGTGGTGCGGCCAAACAAATTACGGCAGTCAAGCACCGCAGGCGCGCGCACAATTGTTCAATCTCAGACGCCGAACGCTCGACGACAATTCTCGCAAGAATAGTCGACAGCATCGATGAGAAGTCTTGCATTCGCACATCCCCCGTGTTGCGCAGCGCCAATGCTCGGCCGACTGTGGTTAGAAAAATGCCAAATGTATCGGTGATTCATGACACGGCTAGTTTGGCAACACCAGCCATAGCGCTCATGAGTTCCGTCATGAGGTCTCCTATGTCTTATCGCAAAGAACCGCAAATGCAAGATGGCAGACCTGACCCTCATGTCGCCACTAGACCCTCATGTCGCCACTATGTCTTATCGCAAAGAACCGCAAATGCAAGATGGCAGACCTGACCCAATACTGTTCGTTTAAGACGCATTCCAATGGATGAGATGAATCGTAAGTCATTGATTTATATGGAT
This sequence comes from Comamonadaceae bacterium, assembly GCA_031421855.1. Lineage (GTDB taxonomy): Bacteria > Pseudomonadota > Gammaproteobacteria > Burkholderiales > Burkholderiaceae_C > JAAFHN01. The sequence goes on from JANOPN010000171.1 coordinate 9,339, forward strand.
TTCACTTCGTTAACCGAACAGTATTGGGACATGATCCGCAAATACGGTGCTGAAAACTCAACTGAACTCCTGGCGTTTTTGGATACTTTGCCTAATGAATCTATTGCGTTCAATTTGAACAGTGATGAGTTCAATCGGGCATTGGCAACCCAACTGGCATTGGCACAAGGCGGGATTTCAGACCCCATTCAATTGACGCAAAAACTCTCAACCGCAGAGCTGCGAGCGGGAGCCGGACCAAATGCCCAAGAAGGCGAGTTTGCGAAGTTGCTGTCTGAGTCGGCAACAGCTTCGCTCAAAGAAATTACAGGCGGTGATCCCAACTTTGCGACTGACGCGGCTGGAAACTTAACTGTCGAGTACCGGACGATTGTATAGATCCTAAGCGATACTCCTTGTTCATGGCGCGGTCTGTCATGCGGGGTTTGATTGCTACTTTCGAGGGTTAACCCGTTTTGCCCGTGGTGTCTTGGCTTTCCGATCGGAAGGATTCCTTCTTTAAAAGGCCCCTGCCAGGGCCCGCCGCAGGCGCCCCCCTTCAAGCGCAGCACACCGACCTCGCCTTTCTACCAACAACCTCCCGGTTGCTTTCGCCCCATCAATCTCAATGATCATCA
>JANOPN010000172.1:0-5135 GCA_031421855.1 Comamonadaceae bacterium
GCCCAGGGCGAGTGGCACTTCGCGCCCACTTGGCGAGCCGCTTGGCGCAGCGACCAAGTACGCGCCACGAACAGCGGCACGGCCGAGCCGCTGTCGCGCATCGCGCCGCGCCGCCTGGGCTTGACGCTGCACCACGACCGAGGCAGCTCCAGTTTCCAGCTCGGATTTGACCGCCACGCCGCGCAAACTCGCGTCCCAACCGGCGCACTGACAACCGCTGGATTCACGCTGTGGAGCGCTGCGGCAACGCACCGCTTCGATATCGGTTCGTCCAAGGCCGTCGCCTTCGTCAAGCTGGACAACGCCAACAACGCGCTGGCGTACAGCGCAAGCTCAATCCTCACCCAAACCGTGCCAGGCAAGAACCCGCTACCGGGTAGAAGCCTGCGTGGCGGCCTTCAAATCGAGTTTTGAGCTGATTTCGGTGACCAATTGGCACTTGGTCACCAAATTCATTGGGTTTAGTGCTGAATTCGGTGACCAATTGGCACTTGGTCACCAAATTCATTGGGTTTAGTGCTGATTTCGGTGACTAATTGGCACTTGGTCACCGAATTCATTGGATTCAGTGCTATCGAAATATGACTTATCCCAAGCTTTTCGACGCCAACGATCAAACGAACATGCGGTTGATCGGAACGGCAAAAAGAGAATCGCCAAAGCGCAAACACGCATCGCCGTCGTACAGCAATACGCCGCAGGCGAAGCGCTCGGGCTCGCTGGCCTGCAATTTTCGCAGGCCTTTGAAGTCACTTGCGATGATGGTTGCAGCTGCTTTGACTTCAACCCCCACGAGGCTGCCGTCTTGTCGCTGCATGATGATGTCGACTTCGACACCGTCTTTGTCGCGCAAGTGAAAAAATCCACTGCGCAGCTCTTCAGCTGACTCCAGACGCTGCAACTCTTGGAAGACAAAGGTCTCCAGCATCTGCCCTAACAGAGGCCGATCGGCCCACAACCCGGCTGCGTCGACCCCAAGCAAGGCGCAAGCCAGGCCGGTATCGGTCATGTGCAGTTTGGGTGTTTTGATCAGTCGGCTTAGCCGGTTGCTGAACCACGGCGGCAACTCTTCGACCAAAAACACCTGGGCGAGCAAGTTGACATAGTCGCGAATCGTCAATCGATTGAGCTGAAACGGTGCGGCCAAATCCATCACGTTAATCAGGCGCGCGGTTTGCGCTGCGGCCAGCGCGAGCAAGCGCGGCAAGGCATCGAGCGACTGGATGCGTGCGATGTCACGCACGTCGCGTTGGACCAACGTGTCCACGTAATTGCGCAGCCAAGCCCGCTGGCGTGCGGCGCTTTTGCGCGCCAGTGCGGCCGGGTAGCCGCCAGCGACCACCACATCGGCCAAGGCACGACCCAAGCGACGATCATGCCCCGCGCTTGGGCTGAATTGCCCCGAGCGCAGTTGCTGCATGAAGGTCGAAATCGGCGCGGTATCAGCAGCCTCAAGTGCTGACGGCCCGCTTAGAGAGCGACACTCAAGCTGGGCAAATGGGTGCAATCGCAACACTTCGACTCGACCCGCCAGCGAGTCGGCCAAGGTAGGCAACAGCAGCACGTTGGTTGATCCCGTCAAGATGAATCGCCCCGGTCGACGGTCGCGGTCAACCGAGGCTTTGATGCTAGTGAAGAGCTGCGGAACACGCTGCACTTCATCCAATATCACCCGAGGCGGCAAGTCAGACACAAAACCGATCGGGTCAGCCAGCGCAGCAGCGCGTTGGGTGTCGTCATCAAAACTCAGGTATGCGTAGCCGAGAGCACGCCCGGCTTGCTGCGCCAATGTGGTTTTGCCGCATTGGCGTGGCCCGTGGATGAGCACAACCGGCGTGTCAAGCAAGGCCGTGTTCAAGGCCGCGGCCGCCAATCGGGGGATATCTATCAACTCAAACATGCGGCTGATTGTAGTTTAGTCAGCGTCCAAATGACAGTATTAGTTCGTCCAATCGTTATTTTTCGCAACAACGAAAAGACCCATGTCACCCGTGTCGAATGGCCACGGTCTTGAGCACCGTGAACCCCATCAGCGCCTCAAAACCCTTTTCACGGCCGTAGCCGCTCGACTTGTAGCCGCCGAAGGGCAATTCCACCCCACCGCCAGCGCCGTAGTTGTTGATGAAAATCTGGCCAGCCTGCACGCGTCGTGCCATGCGCAATTGGCGCGCGCCGTCGCGCGTCCAAACACCCGCAACCAAGCCAAATGGTGTGGCGTTGGCTTTCATCACGGCATCGTCCTCGTCATCAAACGCCATCGCACTCAACACCGGCCCAAAAACCTCTTCTTGGGCCACGCGGTGATTCACCGGCACGTCTCGCAGCAAAACGGGCGCTTGGTAGTACCCTGACTCAGGTGCCTCGTCGACCACCCGCCCCTGGGCCATGAGCTCGATCCCGGCGATTTGCGCATCACTCAAAAAGTCCCACACCCGCTGCTGCTGGCTTTGCCGAATGAGCGGACCAAGGTCGAGGTCCATCGTTGCGGGCCCAACCCGCAAGCGCTCAAACTCACATGCCAATCGCTCGAGAAGTGGCTCGTACAAGTTGCGTTCAACCAACAAACGCGAACCTGCCGAGCAGGTTTGGCCCGAATTTTGAACAATGGCATTGATGACCATCGGCACGGCCGCATCGAGATCCGCATCCGCAAACACGATCTGAGGGCTTTTGCCGCCCAATTCAAGCGTCACCGGGCAATGCCGCTCGGCGGCTGCTTGCGCGATCAAGGTGCCTACGCGCGGGCTGCCCGTGAAGCTGATGTGGTCGATGCCCGCGTGGCGCGCCAATGCATCGCCCACCTCATGCCCGTAGCCGCAGACGATGTTGAGTGCTCCAGCCGGGAACCCCACCTTAAGCGCCAACTGCGCGACCCGAATCAAGCTCAAACACGCATCCTCGCTGGGCTTCACGACGCAGCAGTTACCAGCCGCCAAAGCCGCACCCACGCTGCGCCCAAAGATCTGCATCGGGTAGTTCCAGGGAATCACGTGGCCCGTGACGCCATGAGGCTCGCGCCAAGTCATGACGCTGTAGCCGTTCAAATACGGCAAGGTCTCGCCGTGCAGCTTGTCACAAGCGCCAGCGTAATACTCAAAATAACGGGCCAGCGCCACCGCATCGGCTCGCGCCTGTTTGGTGGGTTTGCCGCAGTCGCGCTGCTCAAGCGCCCAAAGCTCGTCGCTGTGCTCTGCCACAGCGTTAGACAGCTTCATCAACAAGCGCCCACGTTCGACTGCGCTGAGTTTGCTCAACACGTGGTCATGGCAGTGGCGCGCCGCTTGCACCGCTGCATCGAGGTCAACCGCTGCGCTTCGGGGGATGTGGTCAAACACCTCGCCGCTTGACGGATCAACCACTGGCAAGGTTTGGCCACTCAGGGCGGGGCACGATTCGTTGGCGATGAAGTTTTGAGGCATTTTGACGAAATTAGATGGATTATTGGCATTTGGTTACCGGATTCATTGGGCTTGCCGCTACTAAAAAAATAGTAAGCCAACTTGCCCTTCAAAATCTGGTTTCTTGCCCCGCTCGGCCAGATCCAATGCTGCGGCGACCTGCGCCGCGTGAACTGGGCTTATGCGCAACTTTGGCGGGATTTGGGCGATCTTCTTGACCGATCGCTGCTTTGCCCACACGCTTGGCGACCTTGCGAACCACACCCGCAGCGCCGCGCTTGCCCAATAACCTGCCGGGCAAGCCCTTCATCTTGGCGCTGGCACTGTCTAAAAATCCAATCTCCAGCTTGCCCTCGCCCAGGGCCTTCTCGACGGCTGCCGCTTCTAAATCTGGCCCCAACTTAACCGCCGCACGCGACCTGAACGCCCGCGCAGCCACGGCGGCCAGCTCGGCCTCGCCCAAGGCCATGGTGAGATCGTCCAGCCGATCACACCAGCAAATGCCCACACCCACGTCGGTCTCGATGGGCTCATTGTCCTCAAACCCCGACGGCGGCAATCGTGGCACCACGGGCCGGCGGGTCGAAGCCGCCAGACGCAAACCCAAGCCCCGCAAATACTGCGGCGTGACCCGGCCATTGATTTGAATGGCAAAGCAAGTGCCGTAGTAGCGCCCGATCATGTCGGCGGGTGACAAAATTTTGCGAATGCGGCCAAGGGTTGCCAAAATGACTTGGTTGAGCCCACTCTCACCGCAGTCCTTGACGATCTCATCACCGTTGAACAACTGCACCACAATGACAACGGGGCGATGAGTCAGTCGCAAGCTGGCGCTGTATGAGCGATCCATCGCAGAAATCATGCTGGAGCCCATCAACAACCGCGTGATCGGGTCGCGTCCGCTGTCGGCATCTAGCATGCGCGCCACATGCACGAACTTGCGGCCGCGTCGCCAGGCGGCCCGCCCCAAAAGCAAGACCCCAAACAGATAACAACCCGCGGCGACCGCCAGCCATTCGACTGGTAACCGCCAATCGAGCAAGTTGCGCAACACCAAGCCCACGGTTACGCCAGCGGTCAGCACGCAAGTCGCAAACATCTCCCAGGCCCGCCGATCTCCGTGCAACGCAACCCGCAGCGTGGCAAACGAAGTCACCATGAAGCCGCAGATGCCGACCAAAAACGCCAAAGGCGTGACCCATGTTGCCGGTCGCTGCAGCACCACACCTGCCGCTAGGTGATCCGTGGGCACCATCGGCTCAAAAATGAGCACCAACACCAAACACACCAGGCAGGCGATGATCGCAATTTTCAGCGTGACATCGGCGAATCGCTCTCGCTTTTTAGTGCCGAGCCAATTGCGCACCCCCATGACGCCGAGCGCCACGCTGATCGAAGTCACCACGCCGGGCGCCAGTGCAAACATCAATGGTGCGGCACCACGCCAAACATGAGCCAAAAACCCACTCATCACGGCGACAAACGCCGCCGCGGACAACAAATAAAGCGCGACCTCAAGCGCCCAACGCGCACGGCTCTGGGCAAACTCGACCGCAGACGACAAGAATAAAGGCCCAAATGCACCCAAAACAGCGGTCCATAGCAACAATTCAGCCTGACTCAGTGGCATCGTGTGCATGATTTGTCCATGTCAAAGTGAGAACGGTTAGCCATCATTTGAGTTACATGCTGTCACAAATGCAGCGCAATCACCATTGTGGGTTAGCCTAATCGGTT
>JANOPN010000173.1:0-8938 GCA_031421855.1 Comamonadaceae bacterium
GTTCTTCAACTTGTGCGTAGTTCATGCGGTGGGTGTTGATTATATCGACCCCCACCCGCGCGGCCGCGCAACGCTTACAATGAGCAACCCATGACCGCCAGGCACCGCATCCGTCGCCCCGCACTGCTGTTCGCGCTCAAGATCCACAAAAAGGCCACGGCCCTGGGGTTCGACGTGGATGGCGCGGTCCCCTCGGTCGATGCCGCGTTGGCCGCGGCGAAGGCCGCCAAAACGGGTGACGAAGCGGCGGTGGGGGACCTCCTCATGGCCGCCGTTGCGCTGGCCCGTCGTGTCGACGTGGACCCCGAAACCGCGCTGCGGGCAGCGGCCGCCCGTCTGAGCGGCTCCGCCAGAGCAGCCGAGCTCGCCTCCGACTAAACGCCGCACTTGCGTCGACCCTGCCCGGTCCAGTGGGCTGCGGGGCACGAAAGGTGTCCGCTAGCGGCCGAGACCCTCCGTGTACCGTTTCCCCACCAGCACAGGAGCACCACCGCACTATGAGCACCATCGAGCACGTTGTCGGTCGGGAAATCTTGGACTCACGCGGCAACCCAACGGTGGAGGTCGAAGTCCTTCTGGACTCCGGTGCCGTTGGTCGGGCCGGGGTCCCGTCCGGTGCGTCGACCGGTCAGTTCGAAGCGGTTGAACTCCGTGACGGGGGTACCCGCTTCGGCGGGAAGGGCGTCGCCATCGCGGTTGGCAACGTGAACGGCGAAATTCGCGACTCGCTCATCGGTGCCGACGCCCTGAACCAGCGCGGCATCGATCAAACATTGCTGGACCTTGACGGCACCGACAACAAGGCTCGACTGGGTGCAAACGCCACATTGGCCGTGAGCATGGCTGTCGCACGTGCGGCGGCCGAAGAATCAGGCCTGCCGCTGTACCGCTACTTTGGCGGCAGCGGCGCAATGATGCTGCCGGTGCCGATGATGAACGTCATCAATGGCGGCGCGCACGCCAACAACAACCTCGACTTGCAAGAGTTGATGATCATCCCGGTTGGCGCACCCAGCTTTCGCGAAGCGGTGCGTTACGGCGCGGAAGTCTTCCACGCGTTGAAGAAAATCATCCACGACAAAGGCATGAGCGTGGCCGTTGGTGACGAGGGCGGTTTTGCGCCCAGCTTGGCCAACCACGAAGCGGCGATCCAGATGATTTTGGAAGCGATTGACAAGGCTGGTTTTGTCGCTGGCGAGCAAATCGCGCTGGGTCTGGACTGCGCGGCGAGCGAGTTTCACAAAGACGGCAAGTACGTGCTCGGCGGCGAAGGTTTGAGCTTGAACAGCACCGAATGGACGGACATGTTGGCCACTTGGGTCGACAAATACCCCATCATCAGCATCGAAGACGGCATGGCTGAGAACGACTGGGATGGCTGGGCAACGCTGACCCAGCGCTTGGGCAAAAAAGTCCAACTCGTGGGCGACGACTTGTTTGTCACCAATACCAAGATTTTGAAAGAAGGCATCGACAAAGGCATCGCCAACTCGATTCTGATCAAAATTAACCAAATTGGCACCTTGACCGAGACCTTCGCCGCCATCGAGATGGCCAAGCGGGCGGGCTACACCTCGGTGATTTCGCACCGCAGCGGCGAGACCGAAGACTCGACCATTGCCGATATTGCCGTGGGCACCAATGCGGGCCAAATCAAAACCGGAAGCCTCAGCCGCTCGGACCGCATGGCCAAATACAACCAATTGCTGCGCATCGAAGAAGACTTGGGCGACATCGCCAGCTACCCAGGTCGATCGGCGTTTTACAACCTTCGCTGAGGCCTTGAAACGGGTTTAGAAACGTAGTTTTGATGCTTTTTTGGCCATTGGTCACCGGATTCATTGACTTTGTTGCTATTATTTTTGAATGTTCTGAGTTGGAGTAATTCGCCATGACTGCTCGCTTCGTCACCGTTTTGTTGCTGGGTCTGCTGGTGTCGCTACATGCCCAGCTGTGGCTTGGGCGCGGCTCGGTGAGCGAAGTTGCTCAAATGGGCAAAAAACTCGATGCCCAACTTCAAAAGAATGCTGGAGCCAAGCTTCAAAATGAACGCCTCAAAGCCGAAGTCGCCGACTTACAAAACGGCGTTGAAATGGTTGAAGAAAAGGCGCGCAAAGAACTCGGCATGGTCAAACCCAACGAGGTGTTTGTTCAGTTCATCAATTGAGCGCGCCAGCTGCGATGTTTGCTGAAGCCTTCACCCTGTGGGGCAGCCCGGTGACTGGGCTTGAGATTGCCGCTTTTGCGCTGTCCTTGCTCATGGTTTGGTGCAACATCAAGGTCATTCACTGGGGATGGCCGCTGGCAATCATCGCCTCAGCCCTGTACGCCGCGCTCTTTGCGCACAGCAAGCTGTATGCCGAAGCCGGTTTGCAGCTGTTTTTCATCGCGATCTCAATCTGGGGCTGGGCACAGTGGCTGCGTGGGGCACCGACGCCGACCACCCAAACCGGCATCAAACGCTGGACACCGAACGTAATCGCGATATCGCTGGCCACAACCGTCGGGCTGTCAGTCGCGGTTGGCTTGCTGCTCAAGACCTACACCGACTCAGACGTGCCATGGGCTGATGCGATTCCATCGTCGCTGTCAATCGTTGCACAGGTCTTGCTCGGTAGAAAATACCTTGAGAACTGGCTTTTGTGGTTGATTGTCAACACCCTGTCTGTCGGCCTGTTTGCTTACAAAGGCCTGTGGTTGACCGTCATTTTGTACGCCCTTTTTGCCGTGCTGAGTTGGGTGGGTTGGCGAGCATGGCGCGCTAAACTCACGCCATGAAACAACCTAATCTTCGCAAAAGCGTGCTGATCTGTCTCGCGGTAGCCAGCCTGAGCCTGACCGCTTGCTCCAGCGACTCGGATGGCTTCACCCTCGACATCTCAAACAAACAACTGCAGACCAAGCTGGCCGAACGATTTCCGCGCGAAGACTGCTCGGCAGTTATTTTCTGCGTCGCTGCACACAGCCCACAAGTGATCTTGGTCGAAGGCAGCCAAAGAATCGGGCTGCGCATGAGCTTGGGAACCCGCTCGCCGGCGTTGGGCAAGAGCGCACCCGACAGCGGCTCGGCCACCTTGAGCGCCAAATTGCGCTACGACAAATCGCAGGCGGCGCTTTACTTAGACGACGTTCGCATCGACGATTTGCAAGTCGCTGCCCTGCCTCAACTCGTGGTCGACACGATCAAAAAACTTGGCCCCCAACTCATCGGCAACAGCCTGCAGTCGCAGCCCATCTACCAAGTCAAAGCAGACACCGTCAGCGAGAAACAGCAACGAATGGTCATTGGTGATGTGCGCGTCAAAGACGGCAAGATCAAAGTCTTGGTGAAGCTGCCAAACGCTTAAGGCTTAAGCGTTTGTTGACGCGTAAAACACGCCAAACCAAGTCTGGTCATCGGTCCAGTGTTGAACATGGGCAAAACCGGACGATTTGAGCAGCGCGGTGAAGCTGTCAATCGTGTACTTGTACGAGTTTTCGGTGTGGAGGCGCTGCCCTTTGGTGAAGGTGCGTTGTCCGCCGGGCCAAGTCACGTTCAGCGCTTGCTTGGCCGCCAAGTGCATCTCGATGCGTGACGAGTCCTCGTTGAACAAACCAATGTGATCCCACTGCGCAGGGTTGAAGTCACTGCCCAACCAGCGATTGACATTGAGCAACAAATTGCGATTGAACGCGGCCGTGACGCCGACCGCATCATCGTACGCGGGCTCCAAAATCGACTTGGGTTTGACCAAATCAACGCCGATGAGCAAACCGCCCGTGCCAACCGCACCGGCCTGAGCCGCAACTTGCGACAAAAACACCTGCGCCTCGGTCGGCGTGAAATTACCGATCGATGAACCCGGGTAGAAAAACAAACGCTCGCCGCCATCAACTTCAGGCGGCAGAACCAACTGCTCAGAAAAATCCACCCCTACGCCGACCATCGGAATGTCGGGGTGACGCTCTTGCAGCGCGTTGACTGCGCCGCGCAAAAACTCAACCGAGATGTCAACGGGCACATATTGCCGTGGCAATAAGTGCCCAAACAAACGCGCCGCTTTGGCGCAACTGGCGGCACCCAAGTCAATCAAAACCTTGCCTGTTCCTGTGGCTGCTGCGATGGCGCGGGCGTTTTTTTCGAAAATCGCAGCCTCGGTGCGGGTGGGGTAATACTCCACCAACTCCGTGATCGCCTCAAACAAATGTGACCCTAGCGCGTCATACAAATACTTGGGTGCAACTGCCGCAGCATCAGCCAACAAGCCTGCACTCAACTCAGCCCTGACGCGAGCGCCAGTGGCCGCCGGGTCGTCGTGACCCAATTGAATGAACTTCGCTTTTGCCGTTCGGTGCGCCGCAGATGCCTGCGGCGTCAATGAGCCCACAGCCATCAGCCGCCCTTGGCTTTTTTGGCCGCGACTTCGGCTGCGATCTCGCCGCCGCTCTTGTAATGCGCCACACGCAGGGTCATGCGTTTGGTGCGCTGGATGAAGCTGTTGCTCCCTTTGACTTCTTCGGCCCAATATTTGTCGGCCAAGGCGCGATTTTTTGGCACATCGACTTCAAACCCGTCCTTGGAGCCTTGACCACCGAAAATGTAGACTTTTCCATCAATCATGCGCCAGCTGTCGCCGTCACCGCCCCATGGAATGCCGTACGCAATGCCGTTGGCGCAAAAGCCACCGTACGCAGGCATGTATTTCATGGGCTCTTTGTCAAACAGGGCCTTGTGCTCGGCGCTGGCAAACCAAAACGTCACGCCTTCATAGACAGACAAATTAGCCTCAGAGCCCATCGCATGTTTGCCAAGGGTGTGATACGCCACCACGTCAAAGCCTTTGAGCATGAGCCCTTCGCCTTTGGTGCCAGGCGTGGCGTTCACCGGATTGATCGCACCTCCTGGGTTTTGGGCTTGCATGGCACCGCAACCGCTGAGGGCAACGGTAGCAACAACCGCGAGCAAAGCGGCACGCAGCCCATGGGTAATCCAACTGATTCGAGACAACATCATCACAAACTCCTAAAAATTAAAAAACCGGTTGTGGCATGCGGGTCAGCATGGGCGCAGGCGACGCGCCACTGGAGACTGACGACAGGCTACCCACGTAAGGTGTGGGCCAGCCCAAGATGGCACTGGCTTGCTCACAACGCGTGCGTAAATCAGCCGCGTCTCGACCACCTAAATGAACAATTCCGTAGCGGTGACTGCCCAGCCAGGTGTAGTCGCGGTCACGCGAGTGTCCGTGTTTGGGCATCGGCAAGAGCAACACATCAGCAAACTTGTCATGCAAGGCTTGCTGTTGACTTTTGCTGGGCTCGGGCGGCTCTTGGCCCGGCTCGAAGCAGCGATACACAAAACTCGAAGCCGCGCCCGCTGTGGGTTCGACACGCGGTACGCTGTCGGGGGACTCACCCCGCGCCAAAGCCAACGCGACCGCAAACAAATTGATGCCATCAACCCGCAAATACAGGTCTGCCGACTGCGACGCCAAGCGCGGATTGAACTCAATGACCGTGAGCCGATCGGTTGCCGCGTCGTAGAAGAACTCCATGTTGAATAAGCCGTGACAGAACCCCACTCGCGACAAAAATCGCGTAGCGACATCCATCGCCCGATTTTGCACGCTTTGGCTCAAGCGAGTTGGGTAGTCAAACCGCATGAAGGCTTGGGTGCCGGGGTACATGATCGAGTCAACCACCCCAATTTTGCTGGCCTTGCCCTCAAACACCACGCCGTCGAGGTTGAACTGACCCACGCCGGGTGAGTCCAGATGCGCAGGGTGCTCCAGCACCAGCCGATGCGCAGGCGGCAGGCCCGGAAAAAACTCGTGAGCGATGCGGTCAAAGGGCTCAACCAAGCGCTTGATGACCCACAACTCGCGCCACCCAAAACGGGTGTGCGCTTGCAACTCAGCCCGGTTGTGCACCGTTTTGGCCAAAACCGAAAAGGCTGCTTTGACCGGTTTCACAAACACCGGGTAACGCAGCGGCTCGGGCAACTGCTCAGGCATGTCAATGCCGTACTCGCAATCAAGCAATGCAAACGGCACCGAACATTCGGGCGCCACCTCGGCCAAAACGCGCCGCGCGTGGAGTTTGTGCTGGCAAGCCACCACGGCCTCAGGCGGCGTACCCGGTAAACCCAGCCTTTTAGCCAGCAAAGCGGCCGCAAGCGCACCAAATTGCTCGTTGTTCGACGCAACCGCCTGCAGCTTGGGGTAGCGGCGAGCCAGCCTGTCGGTGAACCGGTTCAAGTCAAACCCGACCAACTGAACATTACTCGGAAACGCAAACAGATCAAACCCCGCACTTGCCCACGGTTTGCCTTTCAAAAGCGGCTCGAAACCATCGACATCCCAGTCATAGTTGAAAAGCAATAGGGTTTGGGGCGTAGGCATGCAGCTTTGGAAGGGTCGTCAGTCTCGTTCTTGAGTCGCAAGTCGGGTTTAAGTTCTTACGCCGTCACCCACATTTTACGACCGAGGCGGGGGTTTGGATGCACGGCAGCTTTGCCGTGGCTTGTGGTCTCGCGCCACGACTTGTGGTGGCTTCAGGTTGCCAACCAGAACTATAAAAATAGTAGCATCAAACCCAATGAACCCGGCGACCAAGTGCCCAAAAGCCATAAAAAACCGCCAAATCACCGAAAATCGCGGCTTTCGGTGGCTAGCCTGCCCAGCATGGGAGTCAGGTCGATCAGGTGATGGGCGATCAGGTGCTTGACTTGGCCATTGGTGGCGGCGTCAACTTGCCATTGGCCGTAGACGGCCATGAGTCGGGCGTTGATGAGGGTGTCGCGCAGGCGCTCGCGCAGCCGCTTCCACACGATGACGTTGATGGAGCCGCCTTCGTCTTCAAGGGTGACAAACGTCACACCCTTGGCTGTGGAGGGCTGTTGGCGCATGGTCACGATGCCGCAGGCTTTGACGAGTTGGTTGGGGCGGCACAGCGCCAATTGGCTGGACGAGAGCAGTTTTTGGGCGGCGAGTTTGGGCCGAAGCAGGGCCAAGGGGTGGCGGCGCAGGGTGAGGCCGGTTGACGCGTAGTCAAACAAGATTTCCTCGCCTTCGGGCGCGGCTTTGAGTTGGACTTGGTCTTCGTTTAAGTCAAGGCCGGGGTCGTCCACATCGGCGCGGTCAACCAAGTCGCCCTGCCCGCCTAGCCAGGCTGCTGCATCCCACACTTGCTGGCGGCGATGACCGCTGAGGGCCGCGAGCGCGTCGGCAGCGGCCAGGGTTTTGAGGTCGGCGACGCTGAGTTCAGCGCGACGGGCGAGGTCATCCACACTATCGAAAGGTGAGCACTGACGCGAATGGATGATTCGACCACAGCTTGATTTCTTCAAATTTGTGATCATCTGCAAGCCCAAACGCACAGTTGAAGCATCCAAGAGGCTTGACTCGATGTCGCTTTGGTTGATGTCAACCGGCAGCACGCTCACGCCGTGGCGAGCCGCATCGGCCACCAAGGCGCTGGGGCTATAAAAGCCCATGGGTTGTGAGTTGAGCAAGGCGCACAAAAACGCGGCCGGGTGGTGGTGTTTGATCCAGCAACTCACATAGACCAAGAGCGCAAAGCTCGCGGCGTGGCTCTCGGGAAAGCCGTATTCGCCAAAACCTTCAATTTGCTTGAAGATGTTGTCGGCAAACTCGCGCTCGTAGCCCCGCTCAAGCATGCCGCTGACCACCCGGTCATAGAACTTGTGCACGCCGCCTTTGCGCTTCCACGCGGCCATGGCACGGCGCAACTGGTCGGCCTCGCCGGGGCTGAAACCTGCAGCCAAAATCGCCACTTGCATGACTTGCTCTTGAAAGATCGGCACACCCAAGGTGCGCCCCAGTGCGGTCTTGAGCGCGCCAGAGCGCTGGGAGTCTTCAGGGAAAATCACCGGCTCCAAGCCTTGGCGGCGACGCAAATACGGATGAACCATGCCGCCTTGGATGGGGCCGGGGCGCACGATGGCGACTTCAACGACCAAGTCGTAAAAGCAGCGGGGCTTCAGGCGCGGCAGCATGCTCATCTGAGCGCGGCTCTCGATTTGAAACACGCCCACGGTGTCGGCGCGACAAATCATCTCGAAGGTTGCGGCGCAGTCTGGCGGTATGTCTTGCATTCGAAAGGTCGCCCCATCGAGTGCGCTGATGTGCTCTAGGCTTCGGCGAATGGCGCTCAACATACCCAAGGCCAACACATCGACTTTGAGCAGGCCCAGGCTATCAAGGTCATCTTTGTCCCACTGAATCACGCTGCGCTGGGGCATGCTGGCGTTTTCAATCGGCACCATGCGACTCAATGCGCCCTCGCTGAGCACAAACCCGCCCGTGTGCTGCCCCAAATGGCGAGGAAACCCAAGCAACTGCTGAGTGAGTTCGCCCAGCAGTTGCACCCGCAGCTCGTGGGGCTCAAGCCCGGCTTTCGTCATCAGCTCGGGGTTGACATGAAGCCGGTCAAACCAGTGGTGATCTTTGGCCAACACGGCCAGGGTGGTTTCGTCAAACCCAAGGGCTTTGCCCACGTCGCGAATGGCGCTGCGGGCGCGGTAGGTCGCCACCGTGGCGGTGAGCGCAGCTCGGTCTCGACCATATTTGCGATACAGGTATTGAATGACTTCTTCGCGGCGTTGGTGCTCAAAATCCACATCAATATCAGGCGGCTCGTTGCGCTCTTTGCTGATGAATCGCTCAAAAAGCACACTCGCCCGCGTGGGGTCAACCTCGGTGATGCCCAAGCAGTAGCACACCACCGAATTGGCCGCAGAACCCCGGCCTTGGCACAAAATGCCTTGGCTGCGCGCAAACCGCACGATGTCGTACACCGTGAGGAAATAATGCTCATAGCGCAGCTCACCAATGAGTTGCAACTCATGCATCACCTGCGCGTGCACGCTGGCCGGTATGCCCGCAGGGTATCGATCAGACGCGCCGCGCCAGGTGATGTGGGCCAAATAATCAGCCGG
>JANOPN010000174.1:0-16911 GCA_031421855.1 Comamonadaceae bacterium
GGGAACAAACCAATGTGAGTCTCGGGCATGGCGGCCTTGGTGCGCTCGGTGCCGATTCGATACCGCATCTGCCCAGCTTTGGGTACGCCCCGCTGCGACGCGACCGGGTCGTGCGCGCACAAACCCATGCCGCCGCCCATGACAACGCCGTCGAGCAGCATCAACATGGGCTTAGGAAAGCAGCTGATTTGGTGGTTGAGTGCGTATTCTTCAGTGAAAAAATCTTCTAACTCGGGGTTTCCTGCCAAAGCGGCGGTGTGAAAAAACCGAATGTCGCCACCTGCGCAAAAGTGTCCAAAATGCGGATCTGACGCGTCTTTGCTGGATCCGCGAACCGCCACTCCAACGACCGCGTCATCAATCGCCCAAGCGTCCAGCGCGGCCGCGATGAGCCTGACCATGTTCAAGTTGAGCGCATTCAATGCTTTTGGCCGATTGAGCGTGATGCAGCCAATCTGCGCGCCACTTGCGCCTCGCAACTCGCAAATCACGTCTGCGTTCTGGTTGGAAACAAGTGGTGAATTAATCATTTTTTTATAGCATTGAAGTCAATGAATTCGGCGAACAAAAGCACAATTGCGCACTAAATCAGCCCAACTTACCCTGCACCGACTGAAATGCGCCACTGGCGGCGTTTTGCAACTCGCTGGCTCGCAGCACTCGAATGCTGCGCCCGTCCCAGCCGATGTCGGACATCAGGCGGTGCAGCATTTCGGACCGCACTATGGGCCAATCACCCCAGTTTGGCGCACATAGACTGCCCACGATGCGAAAGAGCAGCGACTCTTTGTTGGTCGCGCCACCGCGATCCATCAAACCCAGCGCGATCAAGCGCGACATCCGATCAGATAAGCCTTCGTCCGATGTTGTGTTGGGCATCAGCAATGCAAAAACATCAGTGTTAACCCGCACCACCGTGTCAGACTCGGTGCAGACCGTGTTCAGTACGCGAACAACGCGCTTCAACCGCCGATCTTCCGGCTCTGTATCGCCTTGCAACCTTGGCATAACCCGCACAAACACCACCGAGCAGCACGTGCGGTTGGTCAATGACAGTCGATAGGCTTGCTCTACCGACGAATCAAACTGCGCGGCTGCAACGAATCCGGTCAGCGGGTCGAGTTGGGCCAAGGTTTCACTGCGCACTGAACTGGCATGGGTTCGTTTGGCATGAGTGTGCAGTGCCACGAGGAGCAGCAACACTTCAAACATCACTGCCCACATCGGCGCTGACTTGGGCAGCACATCGACATGGGTGACACCAAGGTCAGCCGACGTGGTCAAGGCAAACACGATTACCAGCGGTGAAAAAGCCAATAGCCACAGCCATGCGGCCAACACACCTTGCCTGACTGCGCGCAAAACAATGCCAAACGTCACGCTAGAGACGACGGCGATGCTGACAAAAAACATCGTCGCAACCCAATGGACGCTATTGATGCCAAACGACAACACCGCGATGCAGCCAAACACGATGGCCCCAAATGAGATTCGCGACCACAACACATGGGTTCGCTCACCCAAAAACATGGATCGACAAAACTGCAATTGCACAATCACGGCAACCTGTGCGATGGTCAGTGTCAGGATGTGGGGCAGCCACTCGGGCGAGTGAGGCCAAAAAAGCCTCCCCCCAAGCCCTGTGTAGGTCGCCACGGTTGCAAAGACCAAGCAGGCATACAGGGCGTACCAAACATATCGGGTGTCTCGGTAGATGATTCCGAATGATGCACTGATGACAATGGCCAACAACACCGCACCCAAGAACACCCCAAGACGTAAAAAATCCAATTGTGCATCGGCCGACAGCACATCACCGCGCTGCATCGTGGGTGCCAGCATCATTGGCCGATTGTTGTGAACCGACAACAAGAAGTCGCCGGGGGCAATGCCGAGCACCGGCAACACAAACTGGGGGCTCAACGAGCGAACGGGCCACTCGCGGTTGGCGATGAAGTCGCCCGCAGACCATGACCGCCATTGCCCTTCGGCACCCCGGTGGTGCAGGGTTGCGCGATCTAAAAAAGGCTTGCCTACACTCAGGTGCCACTGTTGCAGCGTTGGGGCACCGCCATCAGCCACCCTGAACCAAAACCAAGTTTGTGTGCTCGACCCAAGCGGGTACAGGTGCGGTTGGTTGTGTAGCTTGAAGGCGCTTGGCGCTAGGTTCAGCACTTGTTCGGGGCTGGTATCGAGTGCCAAGCCCTCGATCACCCAAGCAGAAATACGCAAGGGATCAGTCGACAAGCCCGACAACACAATCGTGGGCATCGAGCCTGCATGGGTTTCGGCCGCGCGAATCTGCGAGCCGAAAACGACCAGCGAGCACACGAAAACGACCAACCATGCTCGCAAGCCATGCGCAAGACCCACTCGATATTTTTCAAATACCATAGCAACAAACCCAATGAATCCGGTGACCAATGGCCAAAAACATCAGAAAAATGCTTGAATGCCGGTCTGGGCGCGTCCCAAAATCAAGGCGTGCAAATCGGCCGTGCCTTCGTAGGTGTTGACCACTTCCAAGTTCACCATGTGGCGAATCACGTGGTATTCATCGCTGATGCCGTTGCCACCCAGCATGTCGCGGGCAACGCGGGCGATCTCCAGCGCTTTGGCGCATGAGTTGCGCTTCATGATGCTGGTGATCTCAACCGCTGCGGTACCTTCGTCTTTCATTCGCCCGAGCCGCAGACACCCTTGCAAAGCAAGCGTGATGTCGGTTTGCATGTCGGCCAGCTTCTTTTGCACCAACTGGTTGGCGGCGAGCGGCCGGCCAAACTGCTGGCGATCCATCGTGTATTGGCGGGCCGTGTGCCAGCAAGCCTCTGCCGCGCCGAGTGCGCCCCAAGCGATGCCGTAACGAGCCGAATTGAGGCAAGTAAAAGGGCCTTTTAAGCCGCGCACCTCTGGGAAAGCGTTCTCAGTCGGCACAAAGACCTTGTCCATCACGATCTCACCCGTGATGGATGACCGCAAGCCCACTTTGCCCATGATTTTTGGCGCGCTAAGACCATTCATGCCTTTGTCAAGGATGAAGCCGCGAATGGAGCCTGCGTCGTCTTTGGCCCAAACCACAAACACATCGGCCACTGGGCTGTTGGTGATCCACATCTTGCTGCCGGTCAGCTCAAAGCCGCCGTCGACTGATTTTGCGCGACTCAGCATGCCGCCCGGGTCCGAGCCGTGGTTAGGCTCAGTCAAACCAAAACACCCGATGAACTCGCCGCTTGCCAGCTTGGGCAAATACTTTTTGCGCTGCGCCTCAGTGCCAAATTCAAAAATTGGCAGCATCACCAACGAGCTTTGCACGCTCATCATGCTGCGGTAGCCGCTGTCAACCCGCTCGACTTCGCGCGCAATGAGCCCGTAGCACACGGCATTCAGCCCTGCTCCGCCGTACTCAGTCGGGATCGTTGCCCCCAAAAGGCCCAATTCGCCCATCTCTTTGAATATGCTGAGGTCGGTACTCTCGTTGCGAAACGCGTCGCGAACCCGCGGCATGAGCTTGTCTTGGCAGTAGGCATGTGCTGCCTCTTTGACCATGCGCTCGTCGTCACTGAGTTGTTGGTCGATGAGCAGGGGGTCGTCCCAAATGAATCGTGCGTTGGCCATTCAGACTCCGATGTGAATTGATTTCGTATGAGTTTAGTTCGGTTTTTGCCTTCGGCTAATCACCCCATAGCTGCGGCTAACAACAAAGCGGCGCACAATGGGAACCAATCCGTTCAACCGCGATCAACCACGATATGCGCCGACTCTTCATCCTTTTGCTGATGTGCTTGCTGCCACTGCATGGGTTTGCTGCGGCCAAAATGAGCGTTGAGATGGTGTCCATGCCTTCTGGTTTTTCGGATGCCGATGCGAAATCGCTAGCCCTAGCCGCAGAGAAATCAGCGATCAAGGGCGAGTTGGAGTCAAAAAACACGATGCCATGCCACCAAAGCATGCCCGACACTGATGCGGTGTCGGCGGCGGCTTGCTTGGCGTGCACGGCTTGCCACATGTTGGGTTTGAGTGTCGCCTTCGCGCCCGTGCCGCTGGCAAATCCCCCTTTTGCAGCGCCACAACATGTTTCTTCAGCCGATACCAGCGCTGACGCGATTTTGGCTGTGAAGCCACCCAAATCCAGCCCCTGACACCACAAGTCCGTCTGCAATCCGCCTGATTCCTCGGGCTAGCAGGCACTTTGCAGCCGGCTTAGCCGCTGCGGTCTTCAGGAGAATCCATTTTGAATCCCAATTTTCGACTTCGCGCGCTGCTCGTGGGTGCTGCGACATGGCTCGCATTTAGTTCAACGCAGGCGGTCGCTGCGCCCATGGCTTATAGGGGCGGCACGATGTTCATGTCGGCCTTTTCAAACGATGAGGCGGAGCTCAGCGCCAATTACTCGCTCACGGCTCGAGACGCGTTGGGCTACGCCGTTGCTCGGCAAACCAGCGATTTGGCAGGCGGAGCAGGCAAAAGAGTCACGCAGCATTTGACCTACACCCGACTCGCCAAACGCTGGAATTTGCCCGACGCACAAGCCAACATTTGGCTGTATGGCAACCTAAACCAGGTGCGCGGCGCGGGATTGAATGCGCCAGTCACGGCATTTGAGCCGGGGTTCCAAGTTGACTACGAGACGACTCGGGTCTACGCTGCGACCAGTTGGCACAGCCAACGTGCCAGCGGCGCGAGTGACCGGCTGGTGCGCCACAACCAAATGGATGTGCGCGCCGGGTTTTCGTTTTACGAAGCCGAGTATGACGAGATTCAACCTTGGCTCATCGTCAAGATCAACCGCGAAACGGGTTGGATTCGCGAACGCAGCGTCACACCCATGATTCGGCTCATCAGCAAGGCCTACTTCTTGGAAGTCGGTATCAAACGCGACTTGATCGAGCAAACCAGCAACCCGCAATTCAACCTCATGCTCACTTTTTAACTATCCAGAAAATCACCATGTCAAAACTCAAATCAATCCTCATCGCCGCTTCCATCACACTGGGCGGCTTTGCTAACGCGGCCTCACCAGCGCCAGCAGGTGACAACTTGCTCCTCAAAGTCAACGGCATGGTTTGCGCTTTTTGCGCCCAAGGCATCGAGAAACGCCTAACCGCCCTGCCCCAAACCCAAGCGGTGTATGTGAATCTGGCCCAAAAAACCGTTGCTGTTCAAGTCAAACCAGGACAAAAATTTGACGCCGCCCAGGTCAAAGCTGAAATCATCGATGCGGGCTATGAGGTCACCAGCATTGCCGCGACTGCCAAGACCACGACACAGGTCAAGGCAGATTTGGTGGCTAAAAAATGACAGACACCGATCAAAAAGCCCCGCTGCTTGGCAGCTGGATGAGCCTGTTTGCGAGCTCCAGCACGTTGATTTGCTGCGCGTTGCCGGCGCTGTTGGTGTCGCTGGGCGCGGGCGCGGCGCTCAGCAGCTTGGTCAGCGTGTTTCCGCAGATTGTGTGGTTGTCGGAGCACAAAACAGCCTTGTTCGGTTTTGCGTCAGCCATGATGGTTTTGGGCGGCTGGATGCAGTGGCGCAACCGCTTTGCGCCATGCCCAATCGACCCTAAGCTTCGCAATGCCTGCCTGCGAACCCGCAAACTCTCACTGAATTTGTATTGGGGCTCGCTGGCCGTTTTGGCAATTGGTGGCTATTTCGCCTTCATCGCGCCTTGGCTCCTTGGTGGCTGACGCGGGCTCGATGCGCGTCAAACCGAACAGTCAATTCGCCTCATGATGGCCCGTGCCAACGCCCCAAAGTCAGCCTTCGCGTCCTGAACCGCTTGGGAATGGTTGCCGATCGCGCCGTCGGCGTGGGTCAGGTGGAAGATTGGCTTCCTCACCTCTTGTGCCATAGGCATGAGGCTGCGGTAGTGCTTGAGTCGCGCAAGGCAGTGCGCATCGGCACTGTCAATGCGCTCAGGTGCGATGAGCTTTTGATAGGTTCCGGGGATTCGATCAGCCCAATTTTTGTACGCTTTTGCGGGTCTGGTCAATCTTTCGCTGTGTTGCATCAACACGTACCCGATCGCGTTCATCGCACCTTTGGGGAGCTCCATTTTCTGGCTTGATCCATTTTGCAAGCGCTTGCCCCAATCCTCGCGCCATTGGGTCAAGGTTGGACCCAAATTTTTCAGCCCCTGCAACGAGAAAAGATCGGCCGCTAATGGAATTGCGACAAAGTCGGTTGCGATCAGTGCCGAGCGATTGATCGCACCCAAGTTGGGGCCGACATCCGCCAAAACAATCTGTGCGTTGTGCTGTGAGGCAGCTATCTGGGCCACCTGCCAAAAAGCGGTCAACACTTTAAATGATCGAACCCGAGAGCCAGAGTCGAGCGCATTTGGCCACTCTCGCGACAACATGTCTTCAAAGCTTGCTAATCCCAAGTCGCCGGCGACCAAATGCAAGTGTTGACTGATTTGCTGCGTGATTGGGGGCAATATGTCGCCAACTTCGGTGAGCGGGCGGACACACTGATAGATAGTTGTACCGGTTGTTGGCTCGGTATCAGGATTCCACAGCCCGTTCAAACAGTCTTCAGTCAAAAACGCTGATGTCAAATTCGCCTGCGGGTCGAGGTCGACGGCCACGACCCGATATCCCATATCTGACAGCATCCAGGCCAAGTGATAAATCAGCGACGTCTTGCCAACACCGCCTTTGTTATTGAAGAACGTGAGGACTGGGACGCTCATTTTGTACTCCAGACGGTCACCAAGACGTGTGTGGCTTCGGTGTGAAAGTCGGGCGGTGGATTGCCGTTTGCTCGAAGTGCCCGGCGTGCCTCAGCAATGCCAAAACCAAACCGTTGAACGAAGCCGAAGTTTCTCAACACCGCAGCGACGCTCGGGTTTCGGTAGTCGCTGACGCCCGCTCGACCGAAATTTTCCGACGTCACCACCCCAAATGGACCCCCGGGGTTCTGTATCTCGATTCGATCGTCAAACCAATACACTCGCACCGGCGCGTTGGTATTTTCGTAGCTCCGATGCATGACTGCGTTGCGCGTCAACTGTTGGAGGGCGCTTAAAGGATAGGGGCTGGTTCTGACCTCGGTGGTGGTGCCCGACGCGAAATCAACCGCAACGGCGAGCGATGCTTTGATCTTTTCGTCCAATCGACGCAAAATCAAATCCAGCGTGCCGTCAATCTCTTGTTCGTCGACAACGGGATCACCCCAACGCGTGCCCCGAATCCGCACGAACTGTACGTAAGCGCAAGCGACCCAAGTTCTGGGCGACTTACCCAGTGTGAGCACACCAACGACAGTTGGCGTGGTGTCGTCAACCGAGGCGATCATCGCCATTGAAGCAAGTCGCTCTTCGTAGGTTCGACCGTTTGCGTCGATCACGTCTCGCGCGACCGCTTGGGGCAAGTACTGATTCTCAAAAGTTGGTCGATCAAGTTCTCCCAAGTCGCAGCCATGAACCGGATGGCAGTCAAATGCTCGGTTGCCCCATCGACGCTTCTCATTCAGGATGCGCTCGTCTTGCGCGGATGCAATCGCTCGGCGCGGACCTATACGTATCCAAATGCGACCCTCGTAACGCACAGGCGGCGAGTCTGACGGCCGCACCGACACCACAGCCATTTGTACGCCCATGAGCGTCCGCTTTTCAACCGTCATCGTGGGTGGAGGCAAAATCTTCCCGTCAGTCTTCATGTCAGACAACGTCATTAGCAGCGCGTCGGTCACCTCTATATTTGCACCACTTCCGTCGTCGTTTGCCCCAATGAACAAAATGCCCAACCCATCATGGCCTGGCAGATCGTTTGCGAATGCACACACGGCCTGCCTCGCTTTTTCCTTTGCGTCCCCCGCCCAATCGCGCTTTCGCTCGACACGGTCGGATTCCAAATCGTTCAAAAAAGAAATCAACTGAATGTCGCTGAATGGGATCATGTCACTGCTCGATTAGGGTGTTGGATCAATGGATCACGGCGACAGTTGCAACTCATGCGCCCAGCTCGTGGGGTTGAGTTGCAGCGATCGGTATTGCACGCCTGCCCAAGTCGTTGACATGTCTCGGTAGCGGCCTGAGAAGACGTTACCGCTTTGCCCGGTTTGGTAGATGAATTGTGATTTTTCTAGGTCAGCCAAGTCGTAAATTGCTCGCATGCTGGCGGCGTGTCGGTTGGCAAATGGTGCTTTTTTGTCGGCAAAACTGTATTGCCCGACATTCACAGTGAAGCCGTCACCTCCGGTTGGTACCCGGACGTCAAATGCTTTTGCCAGCAAAGCGACGTTGCCCAGCGGGTTGTGCCGCGACACCGCCATGTGGTGCGCGCCCCAGAGCCACTGGCTTGGGTCTTCGCCGCTTTTCAATCGAATGTCGGCCATGGCCAAGTTCAGCGCATTGGCGCTGGCGGTTTTGCAATCGACTTTGCACCAGAAAACGTCGTTGCTCTCCAAAATCGACTCAATGCCAGCGCGAAACTGCCTGCGGCCGTATTGCGCTTTGAATCGAGTCTCGCCCAAGCGGTGCAACAACACGTCGCGGGTGAATTGATCCATCCAGGTGCTGAATATCAGCGGCAGGCTTGAGTCAGCGGCCATACTGCCGTCCCATGCGGCGGCCGCGGTCTTGATTGCGTCGGGCACAGCACCCGAGGCGCTCGCCGACACCGCAGCCCGAAAATGCGGCAGCAAGCGAATGGTGGCAAGCGATGTGACGTCGCCTTGGACCCGCGCCAGGCTTTTGGCGTCGTGTTTGGGGGTTTGAGCCAGCAAGGCGTTGATGCGGTCAAACCGGTAGCTCTGCGCCCAGTCTTGCCCCATGAAATGCGGGAATTCGGTGTCGTGGATGCGTTGATTGGCCGTTGCCAACCAACCTGGCTCGATCAGCTCGCTTTTGCCCTTGAATGCGGCGTTGCGGCGGTTTGAGGTCACACCGTTGTCGCCCGGGTTGTCGGCATACGCCACCCACCCGGTCCAGTCGTAGCTGGCATCCCAGCCCGGCATTGGGGCTGCACCCATGATGTCGTTCGGCGCGCGAATCGGCAGTTTACCGATCACTTTGTAGCCCGTGCGGCCATCGACATCGGCGGCTACGAGGTTTTGAGCGGGCGATTGGTAGTGCTGAAACGCGGCAAAAAGCTCAGGCACGGTCCTCGCACCCATTGCTTCCATGCCCGCACGCAGGGTTTGGTTGTCGCTGTCAAGCGCCGACCAGCGCAGACTCAAAGCGACCTTGCTGGTGTCGATCCAGTCGTAGTTCTTGAGCGAGTCAGACAACACCGGGCCATGGCGCGTGCCTCGCACGTTGAGGTTCACATCGGGCAATGCTTTGACCTTGATCACCTCGGCGCGCTCGGTGAAGTCGCTCCAACCCGTCGGGGTTTGGTAGCGTTTGGGGTTTGCGGGGTCAATGCGCTCGATGTAGACATCTTGCACATCGGGGCCGGTGTTGGTAAAGCCCCAAGCCACGTGGGCATTGCGGCCCAAAATCACATAGGGCATGCCCGGCAGAGTCGCGCCGACGGCTTGGTTGGTGGGGGTTTTGATCGCGGCAAAGTACCAAATGGCCGGGGCACTCAGGCCCAAATGCGGATCGTTCGCCACCAGCGGTTTGCCGCTTTGGGTGCGGCTACCGGCAACGACCCAGTTGTTGCTGCCTCGGCCCGTGACTTGGGCGTCTCCGTGGCCGATCTCATCGACCATGCGGGCCATCGGTTGCGCCAAAGCCTGCTGCAACGCCGCCTGGGCGCTCAAAAACGGGTTTTTAACGTCAAATATGCCCTTGGTCGGCGGATTCATTGGGTTTAATGCTATTACTTTTGAATCATCTATGGCGGCGGTTTTGCTCCCCGTTGAGGTCGTTCCCAAAACTTTGTAGACACCCAGAGCCGCATACAGCTTCGACAAATCTGCAGTCCCCTTGGGTTTTTCACCCTCAAACACGGGGTACATCTGCCACATGCGCTGTGTGTCGAGTACGCGCGAGGCGCTCAAGCGCGCAATCTCGGTGCCCCAGTTTCCGCCCAAATCAAGCGCCATCATGATCGACCAGCCCACGCTGTCCAGTGGCGTCCAAAGGCCGGGTTTGATGCCCAAAACACGAAACTCGGGCGGCAACGCTTGCGAGCTGGTCGCGTGAAACGCGTTGATGCCGTCTGAATACGCCTGCAGGCCGTCCTTGACTGCTGCGGGCAAGTTGGCGAACTGGGCTTTGGCTATTTCCATGATGCCCAAAGTGCGCATCAGTTTGTCGGTCTCAAGCGTTGGTTCGCCTAAGAACTCGCTCAAGCGCCCATGCATGATGCGGCGATTAAACTCCAGCTGCCACGAGCGCTCCTGGGCGTGTACGTAGCCCAGCGCAAAGGCAGCGTCGCGGTCGTTTTTGGCTTCGATGTGCGTGACATCAGACGCGTCGCGCTTGATGGTGACGGCCTGGCTCAGGCCCACCGCGTTCAGGGTGCCGTCAAGCTGCGGCATGCTTCGCCAAACGTAGCCACCGATCACAACCGCCACGACACCCAAGAGGCTCGCAAACAAGATTGCGAGCCGTTTTGTCCACTTCAACATTTGCTTGTCTCCTCGTTTTTATCTGCGCTTTCAGCTCACAACTGGCTTGAATTGCATGGCTTTGTACTCCAAGAATTCTTCTAGCCCGTAAACGCCACCCTCGCGACCGTTACCCGACTGCTTGTAGCCGCCAAACGGCGCATTGGCATTGAAGGGCCCGCCGTTGATGTCGATTTGCCCCGTGCGAATTTTGCGTGCTACCGCGACTGCATTCGCCTCGTCTTGGCCCCAAACCGCGCCACCCAGGCCATAAATGCTGTCGTTGGCCAGCCGAATGCCGTGCGCGACATCGTCATAGGCCAACATCACCAGCACCGGGCCAAAAATCTCTTCTTTTGCGACCGTGTGATGCGGTTGAATGGCCAAAATGGTGGGTTGCACGAAGTAGCCTTGGGCTTGGTCGGGTTTGGTTGCGCCACCTGCGACGACTTGTGCACCTTCGTCAATTGCTTGGGCGATGAAGCCCAAAACACGGTCGCGCTGCGCGGCGCTGACCAACGGCCCGAGTTTGCTGCCCTCAGCCAAACTCGCCCCAATCGTGAACTTGGCGATGGCCTCGGCTGCGAGGCTCTTGGCGGCTTCAAACTGGTCTTTGCTGACCAACATGCGGGTGTGCGCCGAGCAGGTCTGCCCGCTGTTGAGCATGCAGGCTGACACCGTGCCGCGCACGGCAGCGGCTAAATCGGCGTCTGGCAGGATGAGGGAGGCCGATTTACCGCCCAACTCAAGCGCCACACGCTTGACGCTGGCACTCGCAAGCGCCGCCACCCGCCGACCCGCCCCGGTTGAGCCGGTGAAGCTGACCATGTCGACATCGGCGTCCGTTGCCAGCACCTCACCCACGACGGGCCCCAAGCCGTTGACCAAGTTGAAAACACCTTTGGGCAGGCCGGCTTCGTGAATGACTTGCGCCAAGATCATCGCGTTGACGGGAGCAATTTCACTGGGCTTGAGCACCACCGTGCAACCCGCCGCCAGCGCCGGTGCGACTTTGAGTGTGATTTGACTCAATGGAAAGTTCCAAGGCGTGATGCAACCCACCACACCAATCGGCTCACGCACAACGGTGGAGTTGCCGACTTGACGCTCCCACTGAAACTCGCGCGCCTTTTTGGCTGCGTTGCCCCAGTTGTAGATGGGGCCGCCGACTTGAATCGCTTTGGCAAGCTTGATGGGCATGCCCACTTCACGGGCGATGGCGGTGGCGATCTCATCGCTGCGCGCTTTGAGCCCCGCGACGATTTTGTCAATGTAGACGCAGCGCTCTTCAACGCTCAAGCTCGACCAGCCGTCAAACGCCGCACGGGCCGCCCGAATCGCTGCGCGAGCCTCATCTGCGGTGCCAGCGGGCACGGTGGCCATCAATTCTTCGGTGGAGCTGTCGTACACCGGCAGCAAATCTGGCCCCTCAGCCGTGACAAACTGCCCATTGATGTAGTGCGCGTCGTACGCAACGGTGGAATTAAGGGTTTTCACGGATATTTTGTCCAACACAAAAGTGAGTTCAGGAATAGACTGGCAACGAGCGGCAATTTTGGCACGCTTCGTTGATTCGCCATCGGGCCCGATTGTCACAAAAGGGGGCGAATTCAACGGTTAGTGAGTGACGCAGGAATCATACGCACACATGGGATTTGCATCCGCCATCAAAACCAGCATCTTGGGATTGCTGACCGCCACGCCGACTCACGGCAACTCAACGTTGATCGATCAGCTTGAGGCGATACGCTACGCCATGGTGTCGGTGTTGGGTGACGATGCCGACACAGATTGGCGGCCGCTGATGCTGCGCATCAAATACGCTGAAGACATTGGTGCGCTTTGGTTTTTGCGCAGTGACGTGATGGCCGCTTTGTCAAACATGTACGGCGAACACAAAGCCCGAGACGTGATGGCACACCTCAACGACATGTTCAAAGGCTTCATGCCGGATGCCAAACCCCGCAGCAACAGCCGCTACAACTCGCGCTGAACGGGCTTGATCGGGTCACTCGCCCCAAACGATCAGCGCCTCTGAACCTTCAACGGCCAGCTCGACCGTGCGACCAACGGGCAAACACACCTTGGTTGGTACATGGCCCATCGGCAGACCCGTCAGCACGGGGCATTTGACCTTGGTGCGCAGCCATTCCACAACGGTTTGCAGCTTGTAGCCTCGGTCATTGTTGAGCGGCACAATGCGCGAAAATTGACCCATCAAAATTGCTTTTTGTTGCGACAAAATGCCCGCGTTGAGCAGCGTCGTCAGCATCCGCTCGATTTTGTACGGGTGCTCGCCCGTGTCTTCCAAGAACAAAATCCCGCGCTTGGGCACAGGCATGAAGCTTGAGCCGACCATCGACGTCAAGACGCAGAGGTTTCCACCCCACAAAGTGGCATTTTTGATGTGAATATCGACCTTGGTCACCGGATCTATTGGGTTCGATGCTATCTTTTTTGATGCTGTATTCAGGTACGGTGCGTTGTCCGCCCGTGGCAGCCGCCAGCCTGTGCCTTCCGCTTGGCCCGCGATCAAGTCGTCAAAACAAGCCATTGTGATCTCGTCAATCTTGCTGGCGTCTTCAACGATGAAGTCTTCGCAAACGCAGGGCCCCGCCCAAGTTGACACCTCACTGGCTGGTCCAGACTTCGCCATCAAGGCCAATTGCAAGGCCGTGAAATCACTCAAACCGATCCACTGCGTTCCGCGCTCGATGCTTTTGGTGATGGCTTTGTAAGGCAAGTCGCCCAAAATGCGGGTCAACCCATACCCGCCGCGCGAAATCATCGCCATGTCAGCGCCGCTGGCCGCCGCCCGTGCCACGGCCGCGATCCGGGTTGCATCGTCGCCTGCAAAGCGTGTGTGGCGCTTGAGCACAGCCTCGTCAAGTTCGACCGCGTGGCCCTTGGCTTCAAGTCGTTTGATGCCACGCTTGAAAGCAACCGGATCTTGGACGGCTGTAGAGGGCGAATAAATGTAGATGTGAGCCATTGCGCAATTGTAGGCAGGGTAAACAGAAACTCAATCCGATTATGATAGAGCTAGTCTTAAGATCTAAAACAACATATCGAATCCGGCCATGAATCTGCATCAATTTCGCTTCGTTTTGGAGGCGTCGCGTCGAAACCTCAACCTCACCGAGGCCGCAAAAGCGCTGCACACGTCGCAGCCGGGCGTGTCAAAAGCCATCATTGAGCTGGAAGACGAGTTGGGGATCGAGATTTTTGCGCGCCACGGCAAACGCCTCAAACGAATCACCGAGCCTGGAGTCGAAGTACTCAAAAGCGTGGAGATCATCATGCGCGAAGTCAGCAATTTGCGGCGCATCGGCGAGCAGTTTGCCGCGCAAGACTCGGGCACGTTGTCAATTGCCACCACCCACACCCAAGCGCGCTATGTGTTGCCACCGGCGGTGAGCAAGCTGCGCGAGGCCTTTCCCCATGTCAACATCAGTTTGCACCAAGGTGCACCCGAGCAAGTGGCGCGCATGCTGCTCGATGACGTGGCCGAGATCGGCATCGCCACCGAGTCATTGGCCGACTACGTCGACTTGGTGACCCTGCCCTGCTACGAGTGGCAGCACATGATCGTGTTACCCGCTGCACACCCGCTGGCGTCGAGCGAGCACATCAGCCTTGAAGCATTGGCCAGTGAGCCGCTGATCACGTACCACCCCTCATTCACGGGTCGTGGACGCATCGACAAAGCCTTTGCCGCACGCAAGCTGGCCCCGCGCGTGGCCTTAGAAGCGATCGACTCTGATGTAATAACAACTTATGTTCGATTAGGGCTCGGTGTGGGCATCGTGGCCGAGATGGCGGTCAAAAACTACCCCGGTACCGACTTGATCTTTAAACCGGCTGGGCAATTGTTCGGCAAAAATACCGCCCGAGTGGCGTTTAAGCGCGGCGCCTATTTGCGCAACTTCGTCACCGCCTTTGCCAGCTTACTGAGCGAACGACTCGACGCTAAATTGATCCAGCGTGCCATGTCTGGGCACGACGACGCCTACGAAATTTAACCGAGATTGTTCATTGGGACGCGATTGGGTGGCGTGGCGAGTTGCGAGTCAGTTCTGAGGCTCTTCCTCGCCAATAGCTTTGCTATTGGCGAGGAAGAGCCTCGGAAGTGGCCGCAAATCGTCCGCCAATCATCGCGTAGACCGAAACCGAAGGTTTGGTCGCCTAATGGACAATCTCGGTTTAAATGACCACCATGCAAACGACAGCCCGCACACCCATCATCGAAACCAAGCTGCCCGCAGTTGGCACAACCATCTTCACCGTCATGAGCACCTTGGCCATGGAGCACGGTGCTGTCAATTTGGGCCAGGGATTTCCAGATTTCGGTTGCGACCCCAGCCTAGTCGATGCGGTGACCCAAGCCATGCAAGCGGGCCATAACCAATATCCGATGATGACTGGCGTGCCCGCCCTGCGACAAGCTGTCAGTGCCAAATTGTCTGCCTTGTATGGTCACGCCTATGACGCCAACACAGACATCACCATCACTGCCGGGGCGACACAAGGCATCATCACGGCGATATTGGCGATTGTGCGCCCGGGCGATGAAGTCATCGTGCTGGAGCCCTGCTACGACAGCTACGTGCCCAGCATCGAGTTGGCCGGTGGCACGGTGGTTCGCGTACCCCTCACGCCCGGTGTTTTTCGGCCCGACTTTGCCGCCATCGGCGCGGCCATCACCCCCCAAACCCGCTGCATCTTGGTCAACAGCCCGCACAACCCAAGTGCGACGGTGTGGACCGACGCCGAGATGCGCCAACTCGATGCACTCTTAGCACCGACCGACGTGCTGCTGATCTCAGACGAAGTTTACGAACACATGGTGTTTGATGGTCAAGCTCATTGGTCAGCCGCTCGCTACCCCTCGCTTGCCGCCAGGGCGTTCATCGTGTCGAGTTTTGGCAAAACTTATCACGTCACCGGATGGAAAGTCGGCTTCGTCGCCGCACCACCGACGCTCAGCGCCGAGTTCAGAAAAGTCCACCAATTCAACGTGTTCACGGTCAACACCCCCATGCAGCACGCCATCGCCGCACACATGCAAAGCGCGGCGCCGTACTTGGAGTTGCCCGCTTTTTATCAGCGAAAACGCGACTTGTTTCGCGCAGGCTTAGCCAAAACCCAGTTCAAACTGCTTCCCAGCGAAGGCAGCTACTTCCAATGCGTGAACATCGACTCCCTCAAAGTGCCCGAGCGCACCTTGCCAGAAGACGAGTTTTGCAAATGGCTCACAACAGAAGTCGGTGTCGCAGCCATCCCACTCAACGCTTTTTACGGCAACCCGTTCGATCAACGAACGGTGCGTTTTTGCTTTGCCAAGAAGGATGAGACGCTTCAATTGGCTTTGGGGCGATTGGCCAGGCTTTGAAGCCAGTGATGAGGATCAACGCAGCAGATTCAGGCGCAAGCCCGCAAATCGTTCAAAGTCTCGATCAAACGTCACCAGTTCACCGCCGTGCTCGATTGCAATGGCGGCTAAGTGCGCGTCGGTTGTGAGGTTGCCCGCGGCCCCAGCCGACAAAAGCAGTCGCCCCAAGATGCCCATGTGACGCGGGCCCGGCTCGGCGATTCGCGCGGCGTTGTGATTAATGAGGATGTCAATCGTGGCCAAGCAGTCGCTGACATTCAACGGCACATCCATGATCGCGCGGCGAGTGCTCAACCGAATGAACCCCAATAGAACGACCCACGTGTAGCCGATGGGGTCATTGGCGTTGTAGCAGGCTTCGAACCAACTTTTTGCAGTCGCATGATGGGCGCTTTGGGTATTTGCAGCGTACAACAACACGTTGAGGTCGGGGATTTTCATGAACGCGCCATCAGGGACCAGCGGTGTCAGGCCGCGTCATCTTGGTCAAAACTTCCAAGTCCTCGAGTTCGGATGCCAAGGACAATGCCTTGGTCAAATCCACCAGCTCTCTACCTTGCGGATAACTGGGAAACACGAACGCAGCACGGCTGAGGCTCGATGCGTTCTTGGGCGCAAGACCAGCCCGGATGGCTTGGTTGACGGCGTGCTTGAAGCTTGTGCCGCTTCGGTAAACCACTTCACGAAGCAATGCCTCAACGTCAGGCTCGAGTGTCAGGGTGGTTCGCATGGCAGGATTCTCCAACGATTTGATGCTTTGATGCGATTTTAGCGCACATCAACACATCAAATGAATTGAAAAGGTCACCATAAGAGGTCACGATCCAAACAAATTGATAGCACCAAACTCAATGAATCCGGAGACTAAGGGCATATTTATCGCATAAAACAGCGATTCGCGCCCTGAAAACGCTCAAAGCGTGAAGGTGAAGCCGTCGATCAAAGCGCCCGGTGTGCGCGAACCACCGAGCGATCGCCTGAAATAGGTGTCGACCGCTGGATCAATCTCCGAGTGGCTG
>JANOPN010000175.1:0-3258 GCA_031421855.1 Comamonadaceae bacterium
AATCGAGTTACCGGTTAAGGTCAAACCTGTGGCTAACGTACCGCCAAAGGGCTGCACCTCGCCATTTAGCGTGACGGACTGCCCGTGAATTGCCAGCGTATTGTTGAGCCGAACCTTGCCTGTCAACGTGACGCTCGAGCCACCCGATATTTCGGTCTGAATTTGGCTGCCGTCAAGAATGATCTCGCCAGCCGTGGCTGGTGTTGATCCACTGCTGTTGACTGTCAGGCTGGTGAGCTTGACACCCGGGCCTTGGTTGACCCCTCCAAGCCTAATCTCAGCCCCAGCAGCATCGGAAGAAGACGAGTCCAAGATCAAGTTCTTACTGCCACCGACGGCGTTGCCGTGGATGACTGTGACCGCATCGATTCGAATCCGACCGGACGCACCGAAATTGTCACCGTTGCTGTCGATTCGGGCTGTCGGTGCCTGCACCTCAATCTTACCGAACGACTCAATGAGAATGTCCCCCTCACTTGTCAAATCGCCGTTGTGCTGCAGTTGCAAAGTCGAAGTCGCGCCTGGGCCTTTAAGTTTTATCGCGCCGTTGCTGGTGATGCCATTTGCACCGTCAAACTGAACAAGCTGCAAATTGCCAGCCGATCTGTAGTTGAAGTCGCCCGTCAGTGACCGCCCGCTGAGCGATGCCACGCTGTGCGTGTTGTTGCCCAGATCAACCACGCCCGATTCAGCGCGCAAATACAAGCCGTTCGTAATCGAGCCGCCATCGGTTATCTTTCCTGCGTTAGCAGTTAAAAACGACGTATTTCGGTTGGCCAAATCAATACCGGCGGCATTGATGCTGATGGTGCCGTCGTAGGCAGTTTGGCTGCCGATTCGCAGCACCGAATTGGTTCCCAACAAAATTTTGGCGATTTCACCCGAGTCTATGCCCAGAAAACCCGTCGCAAACGCATCGTTCGCGCCCAACACGATGTCCCGCGTCGGGTTCATCGGTCGCAAGGTTGCTGAACCCCCATCCGCCACACTGATGGTTGTCCCGCCACCGGTGATGTTGATGCGATTGCTGACGATCTCGATACCGGACGCTGCAATTTGCGCACCGCCGTTGATCGTCAACGATGAGTTTCCAGCCACGACCCCCGCGGACAGCGAAACAACGGACGCTCCGGCCAACACACTCCCGCCGATGTTCAAATCGGAGTTGCTGGACACCGTGATCGGAGCCCCTCCCATGGCGATGGTGGCGCTGGTTCGCAAAACCCGGCCATTTTGGAGGTTGACCGCGCCCGACCCGTTGTTCACGATCGAAATCGCCCCGTCATTGGTCGAGACGGATGTGTTCAAGTCAATGTTGCCCGTTCCACCCGCCTGCACATCCAAACTGAACCCAGCGAACGACGGCGTAATATTGATGCCCGACGTGAAAGTCGTACCGGTCAAGGTCGTGATGCTGTTGCTCGCACTCAGCGTGAAGCCACCGGCCATGGCCTCGATGTCGGCCTCATAAAACGTATTGGGTGCGCCTAAGTTTGCGCCACCGGCGAGCGTTGCATCTGAAGGATCCAGCAGCAAACTGCCGGTGCGTCCTCGGCGTGCAGACATGTCGGCGCGACCACGGAAATATAGCGTCTTGTGACCTGATGTTTCGCCAAACCCACCGTTGCCGCCAAACTCGCCTCCTTGGGCTTCGATGGAGCCGCTGAACCTCGTCGTGTCGTCCGACCAAACAATCACCTCACCGCCATTGCCGCGCACTTTGGCATTGGCCAGCAACAACACACCAGCTGAAACGTTGGTGTCCAGCGCGTTTGGGACACTCGCGTTTTTGCCTTGAAAATCGCCACCGATGCGGATCTTGCCGCCACCGAGATCACCCGACACATCCAGCACGGCGCCGGTGTCAACACTGACCGTTTGGCCCAACACATCAATCTGACCGCCGATGCCGGACACCGCAGCCACCGCTGGGCTGCTGGCCGCACCGCCGGAAGTCGCTTCAAGCGCAACGCCCCCGGCGCCCACCTGCGCCTGCGCAAGGCCTTGTAGACCCATCAAGTCTGCCGTGCCGCGCGCATTGATCACGCCCGCGACGCTTGACTGCTGCGCCGCAATCACGCGCACGCTGCCGCCGACGCTGCCGTCCACATTCAGTTGCGCAAATGGCTGCACCACCACGTTGCCTTGCTCGGCTTGAATCGTGACTTGACCGCCACTGGCTTGAATGCCTTTGGCTGAGATCACAGCACCCGCACCGACGCTCACATCGCCCTGAGCACTTGAAATGCTGATTTGACCGCCTGCAGAGCCTGTTTTGATGGCATTTTGGCCATTGGTCACCGGATTCATTGATCCGTCTGCTATCAATTTACTAGCAACAGCGATCTCGATGTTTTTCACTGCGCGCAACACGATCTTGCCGCCCTCCATCGTCGCGGTCTGGGCAACAATCGCGCCGCTGTGTTTGATCGCCCCGGCAAACACCCCGACGGCATTGCCCTGCAATTGGCCCAAATTGGTCACGCGATCGCTCGCAGATTGCACCTCAAACTTGATGCCTTCCAAGCCGCGCCCAGTGATCTCTACCTTTTGACCTGCGCCCAAAATCACATTGCCGTTGTCCGCCCGAACCAGACCGTCAACGCCCACCGTGATATTTGGAGCAAACAGCAAAATATCGCCGTTTTGGGTGCGAACCACGCCGTCAACTTGAATGGCTCCCGCGCTGCCATTGAGCGCATTACCTTGGAAGCGCATGCGTCCGGCTTTGGCGTCGGCCTCGGTGATGTTCAACGCAGATGCCGTGAAACCTGCTGTGTCAACCGACGCGCCACGCCCAACCGTGATCCCAAACGGGTTGACCAATACCACTCGACCATTGGACGTGAGCAGGCCCAAGATTTTCGACGGATCGTTGCCAATGACGCGGTTGATGACGGTGCTGCTGGCGCTGTTTTGTTGAAAAAGCTTCTGCTCGTTTGGCTGGATGTTGAAACTTTGCCAATTGATCACCGTGCCGTCGGTGTTGCGAATGATGAGCTTGTTACCCTCATTGGTGAACGTGGCGTTGCCGTTGACGACCGTTGGGCCTTTTGGGTTGGCGTGGGCCGCGTTGAACAGCGCGGTGAAACCAGTCGAGGCGACCGAGGCAGACACCAATGAAACGAGAGCCCAAGAAAGCGCGGTTGGCCGTCCGTGCCAGCGTTTGATGGCCAATTTCGTGCGCGGGAGCGGCGCGAAACGGGTGCTTTTTGATCGCAACGACTGGCCTGGCTCAATCTTCAAGGTCACCGTAGA
>JANOPN010000176.1:0-8004 GCA_031421855.1 Comamonadaceae bacterium
AGCGTTGCCGTGCCGCACCAAGGCGTGGGTGCTGGCAACGCACTCATGACTGAGCTGCTCAGCTACGCCGACAACTGGGCCAACTGCTTGCGCATTGAGCTAGAGGTGTTTGCCGACAACGCACGCGCCGTCAACTTGTACAAAAAGCACGGCTTCATCATCGAAGGCACCAAACGGGCCGACTCGCTGCGAAACGGCCGCTACGCCAACAGCCACGTCATGGGGCGCTTGCACCCCACGCAGCCACTTCTTCTGGGCTAGCCGATCACATCTAGCTTTGAAAATCGAAACGATCGCTTTCGATTTTCAAGGCGATTTTTAATCCCAATCTGCTGCAATCTGCGCCAAATCAGATAGTGGAATCGCTTGAACACTGGCACCCGAGGGCGTACTTTTCATCAATTCGTAGCGTCTGTCCCCCGAGTAAACAACATACAAAGCATCTAGCTTCAGATCAGCCAAAGCCGTGTGCATCGATGCAGTCATCGCTGGCGCATCGCTTCGCTTGAACTCCACGCCCACCCGCAAACCATGCTTGAACATCAGCAAGTCAAGCTCAGCCCCGCCATGAGTGGCCCAGAAATAGGCTTCATCAGGCTGCGCGACATGCAACACCTGCTCCAAGGCAAAACCCTCCCAGCTCGCGCCACTGCGTGGCTGAGTCCACATGGCCTGCGGTGACTCCACGCCAATCAAGTGATGCAACAGCCCGCTGTCGCGTATGTAGATTTTGGGCGACTTCACCTGACGCTTACTCAAGTTTTCATGCCATGGTGGCAATTGCCGCACAAGCTGCATACCGACCAAAAAATCCAAGTATTTGCGAATGGTTGGCTCGCTGACGCCCATGGCTCTGGCAGGCTCAGCCGCGTTCCAAACTTGACCATGACAATGAGCCAGCAAGCGCCAAAACCGCTGCATCGTGGTGGGCGGCGCATTGAATCCCAGCTGCGGCAAATCTCGCTCAATCACCAGCGACAAATAGTCACGCAGCCAACGAAATGCAGCGCGGTCACTGCGCGCCAATTGCGCTCTCGGAAACCCACCGCGCAGCCACAATGCGGGCACATCTGTGACTCGCTGCTCACTCAACGCCAAGCCGCCCAGATACAGCAAACTCAAGCGCCCGGCCAATGACTCACCCGACTCCCGCATCAACACAGTCGAGGCACTACCCAGCAGCAAAAATTGGCTATTTCTCTCGTGCGAGTCAATCAACGCCCGCAGCACCGGAAACAACTGCGGATGGCGCTGTACCTCGTCAATGACGACCGTCTTGCCCGCTGACAGCAAAGCATGCAAAGCATCGCGCGGCTGCGACAACGCTTGCAGCGCTGCAGGATCCTCCAGATCGAAGTACGCGCAGTCGTAGCGACTAGCATAAAGCCTTGCCACGGTCGTCTTACCGACCTGCCGCGCGCCAAGCAAAGCCAGCGCACGCGACTCACCGAGTCGTTGCTCAAGTACGGCTTGAATTGAGTCTCGTTGAAACGCTTGAATGTCCATCTATTCAATCTTACACCCTTGAAAATCGAAAGCAATCGTTTCGATTTTCAAGGTAAATATTCTGTCAAAATCTACTTTGTCTACCCAAAACTTCCCCAATCACCATGATCACTTCCTTCATCACCCTGAGCCTGCTGCACTGGGTTGTGCTCATCACGCCGGGAGTCAACTTCCTATTGGTGACGCAGCTGGCCGCCAACGGCAAACGCGCAAGCGCGATTTATTCGGCGCTTGGCATCTCGCTGGCCACGCTGATTTGGGCGCTCATGGCTGTGGCTGGGGTTCACGCGGTTTTTGCGGCGCATGAATGGCTGCGTTTGTTGATGCAAACGGCAGGCGCAATTTATTTGCTTTGGCTGGCTGCCAAAATGACGTTTGGCGGCCGTTCTCAAGCGGGTTCGCCGCGCAATCCCATCGTTTTGACAGCAACGAACTTCCGCATGTTTCGAACCGGGCTGATCACCAACATGCTCAACCCAAAGCCCGCGCTATTCTTCAGCAGCATGTTCGTGACCATCTTGCCTGTTGGCGCTGATTTCGTCGTCACTGTGGGTGCAATTGCCTTGGTGTGGGTCAATTCGGTACTTTGGCACGTCTTTTTGGCAACTGCTTTTTCACTGCCAACGATTCAACGCCTCTACGCGTCCCAAAGACAACGCCTCAACTCGGTCGCCGCTGCGGTTTTGGGCGTGATGGGGCTGAAAATGCTGTTTCAGAGCTTTGCGCCGAGCCGCTGACGGCATACGGTGCACAATTTGGCCCTAGCCGGCTCCATCACACCCATGCCCAACTCGACTCCGCACCCTTTTGAAGCCCTCATGCGCCACGTGTTTGAGCATGGCGCGGACAAAGCCGACCGCACCGGCACGGGCACGCGCTCGGTCTTCGGACATCAAATGCGCTTTGACTTGCGCACCGGTTTTCCGCTCATCACCACGAAAAAGGTTCATTGGAAAAGCATCGCGATTGAGCTTTTGTGGTTTTTGCGCGGCGACAGCAATGTGGCTTGGTTGCGCGAAAACGGTGTCACCATTTGGGACGAATGGGCGCGTGCTGACGGCGATTTAGGCCCCGTGTACGGCGTGCAGTGGCGCAATTGGCCCGCGCCTGACGGCAGCCACATCGACCAAATGGCGCAGGCCATCGACACGCTCAAAAGCAACCCCGACTCGCGTCGCATCATCGTCAGCAGCTGGAACGTGGCGGATCTGTCAAAGATGGCGCTGATGCCGTGCCACGCGTTTTTTCAGTTTTATGTTGCGCCAAGCCCCGCACCCGGCGGCAAAGGCGTGCTCAGTTGCCAGCTCTACCAGCGCAGTGCAGACATCTTTTTGGGCGTGCCGTTCAATATTGCGAGCTACGCGCTTCTCACCCACATGGTCGCCCAACAATGTGACCTCGACGTGGGCGACTTCATTTGGACGGGTGGCGACTGCCACCTGTACAACAACCATTTTGAGCAAGTCAAGCTCCAACTGAGCCGCGAGCCTCGGGCATTGCCCCAACTCGCCATCAAGCGCAAACCCGCCTCGGTTTTTGATTACCAATATGACGACTTTGAAATCGTCGGGTACGACCCTCACCCACTCATCAAAGCCCCGGTGGCCGTGTGAACGTGAACCTCATTTGGGCACAAGCGCGCGGCGGCGTGATCGGTTTGAACGGGCAGATTCCGTGGCATTTGCCGGAAGATTTGGCCCACTTCAAGCGCACGACGCTGGGCGCGCCGGTCATCATGGGACGCAAGACTTGGGACAGCCTGCCCCAGCGCTTTCGCCCGTTGCCTGGTCGACTCAACTTCGTCGTCTCTCGTGACCTGACTTGGGGCAGCGATTTGGATCAAACTGCGGCTCAGTCTTCTGCTTCGTTAGAACAAGCGCTATCGATTTGCGAGCAGGCGGGTCAACCCTTGGTCTGGGTTATCGGCGGCGGACAGCTCTACGCACAGGCCATGCCGCTGGCTCATGAATTATGGGTAACCGAAATTGACGCACAAATTGAAGCCGATACCTTCGCGCCAGAAATTGGCCCGGAATGGGTCGAGACCAGTCGCGAACAACACACCGCAGCGAATGGGTGGGCTTTTAGCTTCGTTAGCTTTGGCCGTGCTTGACCCGATTTTCATCAACCCACAATTAGTCACAACACAAAGGATTCACTATGTCTGGAGCAGGTTTTCACGTTCACGGCCCGCACGATCACGAGATGGAGCACGCCATCAAGGGCGCTGGGCACCACGATGACGGCGAGGCTCAAATCGGTATTGGCGGGGGCAACCTGACCAGCCAAGTGGCGATGTTCACCGCCGTCATCGCCACAATCGGCGCCATTTTTTCGTACATGGGCGGCGCAACCCAGGCCAATGCGGGGCTGTTCAAAAACAACGCCGCCATCAAGAAAACCGAGGCCAGCAACCAATGGAATTACTTCCAGAGCAAAAGCACCAAACAGTCACTGGCCGAAATGTCGCGAGACTTGTCGCCCGCTGAAGAAAAGCCGAAATACCAAGCCAAGATTGACCGCTACGAAAAGGAAAAGACCGAAATCAAAGCGGGCGCAGAAAAGCTTGAACTAGAAGCCACCACTTGGGACAAAGAGAGCGACAACCAAATGCACCAGCATCACCGCTGGGCGCAGGCCACCACGGCCTTGCAAGTCGCAATCGCACTGGCTGCGATTGCGCTGCTCACCAAACGGCGTTGGCTGGTGTGGGGCATGGCTGTCGTGGGCGTTGTCGGCATGGGTGTAGGCGTGCTGGCGACACTTCATATTTGATAGCAACAAGACCAATGAATCCGGTGACCAAGAGCCGAATTGGCATAAAAATAGGCTTCGATCGATGAAAATAGCCTCGTGGAACGTCAACAGCCTGGGCGTGCGCTTGCCGCAGGTCTTGGACTGGTTGGCCAGCTCGCAAGTCGATGTGTTGGGTTTGCAAGAACTCAAACTAACCGACGACAAGTTCCCTCATGCTGAGTTTGCTGCCGCAGGATACTGCGCGTTGGCTTTTGGACAAAAAACCTACAACGGCGTAGCCTTGCTGGTTCGCCAGCCGCTGACGCACGGCGACGATGTGGTGCGCAACATTGCGGGCTTTGCAGATGAGCAGTCCCGCATCATTGCGGCGACCGTGGTCGACGCCACTGGACGCGAACTTCGGGTCGTGAACGGCTATTTTGTAAACGGCCAAGCGCCAGACTCGGATAAGTTTGTCTACAAAATGGCTTGGTTGACCGCACTGCGAGACTGGCTGCGCGAGGAGTTGGTTCGCCACCCGCGACTGGTGCTTTTGGGTGACTTCAACATCACCTTGGATGACCGCGACAGCCACGATCCTGTTGGGCTCAAAGACACGATTCACCACACGGTGCAAGAGCGTGAGCACTTGAATGCCATTTTGGGCCTAGGCTTTACCGACAGCTTTCGCATGTTTGAGCAAGGGCATAAGCTATTCAGTTGGTGGGACTATCGCATGATGGGGTTTCGGCGCAACCAAGGCCTGCGCATTGACTATGTGCTGGCAAGCGACGCCATCAAGGCCGAAATTGTGGCGTGCGAAATCGACAAAGTACCCCGCAAAAATGAGCGCCCCAGTGACCACACGCCGGTCATCATGACCCTGAAATCTTGAACCGACATGTCCAAATCACTGCAACACATTCACGCTGGTGAACCACCGGCCAACACCTCGAATAACCCTGACATTCACAGCGTCTCGGCTCCCGAGCGCCGCCAGTTTTTACGCATGTCGGCGGGTGCTGCGGCGGCCTTGACGTTTGGCGGCGCTGCTGCGGCCAAGGCAGTTTCAACCCCCGCAGCGTTGATCGGCTTCACTGGCATTGCCGCAGATTCGACCGATGCCTTGAAGGTGCCGCCGGGCTATGTGGCCCGCGCGCTCAGCTCTTGGGGCGACCCGGTTGGCATCGTGGGCAACATGCCAGCATTCAAGTTTGACGCGAGCAACACGGCTGATGAGCAAGCTGCCCAGCAAGGCATGCACCACGACGGCTTGCACTACTTTGCGCTTGAAGGCTCTAAGCGCGGCTTGCTGGTGTCTAACCACGAGTATGTTGACGACGGCTTGCTCCACACCGACGGGTTTAAGACCTGGAGCCTGGACAAGGTACGCAAATCGCAGGCAGCGCACGGCTTCTCGGTCATTGAGGTCACCAAGAAAGCGGGCCAGTTTGAGGTCGTCCGCCCCAGCCGCTACGCGCGGCGCGTGACGGCCAACACCCCCATGCGCGTGGCGGGCCCCGCCAAAGGGCACGCCTTGATGCGAACTGCGGCCGACCCCAACGGTTTATCGGTCTTGGGAACGCTAGGCAATTGCGCAAGCGGCATCACGCCCTGGGGCACGTATTTGGCTGGCGAGGAAAACTGGCACGACTATTTTGCGGGTGGCGACAACCTCTCGCCCGATCAAAAGCGCTGGCGTCTGCCCAAAAAGGCGTGGTACCGCTGGCCAGAATTTGACGAGCGCTTTGATGCCGTGAAAAACCCCAACGAGTTCCACCGCTTTGGCTGGATCGTTGAGCTCGATCCGATGGACCCTTTAAGCACGCCCGTCAAACGCACAGCACTTGGGCGTGCAACCCACGAAGGTGCTTTTGTTGCTGTCACCGAATCGGGGCATGCGGTGGTTTACAGCGGCGAAGATGCCTCGTTTGAATACATCTACAAGTTTGTCAGTGCCACCAAAATCCGCCCGGCAGGCAACGGCCTGACCGCAGCGCAGGCCAACCGAGACTTGCTGGACAACGGCGTGTTGTATGTTGCGCGCTTCAACGCCGATGGGACAGGCGACTGGCTTCCAATGGTTCACGCAACGGGGCCGTTGACGCTCGAAAACGGCTTTGAGGATCAAGGTGCGGTCGTCATTCGCACACGCCAAGCGGCAGATTTGCTGGGCGCAACACCGATGGATCGCCCAGAATGGCTGGCCATCAAACAAGACAGCCGCGAAGTTTTTTGCACCCTAACAAACAACACCCGGCGCGGCACGCCAGACTACCGCGCCGTTGACGCTGCCAACCCACGCGCCAACAACAGCATGGGCTCGATCATCCGTTGGCGCGAAGGCAAAGACGACGTGGGTGACTTTGATGCGATCGCCATGCGCTGGACGCACCTGGTCTTGGCTGGCGACCCTGCAAACGAGCGTTTGGAGGCCAAAGGCAACATCAAGGGCGACACGTTTGGCTCCCCCGACGGCATTGCGGTTGACTCGCGCGGTGTGTTGTGGGTGCAAACCGATGTCAGCCCCAGTCGCATCAACAACGGCGAAAACAAAGGTTTGGGCAACAATCAAATGCTCGCCTGCGACCTACGCACAGGTAAAATGCGGCGATTTTTGACCGGCCCAAACGGCTGCGAAGTCACCGGGCTGACCTTCACACCGGACATGCGCGCGATGTTTTTGAATATTCAACACCCGGGCGAGCCGTCCAGTGAGCGAACCGACCCCAGCAACCCCAGTCGATTCTCGAATTGGCCCGACTATCGAGTCAATGGGCGGCCACGCTCCAGCACGGTCGAAGTTCGCAAAATCGACGGTGGCGTGATCGGAACTTAGCATATTGGCGTGCCGGCATTAGGTCAGCCGCCAGTATTGGTAAGTCCACGCTGTCGAAAAGCCTCGTTTGGCATACACCCGTTGCGCGACGGTGTTGCCTTGCTCCACTTGCAAAAATACGCGTTCCGCGCCAAGCGCTGCAGCGCGCTTGGCAAGCGCTGTGATCACCGCTGCGGCCAACCCTTGGCCGCGCGACTGCGGCGCGGTGCGCATGCCGTGAATGCTGGCCCAGCCGTTTGAGACGCTCAATGCGCCACTGGCGACAGCTTGACCGCCTTGCATCACCACAGCGTAGTGGGTGTCTCGCCCTCGGCTGAGGAGTTCAACCCGCCAAGCACCGTCGACCGGATCGAAACCAGGGCCTAAGTAAACACTTGTCCAAGCAGGCGTGGGCGTCGGCGAGATTGAAACCTCGACTACCAAATCAAGCAAATCGGCATTCAACATGCGCTCAACTGTGCCGATTTGCACGCAAGTTGCTTGAACGGGTGCGTATCCGCGCTGGGTGAGCGCTGCCGACATGGCGTCAAAGGCAGGCAACAACGGCAACCGCCACACGGGTTTGCGACCCGCGCGAGCAAAACTGGTTTCAACCTCGGCGATTGCGCTCAAGTCAGGCGCGGCATGGCTGAGTGGCACAGCACTGTGGCTTCTGCCCACCGTGCCGGGATCAAGCGGCACGAGCCATGCGCATAACTCGTCGCATGCCAAAGGCGGCACGGCGGCCAGAGTTGCGCGCTCGATGGCTTGAACATCAAGAGGACTGACGCAATACTGCCCCAGCGGCGTTGCAGCTCCTAGCCGTGCTGTTCGCACTGTCGTCGTCGCTGCGCCTTGCTGGGACAGTATTGCGTCAGTCCTAACCATCGGCGTTCACTCAAGCCCCAAGTCTTGGATTTTTCGGGTGATTGTGTTGCGGCCAA
>JANOPN010000177.1:0-3293 GCA_031421855.1 Comamonadaceae bacterium
GCCCAAATCAAAGCAGGCAAATGCACTGAATGGGGGCTTGTCAAGCGCGAACAGGGATTCAACCAATCGGCGAAACAGCGGCATAAAAGCTTCGTCGCTTGCCGACACAATCAGAATTTTCATACCAACAGATTTTTCGAATCAATCAACGCTCCCTAGCCGCCTCTTGACTCACCCGTTTGACAGGTGACAACAAGTACTCCATCACCGTGCGCTGCCCTTGGTGAATCTCGGCGCTGACCAGCATGCCGGGTTGCAGGGCCAGCAATTGACCACTGTCTGTGCGGTAGCGAATTTGACTCAGTGTCGCACCGCCACCCTCTCGGCTAGAGTCGCGCACCACATCGGGTTCAGCGAACCGAACCAAGGCTTTGTAGGTTTGTGTGGGTTGCTGGCCAGCCTGGGTTTGTTTGGGGTCTTGTGAGTCAGCGCTGACGAGAGCGACCTTGGCTGCAAGCAGTCCATACTTTTGAAACTGAAACGCACCGACCTTCAGCATGGCGTTTTGGCCTGACCGAACGAACCCTGCATCTTCGTTCTTGAGCAGCACTTCGGCTTGTAGCGCTTCACCCTGGGGCACGATGTTCATGAGCAACATGCCCGCGCTAACCACTTGTCCAACATTGAGGCTTAGATCTTTCACGACACCGTCATTTGGGGCTTTGACCTCCATCTGACTTTTGCGCAGGTTGCTTTTCTCCAACTCTTGGCCTGAGCGATTCAAGCCGTTGAGTGCTTCCAATTTCTCGTTCTCAAGCTGCGAGCGGTAGCTGGAGCGCACGGAGCTGAGTCGACCATCGATTTGGGCAATGCTGGACTTGAGGCTGTCGACGGTTGATGCTTGGGCTTTGAGGTCTTGCTCCTTTTCTACAGCTTCGCGCATCTTTTCATTGGCCGCGATCTCGCCGATGAACCCTTCTTTGAGCAGCTTTTGGTGGGCCTCGGCTGATTGTTTGATCAGTGGCAGGGTTTGCTGGAGCTTGCCAAGGACTTGTTGAGCGCTTTGTAGCTCGGCTT
The DNA here is from genome assembly GCA_031421855.1 of Comamonadaceae bacterium. Classification (GTDB taxonomy): domain Bacteria; phylum Pseudomonadota; class Gammaproteobacteria; order Burkholderiales; family Burkholderiaceae_C; genus JAAFHN01. The sequence goes on from JANOPN010000177.1 coordinate 1,018, forward strand.
TGGCTTTGTTGAGGGCCTCGGTTTCTTGGTTGGTGGCATCCAAGTAGGCTTGTCTGCGCGCCCGAAACTGGGCTTGGACTTGGAGAACGGCCTGCACTGGAGCGCCGGCCAGCTCTTTTAAGATCACATCAGGCTGATCGGCCAGCTCAGCATCGATGCGTTTCAAGGTCAATCGCCGCATCAAGACTTCGCTGCTGAGGGCGGTGGAGTCGGCTTGGCTCAAGCGCTCATCGAGTTGGACTAGCACCTGGCCTGCCTTGACCGCATCGCCGTCCTTGACCAGCACGGCTTGCACGACTCCGGCCTCAGCGGGCTGCACCACCTTGGTATAGCTCACTGGCACGAGTCGGCCTTCTGCGCTTGCCACCACATCGAGCTTGGCAAAGCTGGCCCACACCAACATGCCCAGCACCAAGCTCGTGGTGACCAACAGAATGGCGCGAGGAAGCCGGGGCGGCGGTCGCTCTTGCAAGGCCAACAAGTCAGGCGCAAAGTCCAGCGCATCGACCGCCATGGCTCGGGTCACCATGTTGGTGGGTGCGCTGGACGCACTGGACGGGTTTGTCGCCGGGCCGCTGGGGGCAGCTGGCCCTGTGCTTGGAGACATTTGCATCAAGAGATGGCTTGGGGGGCGTGACGCTGACGAACACCCAACCCAGCAGATGCCTGAAGCTGCAAGCTTGTGTCTTCAAATTGCTCGCGGCTGTGCTCACGCTCACCGAGTCCGACCAGCCTAGGCTTGGCCGATCGATCGCCCATCGAATCCAGCACGTTGCGCGAGGTGTTGAGTGAGTCCCAAACAGCGGATTCACGGCTTCCTTGCAACGGCAGGCCCTCTTGGTCAATCGTTGTGCCAGCGCTCTGGGCGAGGCTAAAGCGCAGGTTTTCAGCCATCGCGGCATAGTCGAACGCTGCTGCGCTGGTCTCAGGGTTGCCCTCTGGGGCGCAAGCGACATCGCGGTCCGTTTCTCTTGCCAGATCCAGGGCTAGTGGCTGCGCCAACGCCTGCACGTTGATGTCGGTGACATCGTCCACCATCAATTCGCGATTTTGTTCGATCAATGCTGTTGGCTTTGGCGCAAGGTCAAGCAATGGCTCAGCAACGCCCTCGATCGCGGCTGGCGCGTTGAGGAGGGACTCCGTTCCCGCAACCAAGGCTTGGCGGTAGGCTTCTTGCGCGATAGAGTTTGAAACGCGCTCGAACGCGCTGAGCAAACTGCTGAGTTGAGATTGTTGAGCCAGTCGTTCGGTCATGAAGCTACCACTGATGCCCGCCGATGCCGACTGCGCATTGGCCAACAGTGTGCTGTAGTCAACCGCGCGGGTGTCGGCAAAGCTGCCCAACATACCGCTCAGCGTGTCGGTCGCTGTCAATTCACCCGAACTCAAGGCAGATTCGTTCTCGTCCCACAATGTGCGCCCGCTCAAGCGCTCGTCCATTGGGCTGATCGAGCGATCGATCCGGCTGCGGATCGGCGACGAGTGATTGACCGAAAGCAGGGCCAGTGCAGCGGTTTGAGCGGCGGTCTGGGTGCTGGCGCCTACGATTGGCGCGGCTTGAATTTCTGCGCGGCGTGAGTAGCCCAGAACATTGCCCAGTTTGGTGCCAACGTGGGTAGTGAGTGATGTGAACATGGGGGACTCCTGGGGCAAACTCGATGAAACGACTGGATTTGATGAAACAGCTGGAATGGGCGAGCTGCCCGACATTGGTGAAACGCTCGGTGTCTTTGCCGCTTCGATGTCACTGCTTGGTGCTTTTTGCGGGATCAGAGCGCTTTGGATGGCCTGAATCGTTCGAGTGTCCAAGACGGCTTCGCCGCCGACGGCCTGAATCGTGCTGGTAGGGGCAGCCAAGACGTGGCCGAAGCTTGAGGCAAGCCCGCCCGCAGTGCCAGACACGGGCGGGTTGATTCGCGCGGCCAAAGCCGCTGCCAACAAAGCCTCTTGCGTCACCGTGGCGCCCACACCACTGCCCCCCAAGCCTGTCAACGGTGTGGCCAGCACCGGGGTCAAGTCGGCAATGCCGCTTTCACCCGCCTGTAACTGCGTCCACGGATTAGCTGCGTTGTTCGCCGGTGCAGCGGTGAAGTTTTGCAAGCTGCTGGCCGACAGGCCAGACATTTTGGTCTTCGCCGCCGCCCAACCCAAGTCGCTGCCGTAGTCGCCGCTGCCACTTGCACCAACGGTGGCGTAGCGCCAAGCCAGTTCGCCGCCCAACCCTTGCGTGTTGCTGCCGCCGAGCCATGCGCCATTGAGCTCAGACGTTGCCGACC
>JANOPN010000178.1:0-19119 GCA_031421855.1 Comamonadaceae bacterium
TCAACATTGATGTTGACCGTCGACGATAATTCGCTTGAGTTTTTGGTTCGGCGCTGGTAGGTGCTATTTGCACCACCGCCACCACCACCACCACCACCACCACCACCACCACCACCACCACCACCGCCACCACCACCGCCACCGCCACCGCCACCGCCACCGCCACCGCCACCGCCACCGCCACCGCCACCGGCAACGGCAACGGCAACGGCAACGGCAACGGCAACACAAACGAATCAGGTCGTTAGCAACGGTGATCTTGGATCAAGCGTTGTCTCGGCGACACCGGTCAAACGACGCGGAAAAAGAGCGATCGATCTCGGGACTGGTTTTCTTTCCGGTGTGGTGGCCGCATCCGTCGTCGGGGTAGTCGCCATCAAGCTGCTTGGAGTGGTGTCGTTTAAAGGCGAAAAAAAACTAGCTACGCCAACTCATCAACCGCCGCTCATTGCTGAGTCGACGTGCGGCTCAGCATCTGACGTCAAGCCTGTTGCGTCGGTTAATTCGGCAGGTGCGGTCGAATTGGTAGTCGCTGCGAAACCTGGGGCGTCGTCGGTGACGGTTGCCTCTACTACTTCGCGGTCGACTGCATCTGAGTCAGTCCCGACCATCATTGAATCGACGAAAAAGCGCTGACATGACCCAAACTCGCATCACCAATCAAATGACGGTGCAGATATTTGATTCGCATGCCCGCAGCACAGTTGTCATCAAAGCCGAAGATCACCTCGGACATGGTGCGATCGGTGATGTTTATGACTTGGAGCGAATCGGCATGCCTGGCCAATGCGCAAAGATCTATCGCACCCTGCGGCCCGAGGCAAAGGCGAAAGTAATTGCCATGTTGCAGCGGCCACCACGTAAGGTAAATACCCGCTTGGCTGGCTTGGATCATGTTCAGTTTGCTTGGCCGACGGCCATGCTTGAGAGCGTCAAGGGCGAGTTCATCGGCTATGTGATGCCGCGAATTGATTACAAATCGACGGTTTCTCTAACACCATACCTCGTACCGCGCGAGGCCGCGCGCGTGTTAACGGCTGAGCAGCGTAGTCTGAATGTGCGACTCAAGCTGGCAAGAAACATTGCTGCGTTGATGGCCGACCTTCATGCGCAAGGGCATGCGTTCGTTGACTTCAAAGACCAGAACATTAGGGTCTATCCAACGCCCGCGCTTGCTGCGTTTTTGGACACGGATGGATATCGCATTGAGAGCCTGGGCGGTCAAGTTTTCCCTGGGCGAGAGACCTCTCCTACCTTCAATAGCCCGGAGAGCGCTGGCGGCGCACGATCAAATCTCGATAAGCATCACGATGACTTTGTTTTGGCCTCGGTGCTCTTTCAGCTTCTCAATTTCGGAATTCATCCGTTTCAAGGCATTCCGAATCTGTCTGGCAGTTCACCTAACGTGTCGGACCTGGACGGCAATGTCAAGTTACAGGTCTACCCGTACGGACTGAAGAAACGTGGTGATCTCAGTCCCAAAGCGGAGAGCATCCACGAGTGTTGGGACTCTAAAACCCAGGCGATGTTTGAGCAGACGTTTCTTGCAGCCCAAGCTCAAAACCGAATCAGTGCGCGCCAGTGGCAACTCCATTTCGACGATTTGGTTGCGAACGCAATGGTTCCGTGTGTCGCGTTCCCTAGGGACATCGAGCATGTTCATTTTCGCGGGCGTGTGTGTCACCGCTGTAGGGCAAACTCACTTCAACCGCCGCCACAGCCACCACCAATTGTGGGTGGCACCACCATGATTGGGTGGCCTTCGCCGAATCCGCCTCAGTCGCCCCCTGCCCCAGCGCAAGCCGGAGGGTGGCTCGCAAAGTTGACCGTTTGGGGCATCTACATCTTAGTGGCCGCCGCCATCAAGGTTGTATTAGTGTTTATTTCCAAATGACATGGTCTTGCAATTCTGTGTGGAGCCGTTGCATAACCATTGGCTTCTTTGTGCAGGTTTGGCGTATCGCGAGGGCTAGAAATTGACTCATGCAGCATACCGATGCTCGACCTGCGGGTTTGAGGCATCTGCACGACTCGCGTTTTGCCCTGCTTGCAAAAAACACCCTACAACTTCGAGGCGTGTGGCACCCCTGGCTGCGTCGCGCCCGAGAGTCGCAACTGTTGCTGCGTCGGTGGCTGTCAATCCTTCCACTGTCGGGACATCGCGGCTTGCAAATGGTCAGCTGCCACTGGCTTCCCGCAAGCTGATCAGCTTGCTGTTGGTGGGCGCAGTGCTGACGGTGTTGTTGATTTTGAAGTCATCTGAAGGCGTTGCTGCGGCCCTTGCCGCGTCGACATCACTTGACACGGAGCTTGAAATTCGAACCAACGCGACAAAGGATTTGGGGAATCATGAGCGTCTTTTGCCAGCTGGACATCCGGACAGCGTAGTGGTTGAGCGCGTTGCAACACAGCTTGTGTCGGCAGTCAGAAACTCGTCTCGATACATAAAGCACTACAACTTCCGCGTTATCCAAACTGCTGACACGAATGCATTTGCGTTGCCGGCGGGTGCGATTTACATCAGCACTGGCATGCTCGATTTGGTTAATCGTGATGAAAATTTAATCGCTGCAGTACTTGCGCATGAGATTGCCCATGTCGAGAGTCAACACGGGCTCCGACTTCGCTATCAAGATTTGGCGGTTGGGGCCGCGGTCCTGTGGACGTTTGGCTTTGCCAGCGAACCAGGTCTTCAGGTGTCGAACGCGGTGGTGAACTCTCGCTACTCGCGGCAATTGGAACTGGAGGCTGATGCGTTCGGATACAAGTTGTTGGCCGATGCTGGGTACCAAGCCAAGAGCATGGCAGATCTGATGCGTCGGCTTGCATCGATTCAAGCTCGGGGTCGAGGTCCGGAATGGCTAAGTAGCCACCCAGAATCGCTTCGACGAGCAGATGCTTTGGATTCGAAAAGGCGATGAAGGGTGATGGGTACGTGGGGCAAGTTGGTGTTTTTGACGCAAATATGGAGAGATGTATGGGTGCAATTTTTCGGTTTCATGCCGTCAAAGCAGAGACTGGCGAACCTATGAAGTGCGAGGTTTTTCTCGGCGGGCGACAGCGTGGATTTACTCCTGACAGAAGGGGTCAATTCCTTGAGGTTGAAACTGAGATGTCGGGCCGCTTTGATTGGTACGCAAAGCGTTACGGCGAAACGGTCGACCGAGGTAGTTCGTCGGGTGGTGTCGTGCGCATATTGATTTGAGGGAGTTGCAATGGGATTTAAAGAGTTCGCGATCAATTACCTCAATCCTTTTTATTTGATGTGGCGATTAGCACTATTTTGTTATGCAGGTTTTTGCTTCTTCATCACTTTGGGTTGGTTGCCTCGGCTCGCAGTGCCGGAGTTGGTGCTGTTTGTTGCCGCGATTGGCTTAGTTTTTGTTGTGCGCTTTTCGCTGAGTGCGTCCACGGTTATCGCGAATTTTTTGACCCCGTTTATGTTCACCGTTACGGGCTTGTTTCTGAACTCTGAGCCTTCACACCCTGGCTTTGCGGCGACCGGTGGGGTTTTTCTGCTTTGGGCTGCTGGCTGCCTTTTGGCTTGGAACGGGCTGCGCAGCTGGGGCGTGGGAGGAATTTCGGCCAACGACATCAACTCGGCGGTACGTCGAGCGCGGGGCGATTGACCGCATAGATGTTTCAAGCTATCCACCAGTTCACCAGCCATGGCCGCGATTTTGCTGTGTTGTGGAAGTCCTCTGTCGCCTACCTGCGTGCAGATGGCCGAACCATCGCTGTAATCGAGGGCGGTTTGAGAGAAGCCGAGGCAATCGTTCAAGCCGTGCGACGTGCGGAGTTGTTTCAAATCGATGAGCGCCAGCAGGAGGAAGGCTTGGTCAAGCGACTGTTTGAATGGCCAAAGGATGGCGACTTGGCGCGGGTTGCGGTCGACTACGAGGTTCGGCGGGTCGCGCTGGGTGAAGGCGTAGCAACTCATCTGGTTTGGGCATCTTTCAACCACAACGCGTATGTGTCTAACACTTTCGGCTGGCGGTTTTGCGGTGCTTTTGAAACTGCAGTCTTGGCTGAGTGTGCTTTGCCGACTTGGTTTTCCGAGCAGTCTGCGGCGTGCGGTCGACCGGTGTTGCAGCGCCGGCACTTGCCGCAAAAGTGGACGTGTGGTTGGAAGTTGGAACCCAAAGTGATTGTGTGGTTGATGGTTGCACTGCCTTTGCTCCTTGGTTTTGCTTGGGGTGTTTCGAAACTATTCAATCACTGGCCTTGGATGGTGTTGGTGCTGTGCGTGATTGTGTGTTGTGCAGCCTGGCTGATGGCTTGGCGCGAACGTAGGCCACGGCTGATCGTCAAGGAGGGTGGCGGCCATGCAAGCAACTGAACCTAAGCCCTTGGTCGTGTTCTCCCACGGAAAAGAAACCGGGCCGCGGGGCGCCAAGATTCGGGTTTTGGCTGATGTGGCTCAACGGGTTGGCTGGCAGGTGCTGAGCGTGGACTACGCGGCGATCACAGGGCTGACAGATGCACCGGCTACAGCCCGATTAGCGGCGTTGCTGGAGGCGCGGCTACCTGAGCACACGAAGTTGGTCTTGGTTGGCAGCAGCATGGGGGGTTGGGTCAGTTCGGCGGCTTGCCAGACTTTGCAGCCAAACGGCTTGTTTTTGCTTGCACCCGCATTGGGTCAATTTGACTATCCGAGCCAGTTTCCAGAGGTGGCTGCTGGTGTTGATGTTGAGGTGGTGCACGGCTGGTCGGACGAGGTGATCGATGCGCAGCACAGCATTGAATTTGCACGCTCGATTCATGCCCGCTTGCATTTGATGCCAGATGACCACCGCTTGTCGGCGAGTTTGGATGCGATTGCTACGCTGTTTGCCGAGTTTTTGCGCCGCGTGATTGAGGCTCGCCGTGCTCAGTAGCTGTGGGCGACTGCGTTTTTGCGAGCGTCGACGATGACCTGGGCCATGTTTCGTTGGGGATCAGCAAGGATTACGCGCTGCATTGACTCGCCGCATGCCGCTTTGGCTATTGCGTTGTTGGCGCTACCGACGACTCTGGTGGCTTTGTGGGTTGGCCATGCATGGCAGCCCATTTGGGTTGTGCTGAGTTTGTGCGGCATGGGGGTGTCGTTGCGCCGGTTGCGGCAATCGGGATGGATGGTTCGTGCAACGCGACCGACGAATCGTTTGTTGAGTGTGCGACTGCAGTTCATGACCCACTTGTTGCCACTCGCGGTCCACGTGGCTCTTTTGCAGTGGGTTGGGCTGAATCACTTTTTCGACGAGGCTCGTCGTGTGGACGCCGTTGCTACCGTGGGTGTGGAGTGGGCCCTGGGTTTTTTGACGGTGGCGCTGGCGCTGTTGCTGGTGGTCAACGTCCTGGTACTGTGTTGGCTATTTCTGCGATTTTGGTTCAGGCGTTGGCGCTTGCGACTCAACATTCAAGTGTCCACGAACGAGCTGGACATCAAATGGCGCACGGTTGGCGTGTCGTTCGTTTTGTGGGTCGGGGTATGCTTTTTTGCAGCGATTTGCGCGTCGGCCGCCAATGGCCTTCAATTGGTCGAAGGCCTGGGGCGACGGCATGTGCAGGTGTTTACGCAAGCCAGGTACTTTCAAGAGGTGATCCGTACCCAGTACCTTTGGCGCGACGATGCAGAAACGCCCAAATTGCCAGCATCCACGTTGCTGGAGGCGTTGCCTGGCGGAAAAACGCTTCCCGAGGCGGTGGTGGAAAGCCGACACCCTACGGATCGTTGGTCGCGATCAGGGGCGCTGCCGGTAAGTGATCAGCAAACTTCGCCTGGTGATGGTTGGGTATTTGATACGGGATTGACGTGGGCGTCGACCAAGAGCTCCGCTGCGGCTCACATCGATGCCCGGCCTGATTGGTTGGGGCGAGTGCTTCTCGTGGCCGAGGGTTCACCGGCAGAGAAAGCTGGCATCAAGCGTGGCGACAGGGTGGTTGCATCTTTGCCGAACGACCCACCGAATTCAGCCAGGGTTCAAGCTGGGGCTCCAGTGTTTGTGGCGTCATCGTCGACGCGGCGATCGGGTGAAGAGCCACTGCTGGTGAAGTCTGACAACTACATTGACAGGCCTGTCGGTCGGGTGGAGTTTTTGTACGACGGCATCGCGCTTCAAGACTATGCGCATCACTCGCGGCGCCCCCTCAACACGCTTCGAACGGAGCCCAACGGGGTGTACATCCCAATTCACGAGTTCAGCCCCCACATGATCAAAGAGCTGCGGCAACGATTGGAGTTTGCTTATGCGACCCATCTGATGTCACACAAGAGTCGGCTTTTGATGAGCGACATCGACACGGTGGTCATTGACCTGCGCAGCAATCGGGGTGGTGATGTGGCGTCCGTCGCGAGTTTGGTGGGTTTGGTGATGGGCCCATTCTTGGGGAAGACCAAGGGCGGATCCGGTGCCGGGCGATTCATCGCGCGGGTCGAAATTGCGCCAAGATCAACGTTTGTTTGGCCCTCGGCGCGATCCTCAGCGACCCCCATCAGCGGCACGGTGATGACGACACAAACTTGGGCGGGTTGGACTCACCGCAACACGAATGTCGGCATTTATGCCCCAGCTGCGAGGCGAATCGTTGTCTTGACGAGCCCGATCACGTGCTCTGCGTCAGAGTTATTCATTCACGGGCTGCGTGAGCAGATCGTCGCGCCAGGCGAGATTTTGGTCATCGGCACAAGAACCTGCGGTAAGCCTTACGGGTTTCCGCTGCGTGAGTATTTCGGTGTGACTCACCATGTGGTCAGCACGGCGACTGTCGATTTAGCGACTCGCGCCATTGCATTCACGACGGGACTCCGGCCGGACTGCTGGGCAAGTGACGAGCTCAATCAACCCACTTGGGTCATCGGCGATAGTCTCTATATGGCGTGGATCGATTGGTTGCAAACGAGTCAATGCGGTGTGGTGCCACCAAGCCGATGAGCGTTACCGACTGAGAGTTCCCGCAGCCTGCGCCAGAGCCGCTCGCCGCTCGTCTTTGGGCAGCGGCACCATGGCTTTGATCGCATCATAAAACTTCGGCCAGTCTTTGCCGCTGCGCTCGTAAACAGCAACAAACTGCGGCACGAGTTCATCGTATGCACCTTGAGCGGCGAGGCTTGCGTTGTTGGCGCGGGCGATCCAGCCGTCGTAGCCTGAAAAACCGCCCCAAGTGAGTTTGAGTTGAGCATATTCGTCGCGCAGGGCTTGCATGATTGCTGCTTTCTTTGCTACGAATTGTGTAGCATTGGAGTCAATAGATACGGAGACCAGCATGCTATTTTGCTCAAAATTTTGCCTGTAGAGGTGGTTCAGTCGCTCGCGAGTCGTTGCGGTGAGTTTTCGAAAGTCATCAGCTCGGCGGTCGCGCTCGTCAAAGGCGAGTTTGTCGCTCGGCGTGGCGTGTTGTTGCAACCACTGACGCACGCCGATGCGCTCGACCGCGGTGGCAAATGACTCGTTGAACACGGTGTCGTCGCCAACGTACAGCACTTGGTGGGCGAGCTCGTGAAAAATCAGCCGTGCCAGTTCGCCTTGCGGGTAGTGCATGAACGTGTTGAGCAATGGGTCGGCGCCGTAGTCGCCCAGCCAATTGAGTTTGCCAAGCGTCGAGTAGGCGGGCACGGGTTGAACGCTCACCTCCATGCCTTGGGTTTTCAATTCTTCGGCCAAAGCCAGGGCATCGGCTTGCGCGTAATAGCCCCGGTAGCTCACGCAGCCAGCCACGACGAAGCACCAAGTTTTCAACTGCAAGCTGTTGGCGGGCGCGGCCGACACGTTCCAAACGACGGCAGCGCGTTTGAGGTCGGCAAATCGGGTGTAGGCCGCGTTATCGGGCAGGTGAAGGGCAAGGCTTGCGTAGCGGCGAATGCGCTGCGACAGGGCTAATTGCTCTTTTTGTGCAGCGCTCAGGTTGAGGTCTTGCAGCCGTTCTTGTACTGGGCGGGCGGCATTGAGCATGTCTAAATGCCCATTGACCGACTGCCAGTAATAGCCGAGGTTGGCGCAGCCGCTGAGGGCGCAAATTGCCAAAATCGCGACGCCAGCCCGACGCACTTGAACGAGCACGCTCAAGGTTTGAGCCCTAGGCTTTCGATGTCAGCCCAATCTTTTTGCCGACCAGCAGCTCGTTTGTTGATCACGAAGTCAGCCCGCGAGATGAAGTTCATGGTCGTGGTGCCGAATACAAAGACTTCGCGGCGCTCAAAGCATGCATCGAAATCAACGCCGTCAATGCTGGTGAGAATGTCGATGCGTGCGGGCGGTCGTCCGAGTTGAACAATTTGGTCGGGTTTCGAAAAATCATCTGCGCTGATTCCTAACGAGCCAAAGCCGAATTGAATCAAGCATTGGTGCACACGCTGAGCGTTGGTGGCAGATGCGCCGACCCAAAAGTCAAGGTCGCCGGTGTAGCGCGGGTGGCCAAAAGCAGCCAGCGCGTAGCCGCCTACAACCAGGTATTCAACCCCGTTGGCGTTGAATAACTCGGCAAACTCTTTGAAATCGTTGTTCAGCATGGGGCAGGGTGTCGATTTGGGCTTGGCGCAGCAATTCCACTGCCTCTAGGCGTTCGCTAACGGGGCGCGACAGCCAATAGGCTAAATCGCGCGGTTGGCCAGACGCCTCGGTGTCCGCTTTCAGTTGCGATAGGCAGGTTTTGGTAACGATTCGATCGATCATGGTGCTTGATTGTCGGTCAGTCGCGTTGCTGATGGCAAGCTCGTGTCACCACCAGAAGTCGCTGGTTTTTGGGCTGCCTCAACTTGCACCAAGCAGTCATAAAAGACAGGCCCGCGTCCGATGTCGGTGAGTTTTTGACTGGTGAGTTGGTTGACGTTGGTGCCGTTCAATCCGAGTTTTCGCCACCAGATGCCCATGCCGTTGACGACGCCCGCTCGGGCGCGTGGGCTGACGCGCGCCTTGCAATTGTAGCTGCCGCGTGAGTTGAACACGCGCACGACACTGTTGTCAGTGATGTTGCGGCTCAAGGCATCGTCGGCGTGGATTTCTAAAACGGGCTCGCCTTCGATGTCGCGTAAGGACTTGACGTTGACGAAGCTGCTATTTAAGAAGTTACGCGCGGGGGGTGAAATCATGGCCAGCGGATACTGGGTCGAGCTGCCGACGACTTCGTAGTTTGGCAAATGGTCAGGCAAGGGGTCGAGCCCGAGGGCAGCTACCCGGGCGCTTAAAAATTCGCATTTGCCACTGGGCGTCGGGAAGTTGCCATTTGCAAACGGTGCGTCGGGCCAGGGCAGGGTGGCAAAGCCTTTGTCGAGTAGCTCGTCAAAATTAACCGCGTCGCCATAGGCTTGGCGGCAAAGGGCCTCATCATCGTCGGCAAAACAGGGGTTTGTGTAGCCCAATCGTGCGGCTAGTTCGCGCCAAATTTGGGTATTGGTTTTGGAGTCACCGACGGGCGAAATGGCGGGGCGGTTGAGCAACACGTCGGTGTGGCCGTAGCTCAAGTGAATGTCCCAGTGCTCCAACTGCGTGGTGGCGGGCAGCACGTAGTCAGCCATGTCGGCCGTGTCGGTCAAGAAATGCTCCAACACAACGGTGAACAAGTCTTCTCGCGCAAAACCACCGACGACTGAACAACTGTCGGGTGCAACCGCGACTGGGTTGCTGTTGTAGACGATGACGGCTTCAATCTTGGGGCCAAAGGTCGCGTCTCCGGGGTGATTGAGCGCGTCGCCCACCGTGCTCATGTTGATGGTGCGGGGTGTCCGCCCGCCAAGCAAGTCGGCGCGATACAAAGCCTCTCGCTTCACGGGATACATGCCTGAGCTCGACAGCAGCAAACCACCGGCAGCGTGTCGCCATGCACCCACCAATGCCGGCAGGCAAGCAATGGCGCGAACGGCATTGCCCCCGCCTCGCACCCGCTGCAGCCCGTAGTTGAGCCGAATGGCGACTGGCTCACCCTGCCCAGCAGTTTGCCCATAGGCCCGAGCTAGATCGCGAATTTGGTCAATACTCAGCCCACAAACCTGCGCCGCACGCTCGGGAGGCCACGCCATCGCGCGCTCGCGCAGGTCATCCCACCCCAGCGTGTACTTGGCGATGTAGTCGCTGTCCAGCCAGCCGTTGGCAATCAGCTCATGCATGACGGCCAATGCCAAGGCCGCGTCTGTGCCGGGCAGCAGTTGCAGGTGGTGTTGGCACTTGTCGGCGGTCTCGGTTTTGCGCGGATCAATGCACCACAACTGCGCGCCAGCGCGCTTAGCGGCTTGCACATGCCGCCAAAAATGCAGGTTACTGGTGATGCTGTTGCTGCCCCAAATGATGATGACGCGGCTGTTGGCGAACTGCTCCACCTTCATGCCGACTTTGCCGCCAATCGTGTACGCGAGTGCCTCACCGCCAGCAGTTGCACAAATGGTGCGGTCAAGCAAGCAAGCTCCCATTTGGTTAAAAAATCTCGCCGCCATCGCCTCGCCCTGGACCAAACCCATGGTTCCTGCGTAGCTGTAGGGCAAAACCGCTTCCGGGTCGCGGGCGGTGATTTCGCCCAATCGCGAGGCGATGTCGCTGAGGGCTGCGTCCCAGCTCACCGCTTCAAATTGGCCAGCACCTTTGGGGCCAATTCTTTTGAGCGGGGTCAAAATTCGCTCGGGGTGGTGGGTGCGCTCAGCATATTTGCTGACCTTGGCGCACAACGCGCCGTCGGTGTGGGCGTGGTCGGGGTTGCCTTGAACTTTGGTGGCCTTGCCGTTGACCACGGTTGTGATCAAGGCGCACGTGTCGGGGCAATCATGCGGGCAAGCGCCGCGAACGGTGTGTGGGGTTGGATCGGTCATCGCTCAAGTCTCGGTGAATGACAGCAATGTACCGAAATAACTCAAGCCACCGCCGGAGTTGCTTCGAAGACGGTGGTTTTGGGCAGGCAACCGCGACCCGCTCGGTTGCCGCGCCGCGTTTGCGTCAGTTGTCGATTTTGCGAACCGAGCCTGAGCCAACGATGGAGCGGGTGATTTTCGGGTCGCCTTTGTAAGCCACCGAGCCGCTGCCAGCCACAGAGATGTTGAGCGTGTCGTTGGCATGCACCCGCATGCTGCCCGAGCCACCGATGCTGACCGACACCTTGTCGCCGACCAAGTCTTCAGCCCTGATCGTGCCTGAGCCGCCGACGTTGTAGCTTTGGCTGGTGGCTTTGCCTTTGGCGTTGAGCGTGCCTGAGCCGCCAATATTGACGTTGAGGTTGCGCACATCAACTTCTTCTAGCTTGACGTTGCCGCCGCCGCCCAAGTTGATCTCGAGCTTGTCAACCTTGTAGCTGGGTGCGTCCAAGTTGTTGGCGCCGCCCAGCGAGATGCTGCGAACGTCGATGAAATTGACCGTCACCACGGGGCGCGACTTGAATTGCAAGCGGGTGCCTTTTTTGGGCTGAATGTGCAAAGTCTTGCCGTCGACCTTGGTCTCGATGTATTGCAGCAAGTTGTCGTCGGCCTCCACCGTGACGCCCTCTGAGTTGCCTTGGCGCATTTGTACGGTCCAGCTGCCGCTGACTTGCAAGGACGAAAAGCCGCTCATCGCGCGCGCCTCGGTGGCGCGCTTACCCGATCCGTCGATGCGCTCGCCGCTGCCCCACCAGCCGCCGTCGCTGCTCCATGACTGGGCGCTGGCGCCGGTGGCAACCAACAAAGTCGCAAGAACCAAGGCTGAAGCGGTGTGGCGGCGGGTAACGGTTGTGAATTCAGTCATGTTGAAGCTCGCTAAATTGTGTGAATGCCTGAACTGTGCCGCAAGCCCGCCGGCGATGCCACTGCCAAGGGGATGAACGGCAGAAATCGACTGACCAAGCGCAGTCGGCACCGGTTGTTCGGGCGCGTCGAGTGGCTGTACAGTGCAGCCATGAGCCTCAATTTGCCCTCCGAATCACCTAGCGAAGTCCCCCATTCAGGTGGTGTTGCCTCTCGACAAGCCCTGTTGGCGGCGTTTGATTTGTTGCTTGAACCGGACAAATTTAAGGATTACGGGCCCAACGGCTTGCAAGTCGAAGGGCGAGCGAGCATTCGCAAAATCGTCTCGGGCGTGACCGCCAGCCAAGCCTTGATTGACGCGGCCATTGCCGCACAGGCCGATGCCATATTTGTCCATCACGGCTTGTTTTGGCGGGGGCAATCGGGCTGCATCACGGGTTGGATGCGCGCGCGATTGGGTGCGCTCATCGAGGCCAATGTCAACTTGTTTGCCTACCATTTGCCACTTGATGCACACCCAACGCTCGGCAACAACGCCCAATTGGGTGCGCGTTTGGGGCTGCAAGCGTTTGACGGCACGGCGGGACGCTTTGGCGACAACAGCTTGGGTTGGATGGGGCATTGGCCGGCTCACCCCGACGGCTGCAGCAGTGAACAACTCGCTGAGCACCTGTCGTCAACGCTGCATCGGCCCATGGTCCAGATATTTAAAGGATCTGGTGCTATCAAAAAAGTTGCTTGGTGCACGGGCGGCGCGCAAGGCTTTTTTGAAGACGCGATCGCCGCTGGGGCCGATGCTTACGTGACCGGCGAGGTCTCTGAACCGCAAGTTCACTACGCCCGCGAATGCAATGTGGCCTATTTTGCTTGCGGCCATCACGCCACCGAGCGTTATGGCGCGCCGGTGGTGGCTGCGCACGTGGCCGCACAACTGGGCTTGGCCCATGAGTTCATTGACATCGACAACCCGGCTTGATATGTCAGCACTTGCTCGCCCCGCAGACCAATCCAGCAATGGCTTTGGCTTGATTGCCATGACCCTGGGTGACCCGCGCGGCATTGGCCCCGAAATTGTGGCCAAGCTGTTTTGCGGCGATTTGCAAGCCATGCGCGGGGTGGTTGCGGTTGGCCCAGCCGGTGCGATGGCCGAGGCATTGGCTTTGGTTGCACCGAACGGCGAGCCGCCATGGGCGATTGCGGTTTTGAGCGACTGGGCGTCAGCGCGAGCGTTTGTGGCCAAGCCATTACCGCGCTGCGTGCCGCTGATTGACCCCGGTTTGGCGTGGGGTGATGGGTATGCTAGTACTCAAAAAAGTGAGCAACAAACCCAATGGATACGGAGACCAAGTGCCAATAATTCACTAAGTACGCCTAAAAACGGCGATTTGGAGGCCTCAGCAGCCGTTTCAGGTGCGGCGGCGGCGGGCGCCGTGATTGCCGCAGCGCGGGCCGCCCTGCGCGGCGAGGTTGCGGCCATCGTCACCGCGCCGCTCAACAAAGAAGCACTGGCGCTGGCCGGGTTCAGCCACCCGGGGCACACCGAGATGCTGCAGTTTGAGGCGGCGACGCACGTGGGTGAGCCGGTCTCCAACTGGCCGGTTCGCATGATGCTGGCTAACCCCGAGTTGCGAACCGTACTGGTCAGCATCCATTTGTCTTTAAGGGACGCACTCGAAGCGGTCACTCACTTCAACATCGTCCAAACGCTGCAAATCACGCACAAACACCTGTTCTCGGCGCTGGGTCGCGCTCCAAAAATTGGCGTTGCTGGCCTGAACCCGCACGCGGGCGAGGGCGGCTTGTTGGGCCGTGAAGAGATTGAAGTCATCGCACCGGCAGTTGCTTGCGCCCGAGAGCAAGGCATTGACGCGCATGGCCCGTTCGCACCTGACACCGTCTTCATGCGCGCCCGCAACACCCGCGACCAAACGGGTGAGTTTGATGTTGTGGTGGCGATGTACCACGACCAAGGCTTGATTCCGGTTAAGTACTTGGGGGTTGAGCAAGGCGTGAACGTGACGCTGGGGCTGCCGCTGGTGCGCACGAGTCCTGACCACGGCACCGCGTTTGACATCGCCGGGCGCGGCGTGGCCGATCCGTCCAGCCTGTTGTGCGCGCTGGGTACTGCGAAGTTGATGATTCGCACATGAAAAAAGGCTGCCGAGGCAGCCTTTTCACGATTGTCGCAAACTGGTTATTTTTTCAGTGAATCGCGAATTTCGCGAAGCAAAACCACATCTTCAGGCGTGGCGGGGGCTGCCGGTGGTGCTGCCTCTGGTTGGGCGCCTCTGGCGTTGTTGACCGCCTTGACCATCCAAAAAATGATGAACGCCAAGATGATGAAGTTGATCGCGATGGTGATGAAGTTGCCATATGCAAATAAGTTCGCTCCGGCTTTGCTCAGCGATTCGTAGGTCGCAGCACCCTCAACCGCCTTGGCTGGCGGGGCGAGCACGATGAATTGCTCGGTGAAATTCAGTCCGCCAAAGATCTTGCCCACGATGGGCATGATGATGTCTTTGACCAGCGAATCAACGATTTTGCCGAATGCGCCGCCGATGATCACGCCGACGGCGAGGTCGACCACACTGCCTTTTACGGCGAAGTCGCGAAATTCTTGGAGCATGCCCATGATGTGAGTCCTGTTATAAAAATGAGTAGAAGGTAGTAAAACCTGATGTATCGGATGCTACCGACAGCAGCGACAAAATGTCAAGGGTGTCAGCAGTCGCAGTCAGGTTAAGCGGATTTTGCGCTGGGCTCCGGTAGAATCTAGGGTTGACCACAGTCCATAACATCATCGTTTTCCCGAGGAACCCATGAGTTCAGCCGCAGCCCAGAATGTCGACAAAGCCCGCCGCACATGGATCATGACCACCTGCGCGGCCGGTGGTGCAGGCGTCGCGGCGACCGCCGTGCCGTTTGTGAGCACTTTTTCGCCGTCCGAGCGCGCCAAAGCCGCCGGTGCCGCAGTTGAAGTCAGCATCGCCGACATCAAGCCTGGCGAGAAAAAAGTGGTTGAATGGCGCGGAAAGCCGGTGTGGATCATGCGTCGCACGCCTGAACAAATCGCGTCGCTCAAGACCACCACGGCCGAGCTGGCCGACCCCGAGTCCAAGCGTAAAGCCGACGAAGTCACGCCCATGAAAGAGTGTCGCAACGAGACGCGCTCAATCAAACCCGAGATTTTGGTCGCGGTTGGCATTTGCTCGCACCTGGGCTGCTCGCCGTCCGACAAGTTTCAAACCGGCGCCCAACCGTCGCTCGGCGACAACTGGGCAGGTGGCTTCTTGTGTCCTTGCCACGGCTCGACCTTTGACCTAGCCGGCCGAGTGTTTAAAAACAAACCCGCGCCAGACAACCTCGAAATCCCCCCTCACATGTACGTCAGCGACAGCGTGCTGTTGATTGGCGAGACCAAAGCGGCGTAAAGCTGCCCCCCCGTTTTTTCTCCTTGCCATCTTGCAACAACGCCATTTCGCAAACGACGACACGCCCCACTGAGATCACCGCACACCATGGCCGCACTCAAAGAAATCTCCCCCAACGCGCCGATTCAAGATCAGGCACTGAATTGGGTTGATAACCGATTCCCGCTCTCCAAGCTCTGGAATGAGCATGTTGGCGAGTACTACGCCCCCAAGAACTTCAATTTTTGGTACTTTTTTGGCTCACTCGCGCTCTTGGTGTTGGTGATTCAAATCGTGACCGGCATTTTCTTGGTCATGCACTACAAACCCGACGCGACCTTGGCGTTTGCCTCGGTAGAGTACATCATGCGAGACGTGCCTTGGGGCTGGTTGGTTCGCTACATGCATTCCACGGGCGCGTCGGCGTTTTTTGTCGTCGTGTACCTGCATATGTTCCGTGGCCTCATGTACGGCAGCTACCGCAAGCCACGCGAGTTGGTTTGGATTTTTGGTTGCGCCATTTTTCTGTGCTTGATGGCTGAGGCTTTCTTCGGCTACCTGTTGCCTTGGGGCCAGATGAGCTACTGGGGCGCTCAAGTGATCGTGAATTTGTTCGCTGCCGTGCCGTTCATTGGCCCAGATTTGGCGCTGTTGATTCGCGGTGACTATGTCGTGTCCGATGCCACGCTCAATCGCTTTTTTGCCTTTCACGTGATCGCAATTCCCCTGGTGTTGCTCGGTTTGGTTGCCGCGCACATCATCGCTTTGCATGAAGTCGGCTCAAACAATCCCGACGGTGTCGAGATCAAGGCGCACAAAAACGCCGAAACTGGTCGTCCGCTGGATGGCATCCCGTTCCACCCCTACTACACCGTCCATGATTTGCTGGGTGTCAGCGTGTTTTTGATGATCTTTACATCGATCATCTTCTTTGCACCTGAAATGGGTGGCTACTTTTTGGAGTTCAACAACTTCATCCCAGCTGACCCGCTGAAGACACCTGCGCACATTGCACCAGTTTGGTATTTCACGCCGTTTTACTCGATGCTTCGCGCCACAACCCCTGACTTGGTCTATGTTTTGGTTGCCTTGGTGTTGGGCGGGGCCGCCGTTGCTGTCCTTCGCAACATCGTCACCGGTGCATTCAAAGGCGTGGTGATCGTTGCGGCCGTCATCGCATCGGTGCTTCTACTCACATTTGAGGCGAAGTTCTGGGGCGTGGTCGTGATGGGCGGTGCCACGATGATTTTGTTTGCGCTGCCTTGGCTTGACCGCAGCCTAGTCAAGTCGATTCGATATCGCCCCGACTGGCACAAAGTGCTCTACGGCATCTTTGTCGTGAACTTCGTGATTTTGGGCTACCTCGGCATCCAGCCGCCAAGTGCGATTGGCGAGCGCGTCAGCCAAGTTGGTACGCTTTTTTACTTTGGCTTCTTCTTGCTCATGCCTTGGTGGAGCATGGTGGGTAGCTTCAAACAAGTGCCTGATCGCGTGACGTTCGAGGCGCATTGAGCGCGGGCGACCTCGTCAATTGACACGATAAAAAGACAAAGACCATGAAAAAGTTTCTTCTTTCTCTGACCGTGAGCTTAAGCCTCGCTTTCGGAATGCTTTTGGGTTCCACTGCGGTGCAAGCTGCTGGCGACGGCATCTCTTGGGACAAAGCGCCCGCTCGCACCAATGAGTTGGGCGCCCTGCAAAACGGTGCCAAGGTGTTTGCGAATTATTGCCTGAGTTGCCACGGCGCTGCCTACATGCGCTACAACCGATTGCAAGAAATTGGGTTGACCGAAAAGCAAATCAAGGACAACTTGATGTTTGCCACCGACAAAGTTGGCGATACGATGAAGGCGTCAATCGATCCCAAATTGGCCAAGGAGTGGTTTGGTGGCAACCCACCTGACTTAACCTTGGTGGCGCGCTCGCGCGCCGATGCGCACAAGGGTGCTGGCCCAGATTATTTGTACACCTTGCTTCGCACGTACTACCGTGACGACACGAAAGCCACAGGCTGGAACAATTTGGCTTACCCCAACATCGGTATGCCAAACCCCCTATGGGAGTTGCAAGGCGAGCGCAGCCCGGTGATGAAAATGGTGACGTCCCATGGCAAGGCTGGTGAGGCATTTGATCGCTGGGAGCAAACCAAGCCTGGCAAACTCAGCCCGCGTGAATATGAGCAAACGGTTGGCGACTTGGTCGGCTATTTGCAGTGGATGGCTGAGCCCTCACAAAACAGCCGCGTGCGCATTGGCGTTTGGGTGTTGTTGTTCTTGTCAATTTTCACCATACTGGCTTGGCGTTTGAACGCGGCCTATTGGAAGGATATCAAGTAACTCAGTAGTTGCTTGATTGTTCGCGAGCACTGCGGGCCTTGACTGGCCGCAGTGCAACGTGTGGCCGCAGCGTTGCGGCCTTTTGATTTTTTAGGAGCTTGTCCCAACATGATGGTGCTTTATTCGGGAACGACCTGTCCTTTCTCCCACCGCTGCCGCTTTGTTTTGTTTGAAAAAGGCATGGATTTTGAAATCCGTGATGTTGACCTCTACAACAAGCCTGAAGACATCAATGTCATGAACCCCTATGGGCAGGTGCCGATTTTGGTTGAGCGTGACTTGATTTTGTATGAGTCAAACATCATCAACGAGTACATCGACGAGCGTTTCCCGCATCCGCAACTGATGCCCGGTGACCCGGTTGACCGCGCTCGTGTTCGCTTGTTTTTGTTGAACTTCGAAAAAGAGCTGTTCACTCACGTCACGCACTTGGAAAACCGTGCCCTCAAAGGCAACGACAAGCAACTTGACAAATCGCGCTCGCACATTCGCGATCGCCTCACCCAAATGGCACCAGTGTTCATCAAGAACAAGTTCATTTTGGGTGACAACTTCTCGATGCTTGACGTCGCACTGGCACCGCTCTTGTGGCGTTTGGACTATTACGGCATTGATTTGAGTAAAAACGCTGCGCCATTGCTGAAGTATGCCGAGCGAATTTTTTCGCGCCCCGCATACATTGAGGCACTCACGCCGTCCGAGAAAGTCATGCGAAAGTGATTGGCTAGCGCTTGATCGCACGTTTTGCACCCAAACATCACGACATGAGCCCAGATTTCGACCCGCAATCGACGCGCCCCTATTTGGTCCGTGCGATATATGAATGGTGTACCGACATGCATTTCACCCCGCATGTCACGGTGTATGTCGATGAGACAGTGCAAGTCCCGCGCGAGTTTGTCCGCGGCAACGAGATTGTGTTGAACATCAGCTTTGAGGCGACGACTGGCTTGCAGCTCAACAACGAGTGCATTCAGTTCAAGGCGCGTTTTGGCGGTGTTGCGCGTGAAATCATGGTTCCGATGAGCCGCGTGGCAGCGATCTATGCGGTCGAAAACAGCCAGGGCATGTCGTTTCCGATGCCGCCACCCGCAACCGTCAAGTCGGGGCCGGTGTTGCAAGCCTTGAATCGCGTGCAGCCGGCAACTGACGGGGGCGCAAGCACGACAGAGGGTTCGGCCAAAGCCCGTGTTTTGCAACTGGTCCAGCTTGGGACCGATGTGCAATCTGAGAGCGAGCAGGGCAACCGGGTTGCAGCCGAGACCCAAACATCAACTGAAGACGACCCCGAGGGCGATCCGCCTCCGAAAACGCCAAGCCCGATTGGCGGTGGGCGTCCATCGCTCACCCGAGTCAAGTAAAATCCGAAGTTCGCCGATTTAGCTCAGTTGGTAGAGCAACCGCCTTGTAAGCGGTAGGTCATCAGTTCGATTCCGATAATCGGCACCACATTCAGCCGCAATGCACTATTTGAGCATTGCGGCTGTTTTTTTTAGGACTCACGCAAAACCGCCCCAGCGGCGTTGCAGCGCCTAGCCCGCATATTTCACCGTGAACGTGTTTTTGCGGCGTTTTGTCGAGGCAAACGTGGTCATTTCTATCAAATCCAATTTGTACCGTCGCAAAAACACTCGGCACCCATCGCATCCCCGCAGCGGGCGCAGCGCCGCACCGCCTGCCTTGCAAGGGCGTTGAG
>JANOPN010000179.1:0-36317 GCA_031421855.1 Comamonadaceae bacterium
AATGGCCATGGCCATCTTGCTCGGCAACTTCGATATCGAAGGCGTTGATACCCCCGACAACCAACCCGCCCTTGAGCGCATGTCATTCACCATGGAGCCGGTGGGTTTGTCGATGCGGTTGAGGGCGAGGGCGGGGTGACGTTGCGGGCTGAGCGAGGGTGTCCAAGTCGCGTTTGGCGGGCCTCCAAGAGCCGATTACTGGTTAAATCGGCTCTTGGTCTCGGAATCTATGGAGTTTGTTGCTATGAATATTGAATGGTCACAATCGCGCAAGAATCGCAACGCCCAACGAATCCAAAACTTTCAAAGAATCCGACGACCATGACCCCCAAGCTTTTTCGCGTGCTTTTGATCACACTCGCAGCAGGCTTCACCGCCGTTTTCGTGGCGCTGTGCGTGCCGCCATTTCTCCAAAACCCCGACATCTTGGGTGCTTTCGGTGCTGGTTTTGTCAACCCGTACGCGTCGGGCTACGCGATGGATGTGTTTTTCAGCTGAGGCGTGCTCGCGACATGGGTGGCTTACGAGGCAACAGTCAAAGGCGTTCGGCGTGGCTGGATCGCATTGGTTTTGGGGATCGTGCCGGGCGTGGCGGTCGGTTTTGCGGTTTACCTGTTGATCCGACTGAACCAAGACCGCGCAGGCATCTGAACTCGCAAGGTGATCCTGCTCGAGAGAGCAACCATCCGACGCAAAGCCATTTATGGCACAGCCGACCTGGGCCTCTTTGGCAGCATCATTGGTTTCGCCGGTTTGTGGCTCGCCACCGGGCATTGGGTGTCCGCGTTTGTTTGTTTCATCACAATCATCGGCATCCCATTTGGGTTGCAGCACTTGAAATTCGCGCACAGACGAGGTGTTTGACTGGGTTGCTCAACCCCAAAATTGGCAGGTTTCGCAAAAAACCAGCAACCCGTCGCCGCGCGCGGAACATGGTGGTGCCGTCGGTTCGGGGCTGACGATGACGCAATCTCACTTCACATTTTAGACATCGAATCGTGTTCAATATTCATAGCAACAAACCCAATGAATCCGTTGACCAATTGCAGATTTGTCGTCGAAATACCGAAGCAAAGTCAAAAATCAAGCTCAAACCGTCTGTGAGATGCATCGTCAGCGATTGCGCTACATGCACCAGGCTGATGGTGTAAACCTTGGCCCATCGGCGCGACACATCTGCCATGAGCAATCTTCATGACCTGATTTTCGATAACGCCACCTTGAATGCCGAGGTGATTTACTCGGGCACGACCTGTGCTCGTGAAAACTCGTTGTGCGACTACCGAGCGGGCACCCTGCATTTCATCCGCCACGGGCGTGCCAAGTTGGCTGTGCAGGAAATGGCACCCGTGCTGATCGACGCGCCAGCCCTGATTTTTTTCCCCGGGGCTAGCCGCCACCGAGTGAACGCGGTGGACGATGACGGTGTGCAGATGATTTGTGCCGTGGCGCGATTTGGCGAGACGTTCAGCCACACGGTGTCACTCTCGTTTCCATCTGTTGTCGTCATGCCACTTGCGGCACGGCCGGGGGTGTTGCACGCACTCGAGGCGTTCTTCATCGAAGCCGCGCTGCCAGAGCAAAGCAGTCAACACCTGTCAAACCGCTTATGCGAGGTTTTGCTGTGCTACTTGATGCGTGACCTGAGCATGTCGGGCCAACTTAAACCGGGATTGATGGCTGCTGCTACAGACAAAAGAATCGCTTGCGCTGTGGTGGCAATCCACACCCGATATCAAAAGTCGCTGGATGTGGAGATGCTGGCCGAAACTGCGGGCATGTCGCGCACGCGCTTTGTGGCGCGGTTCAGGGAATTGGTGGGCACGAGTCCGCACCAATACCTGCTGAACCATCGCATCGATGTCGCTCGCCAACTGCTGCGCAATGGGCTTGCAGTGAAGACGGTCGCCCAGCGCGTGGGTTACGCCAGTGCATCGGCGTTCATGCGCAAGTTCAAGGAAGTTGTTGGCACAACCCCCGGAAATTGGTCCGAATAGTTCACTTGTTGGGCCGATTGGGCACTTTGCAGCTGTCGCCAAGCGAGATAGTTAAGGTTCCGTTCTTCGTTTCCCCTTAACCACGCGTCCACCGTCATTTCATGAAAACACCCACCTTCTCTCTGACCTTCGCCGCCGTCTTGATCTCTTTGTCCACCAGCGCAGTAGCACAGGGCACTTCTGGCGCTGCGGTGGCCGTGGATCCAACGGCTTTCCTCAGCCAGTTTGAGTCGACCTTTGGCAAGTTTGAGGGCTATCGCCGCTCGGGTGCAAAGGGAATCTGTGCCACGGGTGAGTTTGTGGGCACACCTGAGGCGCGTGCGCTGTCCAGCGCATCGGCGTTCAGCGGCAAACCCGTGCCAATTGTCGTGCGATTTTCAGTGGGTGGTGCCAACCCCAAAGCGCCCGACAATGCCAAAACCCAGCGCAATCTTGCGCTTCAGTTCAACCTACCCGACGGCGAGCAATGGCAAATGGGCAACATTTCTGCGCCCGTCTTCGGGGCACGGACTCCCCAGCAATTCTTCGATTTACTCGCTTCGCGCCAACCAGATCCCGTCACCAAGGTCGCAGACGCAGCCAAGGTGAAGGCATTCAACGATGCCAACCCAGAGGTGATGCTGCTGCCCCGCCACCTGAGCTCACAGCCCGTACCAGCCAGCTTTGCCACAGTCAACTACTGGGGTGTTCATGGATACACCTTCGTCAACGCCAGCGGCGCGAAGCAAGCTGGCAAATGGATATTTGAGCCAACCGGTGGCCTACAAGGTCTGACGGACGACGAAGCCAAGGCCAAGGGCGCAAGCTTCTTGTTCGACGAGCTGCGTCAGCGTGTGAAGGCCGGCAATGTGGGGTTCAATTTCAACTTGGAGCTTGCTCAAGCCGGTGATAACCTGATCAACGCCACCGTGCCCTTGCCCAGTGGTAGAGCCAAAGTCAATTTGGGGATTTTGAAGATCACTGCTGTTGCAGACGATGCAGGCGGCCCCTGCCTGACGATCACTTACAACCCGATGGTCATGCCCAAAGGGGTCGAATCTTCTGGCGACCCCTTGCTGCCCGCCCGCGCTGCGCCATACGGCCTGGGCCTGGGTCGACGCTTGACCGAAGGCGCTAAGCAACAGTGACCGACAGAGAGGGGGGATTTGCTGTTTTCTTATTCGACCAACCCAAAAGGCCCAACGCCATGAATCCTTCACGCCGAATCTTCGCGATCCGCTCGTTGACACTTTTGGGCGCGTCAACCGCCATGCACCACGCCGCGAATGCGCAATCGCCAGGCAATTTGACAGAGACAGATGCGCAGGCGGTCGCGCTGGGTTACAAAACAGACACCACTCAAGTCGACGCGAAAAAGCACACCAACCACTCGATCAAACAAAGCTGCGGCGGTTGTGCGCTGTTTCAGGGCAAGACAGCAGACGCGTCAGCGCCTTGCTTGGTGTTTGGTAACAAAGTGGTTGCTGCCAAGGGCTGGTGCAGCGCATGGACTAAAAAAGCCTGATTTTTTTCGTCTAGCGCCTCACGCAAAAAACGCCACAAAAAATGCAATAGATCCGGTGGCTAGAGGCGCAAAAATCACCCGATTCGTCTATGTGGGAAACCGGTGTCTGGTCTTAATAGGACTTACGCAACATCACCCCAACGGCGTTGCAGCTCCTAGCCGTGCTATTCGCACTGTCGTCGTCGCTGCGCCTTGCTGGGAAAATTTTGCGTAAGTCCTTCTTAAATCTAAAACCCCACAGTTACAAAGCGACAGATCCTTCGTCAACCCACACACGACTTGCGGTCATGCCCGGTCGATTTGCGAGCCGCTGACCTCAGCTCAGCCCAAACGGTCGAAACGACTCAATGGCTGTTGGGCATGTTTTGACGCGGTTCGGGAGCTTGAAAGGGGTCTTTTTCGGTTTTTAAACGATAAATCCGGCCTTGGTCGCCGGATTTATTGAGTTTGTTGCTCTCATTTCGAGAGCGATTGAGTGCTTATGCGGCGCGGCTTGCGCGCACTTCGATGCGGTCTGCTTTGACGATTTGCAAGCTGCTGGCGCGAACGATGATGGGCTCGGCTTTGATGACTGGGATCATGGCGTGGTCTGCGCTGGTTTGCAGGCTGACTGCGGCTGAGCCAAATGCCACGAAGTGAGCGGCGACGATGGTGGTGGCGACAAATGCTGCGGTTTTTGCTGATGTGAACATGATGGATTCCTTGGCGGTGTTGGTTTGAAGCGTTGCGGTGAGCTGAATCACCATGAACACAAGTATCAAAAAACCGAGCCAACAAGAAAAGCGGCATGCGACGAATCAAGGGTTTGGCGGCTTGAGGGGTTGAAAAGCGGCGCGGGAGCGTGTGGGGCGGCGCAAAACCACTAAAACCGTTGAAACTGGCGGATTCTAAGGAATATCAGCCCTTGGTCGCCGTATTCATTGGGTTTGTTGCTATGCTTTTTGCAACTACCAGAGCACGCTGCCATTGAAAAGTGGTTGTTGCACTCGCGCAGAGATCAAGCGATCAATGAACCACCATGGCGCTTTGCCAGCTGGACACGAGCTCGTGGAGCTCGTCGGATTGGGTGCAGCATTTGAGCCGCTCGCGCAGGGACGCGTCGCTGAGGAGTTCGGCGATTTCGGACAGGATTTCCAGGTGTTTTTGCGTCGCGGCTTCGGGCACAAGCAAAAAAATGAGCAGCGACACGGGCTGCTCATCTGGGGCGTCGAATCCGATGGGGGCCATCAAGCGAACGATGGCGGCCATGGGCGTCTTGAGGCCCTTGATTCGGCCGTGCGGGATGGCCACGCCATGACCCAAGCCGGTTGAGCCGAGTCGTTCGCGGGCAAATAAGCTGTCGGTGACCATGGCGCGCGACAGGCCGTGCGCGCCTTCAAACAAGAGACCCGCCTCTTCAAATGCGCGCTTTTTGCTCGTGGCATCCACATCGACCAATGTGTGATTCAGGGGAAGGATAGCGGCAAGGCGATTCATGGAATGGGGGAAAGTCCGAACGCGATGATACACCCGTAAAAACCCCAGTGCGAAGGGTTTTCAAACTTGGGGAGACTGCGCGCCACACAAAGAAAAACCGCCCGGGATGCGGGCGGTTTTTGTTGTGGGTATCAGAGCTTGTGGTTTGAAAACCAAACTACTCTGTCTTACATCAACCGTTTGGGGGCCTCGTGGTGGTGGTCTTGGATGCGGGTTTTGTGGCGGTTGACTTGGCGGTCGAGCTTGTCGACCAAGTCGTCGACTGCTGCGTAGAGGTCCTCGTGTGCGCTTTCGGCAAAGAGGTCGTTGCCTTTGACGTGGATGTTGCACTCCGCTCGCTGTCGTCGGTCTTTTTCGCGAAGGTTCTCCACAGTGAGGATCACTTTGATGTCGACGACTTGGTCAAAGTGCCTGGAGATTCGATCAAGCTTGGTGGTCACGTAGTTGCGCAAGGCTGGGGTTACTTCGAGATGGTGACCGCTGATCGTCAGATTCATGAGTGCCTCCTTAAGGCTTCACAGGGGAAAAACACGATTGGGATTTGCGCCCCAATCGCACCGAAATCTCACTGGCTTGGAATCATGATGCGCCCGATTTGAGTAAAACACAAGGCTACTTTTGCTAGTTCATGCGACTTTGTAGACAAGTTACGCAAACACTTGATTTGCATCACGTTTGTGTCAAATGTCGTCAATCAAGCAGCGGGTGTTGGCCCTTGTCTCAGCACCAGTTTGCGGGCGAGATACAGCGCCGTGAGCGCCAACAGACACCCCATCAGCGACGACCAGCCGTAGTTCGTGAGTTGGCCTTGCGCGTCGCGCGACACGATCAAGCCACCCAAATAGGTGGCGGTGGCCATGGCCAAGGACTGTATCGAGCCATTGATGGTCATGAAGGTGCCGCGAACCTTGGCATTGGCGCTCGCACCAACCAAGGCCATGCCCGGAATGAATCGCCCACTCATGCACACAAAAAAGAGCGTCATCAAGCCAATCAGGGCCGCAAAAGGCCACGATGCAGAGTGCGGCAACGTCAACATGGGCACGCAAACCAAGCAAGACATGAGCGTGAAGGTCTTTAGCTTGCCCCAGCTGTCGCTCAACGCACCAATGACGCGGGCGGTGACCAAGGTGGTCAAGCCGCCAGCGAAGTAGACCCACGGCACTTGGTCGGCTCGCAAATGGGCATTGCTTTGCAAAAAGATGGTGATGAACGGAATCATGGTGAAGCCCGCGCTGACCATGCAAGCCGATACCCCAAACGCGCGCAAATGGGTTTTATCGGCCAAGGCAATCCGCAAGTCGCCAAAGATGCCTGCGTCGGCATTTTTGCGGGCGTTCAAATGGTCGCGCAGCGGTGGCAAGGTGTAGGCCGCGCTGATGCCGACGATGACGCTGGCGCCAGCCACGGTCAAAAATGGCGCGTGCCAACCAAAGCGGGCGGCCAAAGCCAAGCCCAAGGGCACGCCGGCAACGGTGCTGATTGAAAACGCGCTCATCACAATGCCCATCGCGCGACCCCGCCGCTCAAATGGCACCACCTCAGCCACTGCCGTTTGGATGAGTGCGGACAACACGCCACCAAACAACCCGGCAGCCACTCGGGCAACGACCAAGCTGGCGTAGGTCGGCGCAAGCCCGCAAGCCAGTGTGGCCACTGCAAACCCAGCGTACAAGCTCAGCAGCAAGCGTTTGCGGCTGAAGCGGTCAATGAAGGTGGCAGCGGTCAGGCCAGCAAAGGCCGCGGCCAAGCTGTAGCTCGACACCAAGGCCGCAAACTGCGAGTCGCTGATGCCAAACTCGGCTGTGAGCTGTGGCCCCAAGGGCATCATGATCATGAAGTCCAGCAAATGCGTGACTTGAACGCCCGCCAAGGTGAGCAACAGCAACAACTCGCGACGCGGACTCAACACCCGAACTTCAGCCATCTCAAACCTCAACTCAGAAAAACCGCCTTCAACCCTCACATGCGCGCGGCAACCACCGCAAACAACATCAACAAACCCAACCCATGTGATGCCTTGAAGACCGCAAAACACGCCTCGCGCTCGCGCAAGCGAATGCCGCGAGCCTGCCACAACAAGTGCGCCAGCATGGCAGCGCAGGCGACACCCACACCGGCCCATGCAACGCCGCTAAGCGACCGATCAAGCACCACGACCAGCCACATGGCCAGGTAGGCGATGTTCAACAGCATCACCGCGAACACGTCAAACCGCCCAAAAGCGATGGCACTGGTGTGCAGCCCCAAGCGGACATCGTCGTCGCGGTCGACCATGGCGTACACCGTGTCGTAGGCCATGACCCAACACAGGTTGCCGACCAATAGCCACCAAGCAAGCGCAGGCACCCTGCCTTGGGTGGCTGCAAACGCCATCGGGATGCCAAAACTGAACGCAACTCCCAACACCGCCTGCGGCACACTGAAATACCGCTTGGCAAACGGGTAGGCGATTGCGACCCCCAAAGCGACAAACGACCACGCAATCGTGAGCGCGTTGGTGGTGAGCACCAAGCCAAAAGCGGCCAAGGCCAGCACCGCACCAACACCCAAGGCTTCTTTGACGCTGATTTGCCCGGTGGTGACGGGGCGCTGCGCGGTGCGCTTGACGTGGCGATCAAACTCCCGGTCAGCCACATCGTTGACGCAACAACCCGCGCTGCGCATGAGGATGGTGCCCAGCGTGAACACCAACACCAAGTGCAGCGACGGCAACCCGTGTGAAGCCAACACCAGCGCGCTCAGGGTGGGCCACAGCAAAAGCAACCATCCAGCAGGGCGATCCCACCGAATCAAGTCGGCATACAGTTGCAGTTTGGTGGGTAGCCGGGTTGGCAGCGGAGGAAGTGTGGGGAGTGTGGGTTTGTCGTCGACTTTATCCACCCGAAATAAGTCCTAAAATAGTAGCAACAAACCCAATAGATCCGGTGACCAATGGCCAAAAAGACCTGAAAAATGGCCTTTTCATGACGCGCGGGCCACTCCGGGCAGCTCACAGGCGTAGACGGCGTTGCGCAACTCAGCAATCGCCGCGTAGCGGGTGAAGCTGCGCCGCCAAGCTAAGACGACGCGGCGCGTGGGCGGCGCGCCACCATTGGCATCGCTGACTTGCAAATAGCGCAGATCACCCGGTTTGGGTTCGCTGGCGGTGGTTTTTGCAACCAGCGCTTGGCTGGGCACACTCAAACGCGGCACCAAGGTGATGCCCATGCCCGCGGCGACCATGTGTTTGATGGTCTCAAGAGATGATCCTTCAAAACTCTTGCGGATACCCTCAGCGCCCGAGGCAAAACGCGCAAACTCCGGGCAGACCTCCAACACATGATCGCGAAAGCAGTGTCCAGTACCCAAGAGCAGCATGGTCTCGTTTTTGAGTGCATCGGCACTGATGCTGCCTTGATCGGCAAACGCGTGATTGGCGGGTACGGCGACGACAAAGGGTTCGTCGTACAAGGGCGCAATGGCCAAGCCGGTGTCGGGGAAGGGCTCGGCCAAAATCGCGCAGTCGATCTCGCCGTTTCGAAGCATGTCGAGCAGCTTGACGGTGAAGTTCTCGGTCAATATCAGCGGCATTTGAGGTGAGCGCTTGATTTGCTGCATCACCAAGGCGGGCAGCAAATACGGCGCAATGGTGTAGATCACGCCCAATCGAAGCGGGCCAGCCAAGGGGTCTTTGCCGCGCAGCGCCATCTCTTTGATGACGGCGGCTTGCTCCAGCACCGACTGAGCCTGGCGCACGATTTCTTCACCCAATGGCGTGACGGCGACTTCATTGGCGCTGCGCTCAAAAAGCTTCAAGTCCAACTCGTCTTCAAATTTTTTGATGGCGACCGACAGCGTGGGTTGAGAGACGTGGCAACTGTCCGCAGCACGCCCAAAATGGCGTTCGCGTGCCAACGCAACGATGTATTTGAGCTCGGTCAGGGTCATGGCTTAATTGTTAGGACTAACGCAAAATTGTCCCAGCAAGGCGCAGCGACAACGACAGTGCGAATAGCACGGCTAGGAGCTGCAACGCCGCTGAGGCGGTTTTACGTAAGTCCTAATTGTGCAACCGATCCTGTTTGCCCGTTAGCAGGTAGGCAGACATTTGTTGGTCAAGCCGCAGATGGCAGTTTTGACGCTCATTTCATGGCGCGAGTGAACGCGCCGCCAACGGCACGCACCAGCCACTTGGGCGTGGCCCGCGACGCAAGCGTGGTGGCGTGGTTGATGAGGCCTGGCACTTTGATGGTGTCGCCACGCATGCAGGCGTCAAAGCCATCTTGCGCAACCTGGGCCGCTTGGCCAATTAAAAACTGGGGCAGGTGATTCAACTGCGGGCTGTCAGACTGCGCGCCGCTGATCATTGCGGTGGCGGTGATACCGGGGCAGAGGGCTGTGATGGTGACCCCTGTGCCTTTGAGTTCTTGCGAAAGCGACTCGGTGAACGACAACACATACGCTTTGGTGGCGGCGTAGGTGGCCAGTGACGGAATCGGCTGAAATGCGGCAATTGAGGCCACGTTCAAGATGCGGCCGCTGCCGCGTGCGACCATGTCAGGTGCGAATTGGGCCACCATGGCAGTCAAACCGGTGACGTTGAGGTCGATCATCATGTGGTGTTTGGCGACATCCATCGCCACAAACGGGCCGTGGTGCAAGACCCCGGCGCAGTTGACCAACACATCAATGGGGCGCTTGGCTCGTTTGAGACTCGCGAAAAGCTTGGCTGGCGCATCAACTTGGCTGAGGTCGGCCGCTGAAACCCAGGCTTGAATGCCATGCTCTGCACTCAAAGACTTGGCCAACTCGCGCAGCTTGTCGGCGCGGCGTGCGACCAGTACCAGGTTGTAGCCCGCACGGGCAAAGCACTTGGCCAAGGCTTCACCAATGCCTGACGATGCGCCGCTGATGAGGGCAATTGGGGACGATTGAGTCATTTTTTCTCCAGTTTGACGTGAAATTAGGTCTTGGTCACCGGATTCATTGGACTTGTTGCTATTATTTTTGACTAATCTCAAGCGGCACGGGCGCTTGGGTTTGACGCGGTTTGCGGCCTCGCCCGGCAAACAAGCGGTCAAATAGCGCGTTGGGCAGCAACCGCATGATTTTCGACACCACGCCCATTTGCCACGGAATCACCCGGTAGCTGACTGGCTTTGATATGGCGACAAAAGCGCGCTCAGCAAACTCAGGCGCGCTCAGCAAAAACGGCATGCTGTACGGGTTTTTGGCGGTCAGCGGCGTGGCCACATAGCCGGGCACCAAAGTCACGACGTCGACGCCGCTTGACCGCAACTCGCCGCGCAGGCTTTCACAATACGCAATTGCGGCGGCTTTGCTGGCGCAATACGCGCCGTGGCCGGGCAAGCCACGAATGCCAGCCACGCTGGCAACGCCGACCAGTGCGCCTGATCGCCGCGCCACCATCGCCGCGACGAACGGGTGAAACGTGGCGGCCATGCCGGTGTTGTTGGTGGCAAAAGTCTGCGCCATGACGTCGATGTCGCTGCGCTCGGCACTGTCCATGCCAATGCTGACCCCCGCGTTGGCGATGACGACATCGGGCAAACCCATCTCGGCGATGCAGCGATGCCCCGCCGCGACGATGGCGTTTGTGTCGCAGACATCCGCGTTGTATGCGGCCCATTGCCCGCCAGCCAAGCCTTGTTCACGCGCCCAATCCTCGATCACGCTCGCGCGGCGGGCAACCAAGGCCACGCGCCACCCAGCTTGCACATAGCGCAGCGCCAACGCTTGACCAATGCCGCTGGAGCCGCCCGTGATGTATGCGAGTGGTGAAGTCATGTTTGCCTTGTCGGGTGGTGATTTTTATCAATAAGCCCAATTTTGCGCGCTTAAATTGCAGACCTTACTTGCGGGCGTTACTTTCGGGCGTTACTTGCGGGCTTGAATCACACCTTTGACGCGGCCTGTTAGTTCAGCAACGCCTTCCAGGTTGTCGTAGCTCATGGCGTCGCCGCTGAAACGGTCGCCACCGCGTGTGATGACGACCGGCTTGTCGGATTTGATTTGGTCGGTGTTGAGGAATGCATGCAAGAACGCGCCGCGAATCTCGAAACGCTCGAGCTTCACACCGCCTGAGGTCACCGACGCCTCTCGCACCACGCGCGCATCGCCCACCAACTGCACCTCGGAGCCGTCGGCATTTGTCAACGCGCGCTTGGCGGTGGCCACACTGATTCGCCCGTCAAGCTGGGTGGTGCGAATGCGCACGTTGTCAATTTCGGTGGTATCGGTATCGGGGTAATGTCGAAGCTCGGTGCCAAATACTTCGCTTTTGATTCGCCCGCTGCCATCAAAGCTTCGCAGCGCGAACTGCCGCATGAAATAGTCGGGCACGTGTTTGGGTATGGGCTCAATGGTGGGAGGGTTGACCAAGGGCGTGTTTCGCACCAAAAAGTACGACCCGAGCGCGAGCGCGCCCAGCAAGAAGATCGGCACATAAATCGTGAGCCAATCCAGCAACTTGCGCAAAAAATTCACGCGACTCCCTCAACCCGACTCATATGACCTTGGCCCGCAGCAAGTCGTTGGTGTTGACAACAGAGACCAGGACTTGGGACTGATCGACCACAAAAATCGTGGTGACTTTGTGCAACTCCATCATCTGGGCCGCTTCCGCAGCCAAGGCATCAGGTCCGATTGTTTTGGGGGTTTTGGACATCAGCGCGCCGGCATTCAAGTGGCGCACATCGACGCCCGACTCGATGCGTCGGCGCAGGTCGCCGTCGGTAAACACCCCCACCAGCCGCTGATGTTCGTCAACCACCGCAGCCGCGCCGAGCGAGCCACGGCTCATCTCGCGCATGACGTCTGAAAACGACGCATCCGCCAACACACAGGGCAGGGCGTCACGGCCACGCATGACGTCTCGAACATGGGTCAACAAGCGGCGGCCCAAACTGCCACCGGGGTGCGACCGAGCAAAATCGCCTTCGTTGAAGCCGCGGGCTTCTAAAAGCACAACGGCTAAGGCATCCCCCATGGCCAATTGCGCGGTGGTGCTGGCCGTGGGTGCGAGATTGAGCGGGCAGGCCTCTTGAACCACAGCCGTGTCCAGCACGACATCGGCGTGTTTGGCAAGCGACGACTGCGAGCGTCCGGTGATGGCCACAACCGGCACACCCAAGCGCTTGAATGCTGGCAACAGCAGCACCAATTCATCAGCCTCGCCACTATTGGACAAGGCCAAAACCACATCGACCGCCTTGATCATGCCCAAGTCACCATGACTGGCTTCGCCAGGATGCACAAACATGGCCGGCGTGCCGGTCGATGCGAGTGTGGCCGCGACTTTTCTAGCGACATGCCCCGACTTACCCATGCCCATGACAACCACACGACCTCGAACTTGCAGCATCAACTCGACAGCGACGACAAACGAGGCGTTGATCTGGTCCTTGAGGCCCAGCACTGCTTGCGCCTCGATGTCAAAGGTACGCCTGGCCAATGCCAACATGTCAATTTTTGGGTGTTCTGTCGGCATCATGGGTGTTGATTTGGGCAACAGGTTAGTGCAAAAATAATAGCAACAAGCTCAATGGATACGGCGACCAATGTCTAATATTCAGTAAAAAATGGCCTCGATCGTGCTCACGTGTCAATATTGGCCGCGCGCAGCGCATTGGCCTCGATGAAGTTGCGTCGTGGCTCGACTTCGTCGCCCATCAGCATGGTGAAAACGCGGTCTGCTTCGATGGCATCCTCGATCTGTACGCGCAGCAAGCGTCGCACAGTGGGGTCCATCGTGGTTTCCCACAGCTGCGACGGGTTCATCTCACCCAAGCCCTTGTAGCGTTGGCGGCTGACGCTGTTGTCGGCCTGCCGAAGCAGCCACGCCATCGCGTCGCGAAAATCGGTTACTGGGGCCTCTTTTGCTTTTTCACCTTCGCCGCGCTGCACCACAGCACCCTCGGTAATCAAGCCTTCGAATGTCAGTGCGGCTTCGCGCAGGGCTGCGTAGTCGCCGCCTCGAGCAAAGTCTTGGGTGATGACGCTGCCGCGTGCATTGCCATGCACGCGACGGGTCACCGTGAGCAGGGGTTTGTCATTGCGAGGATCCACTTGCGCCACGACTTCGGCATCTTTGAGCATGGCTTGCATCGCAAGCGCCGTTGCTTGGGCGTCAGCAAGCGTGTCCAAGTTGAGGGGCACACCCGTGGTGATCGCTCGCAGGGCTTCTTCGTCCATCCAGCCAGACAAGCGCGCCACCACCGCGTTGGCCACTTGGTATTTGCGGGCGATTTCAGCCAAGGCATCGCCTTCGAGGGCCGGCTTGTCGGTGCCAGGAATGACCTTGGCACCATTCATGGCCAGCTTAAGCAAGTACGCGTCAAATTCGTGGGCGTCTTTGAGGTATTGCTCACTCTTGCCAACTTTGACCTTATACAAAGGCGGCTGGGCGATGTAGATGTGGCCACGCTCCACCAGCTCGGGCATTTGCCTGAAAAAGAAGGTCAGCAGCAAGGTGCGAATATGGGCGCCGTCCACATCAGCGTCGGTCATGATGATGATGCGGTGGTAGCGAAGTTTGTCGACATTGAAGTCGTCTTTGCCGATGCTGGTGCCCAATGCGGTAATCAAGACCAAGATTTCGTTGCTGGTCAAAAGCTTTTCGTAACGGGCCTTTTCGACGTTCAAGATTTTGCCGCGCAAAGGCAAAATCGCTTGAAACTTGCGATCGCGACCTTGTTTGGCACTGCCGCCGGCGGAGTCACCCTCGACGATGTACATCTCGCACAAGGCTGGGTCTTTTTCTTGACAGTCGGCCAGTTTGCCCGGCAAACCCAAGCCGTCAAGCACGCCTTTTCGGCGCGTCATTTCTCGGGCCTTGCGAGCGGCCTCGCGGGCGCGAGCGGCGTCAACGATTTTTCCGCAGATGATTTTGGCGTCACCGGGTCGCTCGAGCAAAAAGTCGGTGAGGGTTTTGGCAACGATGTCTTCGACTGGGCCGCGCACCTCAGAGCTGACCAGCTTGTCCTTGGTTTGGCTTGAAAATTTGGGTTCAGGCACTTTGATGCTGATGACGCAGGCCAAGCCTTCTCGCATGTCGTCACCACTGACTTCAACTTTGGCTCTTTTGTCGATTTCGTTGTCGGCGATGTATTTGTTGATCACCCGCGTCATGGCCGCTCGCAAGCCGGTGAGGTGGGTGCCGCCATCTCGCTGAGGGATGTTGTTGGTGAAACACAGCACGTTTTCGCTGTAAGCGTCGTTCCACTGCATTGCCACCTCAACACCCACATTGGTACCCTGATCAGACAGCTTGTCGCCAACCGCGTGGAAGATGTTGGGGTGCAGGACTTTTTTGCCTTGGTTGATGAATTCAACAAAGCCTTGAACGCCGCCGATGAAGGCGAAGTTGTCTTCTTTGCCGGTGCGCTCATCAACCAAACGTATCTTCACGCCATTGTTCAAAAACGACAACTCACGAAGCCGTTTGGCCAAAATATCGTAGTGAAACTCGTGGTTTTGCTGAAAAATTTCGGTGTCTGGCAAGAAATGCACTTCCGTGCCACGGGTTTCGGTGGTGCCTACGACGCGCATGGGTGATACGTCAAACCCGTCGATTTTTTCGATGATGCGGTTTTGCACCACACCCCGCTCAAAATTCAACTCGTGAATTTTGCCGTCGCGTCGAACCACCAAACGCAGCCACTTTGACAAACCGTTCACGCAACTCACACCGACACCATGCAAACCGCCGGAGACTTTGTAGCTGTTTTGGTTGAATTTCCCGCCTGCGTGCAGCTCAGTCAAGGCGATTTCGGCACCCGAGCGTTTGGGCTCGTGTTTGTCGTCCATTTTGACCCGAGGCGGAATGCCGCGCCCGTTGTCTGTGATCGACATGGAATTGTCGCTTCGAATGGTGACCACGATGTCATCACAATGACCAGCCAGCGCTTCGTCGATCGAGTTGTCGACCACCTCAAACACCAGATGATGCAAGCCAGTGCCGTCAGAGGTGTCACCGATGTACATGCCGGGGCGCTTGCGCACAGCCTCCAGGCCTTCCAGGATTTGGATCGAGCCTTCCTCATACCCATCGTTACCAAGACTGGGTACAGGTGCCGCTGGGTTACTTGAAAGGTCTGTTTGATCTGCGCTCATGGTGGATTCAATCTATCAAAAACACCGCCTAATCTAGCGGCAAACCCGCCACGACTGTTGGGTGTGGCGGGTTTTGGTTTGGGGGTGATGGCTCTGTGTCGGTCGGGGTCAAATGCGCATGGGCATTACCACGTACTTGAAACTGGGGTCATCCGGAATGGTGAACAGGGCTGAGCTGTTGGAATCTGCCATCTCCAAACGCACCATGTCTTGGCTCATGTTGCCCAGCGCGTCAATCAAGTAAAGCACATTGAAGCCCACTTCAATGCTGTCACCAGCGTAATCGATGTCGATTTCATCGAACGCTTCCTCTTGTTCGGCGTTGTTGGCCGCAACCCGCATCGTGCCGGGGTCAATGTTCACTCGAACGCCTTTGAATTTATCGCTGGTCAAAATTGCAGTGCGTTGCAACGCACTCAAAAGCGCTTGACGACCCAGGGTGATGAGGTTGTGGTGGTTGCGCGGTATGACGCGGTTGTAGTCAGGGAATTTGCCTTCGACCAGTTTGGTGACGAATTCCATGCTGTCAAAACGAAACCGCGCCTGGTTACTGGCAAATTGCAACTCGATTGGCTCGTCGGTGTCGCGCAGCAATCGCTGCAATTCAATCACCGTCTTGCGGGGCAAAATCACCTCTTGCTTGGGCATTTCTACGGCTAAAGTGGCCGACGCGTAGGCCAACCGATGACCATCTGTCGCAACCAAGCTCAAGGTATTGCCTTCAGCCACGAACAAAATACCGTTGAGGTAGTAGCGAATGTCATGCACTGCCATGGCAAAAGCGACCTGGTTCAATAGGTGCTTCAACGCCTTTTGTGGAATCGAAAACGCTTGACCAAACGTTGCCGATTCTTGAACCAATGGATAGTCCTCTGAAGGCAGCGACTGCAAAATGAATTTGCTCTTGCCACCTTTGAGAACGACGCGTGTTGCCTGGGTCTCCAACGTGATCAATTGATCGCTGGGCATCGATCGCAAAATATCGATGAGCTTTCTGGCGCCAACAGTCGTTGAGAAATTGTTGCTATCGCCACCCAATTGCGTGGCGATTTTGATTTGTATTTCTAAATCGCTCGTCGTGAGAGATACGTCGTCGCCCGCCTTGCGAATCAGCACGTTGGCCAAGATGGGCAGGGTGTGGCGACGTTCAACGATACCAGCGACCGCTTGCAAAGCGCTGAGGACGCGGTCTTGTGAGGCTTGGAAGATGATCATGTATTCTCTATTTCAATATATAAAAATAGTAGTAGTAGTAAGCAAGCGACTGTGTGGTGGACAACTGTATTTTCTGCTTATTTTTCAAGGACTTAGGTCAACGAAAACTCAGTGGATGCCCTTCGGGTTTGGCGAAGCAAATTGTGGGTAACTTGTGAAATTTTCTAGGCTCTGTGGATAACTACACAGTTGTCATGAAAGAACCCACACGTTTGTCCACAGGCTGATGACGTCGAAGGAGCCGATGTTGTGGCGCCATTGCGTGCGGTTGGAGCTTGATTCGCGTTCATTTCGCATCAACCCTTCAAGGTTTGTTCAAGTACACGCAGCTGTTGGTGAAGTTCACCCAACATGGCTTTTTCTGCAGTCATTTTCCGAACCGCGTGCAAAACGGTGGTGTGGTCTCGTCCACCGAATAGCTCACCAATTTCTGGCAGGCTTTTCTGCGTCATTTCCTTGGCCAAGTACATGGCTATTTGGCGTGGCCTTGCAATAGAGGCTGGTCGCTTCTTGGAGTACATGTCCGCGACTTTGATTTTGTAGAACTCAGCAACTGTCTTTTGAATGTTCTCGATCGACACTTGGCGGTGCTGAATGGAGAGCAAGTCACGCAAGGCCTCTTTGGTGAGCTCAATGTCGATGGGACGCTGAGTGAAGCGGGAGAAGGCCAGGATCTTTCTCAAGGCGCCTTCTAGCTCGCGTATGTTGGCTCTGACGCTCTTTGCGACAAAGAAGGCAACCGATTCGGGCATTTCACCGCCTTCAGCCTTGGCTTTGTTGATCAAAATCGCCACCCGCATTTCGATCTCTGGCGAGTCAATCGACACAGTTAAACCCGAATCAAAACGCGACAGCAAGCGCGTTGAGATGTCAGCCAGATCTTTCGGATACCGATCGCTGGTTAAGACAATGTGGGACTTTTTGGCGAGCAGGGCTTCAAACGCGTTGAAGAACTCTTCTTGGGTGCGTTCTTTGTTGGCTAAAAATTGTACATCGTCGATCAAGAGTAAATCAAGCTCGTGGTATTTGCGTTTGAATTCGTCAAATGTTTTGCGCTGATAGGCCTTGACGACGTCGCTGACGAATTGTTCTGCATGCAGGTACAACACCTTGGCATGAGGCTGTCTCTCCAACAGCGCGTTGCCAATTGCGTGCATCAGGTGCGTTTTGCCCAGGCCCACGTCGCCGTAGATGAACAACGGGTTGTACCGTTTGCCTGTGTCGTTGGCAACATGCAAGCCAGCCGTGCGCGCCATTCGGTTCGCTGTGCCTTCAACCAATGCATCAAAAGTTAACGCGACGTTGAGGCGTGACTTCGTTGGTTCGTTGGCTTCGTCTGTCGCATCTTGAGCGAATTCTGATATGTCTTGTCCTTCGCGCCAAACGCCGTTGTCAAGTGCGGCGATGGTCCGCACCATGACTTGCTCTCTTGGCGCAATCGCTAAGTCCAACTTAACCGGTTCGCCTTGGATGTCAGCCAAGGCCTTTAAAATGGTGGCGTTGTACTGGTCTTTGATCCAGTCAAGTTTGAACCGGTTCGCAACCCAGACCGTGACAATCAAGCCATCAGCGCTGACTTTGGCATTCAGCGGGCGAATCCAGGTGTTGAACAACTGTGCCGGTAGTTGTTGCTCCAGCAAGGTCAGGCAGCTGACCCACAAAGGATCACCGGTTAGCCGCACGGGCGGGGTGATTTGTTCAGGGAAAGCGTCTAGCACGGGGGTGGGTGGTTGCGGTGAAGTCAACGAAAAAAAGCAGCTGTCGTGCTGTGGACAAGTCGGTCGATTCTAGCTTCAAAGCGTTGAGATATTAACAAGTTGTCCACAGAAAAAAACGGAAAATTCTGGGTACATGCATCGCACGGTGTGGCAACTATGACAGGACAAGCAAATGGATTATCCAGACGTATTTGATGTAATCGTGGTTGGTGGAGGCCACGCCGGAAGCGAAGCCGCGTTAGCCGCAGCCCGGATGGGCGCACGCACGCTGCTGCTGACCCACAACATTGAAACCTTGGGTCAGATGAGTTGCAACCCGTCGATTGGCGGCATCGGCAAAGGGCACTTGGTCAAGGAGCTCGATGCGATGGGTGGCGCCATGGCCCGCGCAACGGACGAGGCGGGTATTCAATTTCGCATCCTTAACTCAAGCAAGGGTCCGGCGGTACGCGCCACTCGGGCGCAGGCAGATCGCGTGCTGTACAAAGCCGCGATTCGGCGGCGGCTTGAAAACCAGCCCAATTTATGGCTGTTCCAACAAGCGGTTGATGATGTAATGATTGACGAGCGAGACGGCATCACCCGAGCGTGTGGTGTGGCTACTCAATCAGGAATCAGCTTTCGCTCGCGAACCGTGGTGCTGACAGCTGGCACATTTTTGGATGGCCGCATCCATGTGGGTTTGAATAATCACAGCGCAGGGCGCGCGGGAGAGCCGCCGGCCAAAGCCTTGTCTACTCGGCTTAAAGAGTTGAAACTACCGCAAGGTCGGTTGAAGACCGGGACGCCACCGCGAATTGACGGGCGCAGCATCGACTTCAGCCAGCTGGCTGAGCAGCCCGGTGATGGCATGCCAGGATCGGGCGTAGACGACGTACCCGTGTTCAGCTTCATGGGTCATGCAAGCCAACATCCGCGTCAAGTGCCGTGTTGGATCACGCACACCAATGCGCGCACGCACGAGATCATTCGCTCCGGGTTCGACCGCAGCCCCATGTTCACCGGCAAGATTGACGGAGTAGGCCCGCGCTATTGCCCCAGTGTTGAAGACAAGGTCAATCGGTTCGCCGACAAAGAAAGCCACCAGATTTTCCTGGAGCCCGAAGGATTGAACACACACGAGTTCTATCCAAATGGCATTTCAACCAGCTTGCCTTTTGATGTGCAACTGGACTTGGTGCGCAGCATGCCGGGTTTGGCGAACGCGCACATCTTGCGGCCTGGTTATGCCATTGAGTACGACTACTTTGACCCCAAAGCCCTCAAAGGTAACTTTGAAACCCGTGGTGTCGCGGGCCTTTTCTTTGCAGGGCAGATCAATGGCACCACAGGCTATGAAGAAGCGGCGGCCCAAGGCTTGTTTGCCGGCATCAATGCGGCCTTGCAATGCCGCACATTGGTGGAGCAGGGCAACGATTGCGGCGGCATGTGGTTGCCTGCTCGGCATGAGGCGTACTTGGGTGTGTTGGTCGACGACCTAATCACCAAGGGCGTGACCGAGCCGTATCGCATGTTCACCAGTCGCGCCGAGTTTCGGTTGCAGCTGCGGGAGGACAACGCAGACATGCGATTGACCGAGATGGCGCACCAAATGGGGTTGGTTGGCGAGGCGCAGTGGCGATCATTTAATGAGAAGCGCAGTGCTGTTTCACGTGAAACACAGCGACTCGCGGTTACGTGGGTTCGGCCTGCCAGCCTTTTGGTGGGTGAGGCTGAGCGTGTGTTTGGCCAAGCGATTGACCACGAGTACAACTTGGCCGACTTGCTTCGGCGTCCCAATGTGACATATGCTGCGCTGATGGGGTTGCAGACCCACGCAGGCATGGTTGCCAGCAGCGACTTAGCAGCACTCAAAAAGCAAGATGATCAACTCGCTGGCCAGTGGTCAATGTTGTCGCAACAAGACGTCAGCCTGGGTCAGGTGGTTGCTCAACAGGCATTGCCCCACCCTTTGCTCGCTGCCGCAATTGAAGAGCAAGTGGAAATCAGCATCAAGTACTCAGGGTACATCGAACGCCAAAAAGAAGAGGTTGCGCGATCAGCTCACCACGAGAACCTGCCGCTACCCGAAGACTTTGACTACTTGGACGTACCCGCTCTCAGCTTCGAAGTGCGTCAAAAGCTGCACAAACACCGACCTCAAACCTTGGGACAAGCGTCGCGCATCTCAGGCGTAACACCCGCCGCGATTTCGCTTTTGATGGTGCATTTGAAAAAACGCAGGGCCAAAGGCTTTGTGGCTGATGCCGCATGAGCGACGGCTTCGCCAAACATGAGCCGATTTTGCGAGCGGGGTTGACGCGGCTCAATCTGCCAGCCACCGACAACCAAGTGGCCCAACTGTTGAGCTACGGCGATTTGCTGTTGCGTTGGAACAAGGTGTATAACCTCACCGCCATTCGCAATTCGACCGATGCGCTCAGCCACCACTTACTCGACTGTTTGGCCGTGGTCACTCCGCTGCGTGTGCGTTTTACCCAAGCCGCCGTGCTTGATGTCGGCTCAGGCGGTGGACTGCCTGGTATTGTCTTGTCAATCATGAATCCAACCTGGGCCGTGACATGTGTCGATGCGGTTGCCAAGAAGATGGCATTTGTGTCCCAAGCGGCAGGCACTTTGCGGTTGACGAACCTATCGGCGACCCACACGCGTTTAGTGCCCAACGCATCAGCCAAAGGTTTGAGCGTCGGCGGCTTGTCAAGCGGTTATGACTTGGTCACGAGCCGAGCGTTTGCCAGCTTGGCTGACATGGTCGCTTTGACGAGGTTTCACGTGAAACATGTTGAGCACGCACGCTGGGTGGCGATGAAGGGCAAGCTCCCCGATGTTGAGTTGGCCGCGTTGCCCGGGTATGCAACGCATGAAGAAACACAACAACTTCTGATTCCAGGCCTCGATGAAGATCGCTGTCTGGTATGGTTGCGCCCTGTTGCGCCAACCGTGCAATGAGTTGAATTTTTAAGATCCACGCAAATTTGCCCCAGCACAGCTAAGGCTGTTTTGCATCAGTCTTGTTTGTGAAGAAATGACATGTTTGGAATCGCTGACTACACCTCCTTTGTGATCGCTGTGATCGTCTTTTTGATGGTGCCTGGCCCTGGGAATTTGACCCTGATCACCTCGACAACGCAGGGTGGTCTGCGCGCGGGGTTCGCGTCGATTGCCGGTTTGTTGGTGGGCGACCAAGTTTTGCTTTGGTTTGCTGTGGCTGGAGTGGCCGCCGTGTTGGCTGCAACCCCCGTTTTGTTCGGTGCCGTGCAGTGGTTGGGTGCGGCCTATTTAGCGTATTTGGGGTTGCGGATGATCTTGGCTAAACCCGGTGACGCACCCATTTTTAAACTGGAGCCGCGTCGGTACTTTTCGCAAGCGGTGGGTATCACCTTGCTCAACCCAAAAGCCATTGTGTTTTACATGGCGTTTTTCCCATTGTTTGTTGACCCAATCAAACACCAAGGGCTGTTGACGTTTGTGGTGATGGCCGCGACGATTGCCGCGCTGTCGGTGCTTTACTGCGCAACCATGGTGCTGCTCACGCATCACTTGGCGCAGCGCATGCGAGCGAGCCCAAAAGTGGGTCAGTGGTTAGAGAAAGTCGCCGGCGCGATGCTGGTCGGGTTTGGTCTCAAGCTGGCATTGGGGCGTTGATGCGGCTGTTCACAGGAATCCCATGAAAGTTTTTTGTATTGCCAACCAAAAGGGTGGCGTTGGCAAAACCACCACGACCGTCAACTTGGCTGCGGGCTTGGCCAAAATTGGCCAACGAACCTTGCTGATTGACCTCGACCCACAAGGCAACGCCACCATGGGATCAGGCGTGGACAAGCGCGCGTTGGAGCTCACGGTTTACGACGTGTTGCTTGAGTCAGCCAGCATTGCTGAGGCCAAGGTTACGTCAGCCAAATTGGTGGAGGCTGGATGCAGCTACGACGTGCTGGGCGCAAATCGCGAACTTGCTGGCGCTGAAGTTGAGTTGGTGGCGCTTGACCACCGAGATCAACGCCTGAAAATCGCTTTGGCTGCCGCAAAAAACGACTATGACTTTGTGCTCATTGACTGCCCACCAAGCCTCAGTCTACTCACCCTGAATGGCTTGTGCAGTGCCCACGGTGTCGTGGTTCCGATGCAATGTGAATATTTTGCGTTGGAAGGTTTGACGGATTTGGTCAACACCATCAAACAAGTGCATGCCAACCTCAACCGCGACTTACAACTCATCGGCTTGCTGCGGGTGATGTTTGACCCACGAATCACGCTGCAGCAAAACGTGAGCGACCAACTCAAAGCACACT
Organism: Comamonadaceae bacterium; assembly: GCA_031421855.1. Lineage (GTDB taxonomy): Bacteria > Pseudomonadota > Gammaproteobacteria > Burkholderiales > Burkholderiaceae_C > JAAFHN01. The sequence continues at coordinate 22,316 of JANOPN010000179.1, forward strand.
TTGGTGACAAGGTGTTCAATGCCATCATTCCGCGCAATGTTCGCTTGGCTGAGGCACCCAGCTACGGTTTGCCCGGTGTTGTGTTTGACCCCCAAGCCAAGGGCAGCCAGGCTTTCATTGAATTTGCGCGCGAGATGGTCGATCGAGTGAAGGCCAGCGCGTGAGCGCTTCGACTGTTTTGCTGCTGCCCGGATGGCTTGACAGCGGGGTAGGGCATTGGCAAAGCCTTTGGGAGATCGCGCACGGCGATGTTCGGGTGGTGCAACACGACTACCAACGACCGCGTCGAGGTGACTGGATGGCGCGGCTAGACGAAGTGATCCTGGACGAGGTGAATGCTGCTTCGTCGATCACCCTGGTCGCACACAGCTTGGGCTGTCACTTGGTGGCGGCCTGGGCTGAACATTCAAGCCTTCGACACCGCGTCAGCGGTGCCTTGTTGGTTGCGCCGCCCGATGTCGCGCAAGCCGATTTCCCAGTCGACTTGAACAACTGGCGCATACCCGTTTTGAAGCCATTGGTGTTTGCCAGTGTTCTGGTGGCATCCAACAACGACCCCTTCGGTCGCCTGTCGTCGCAGGCGGCCTATGCCACCGCTTGGGGCAGCCAATTCGTTGAGGTGGGTGCTTTGGGCCACATCAATGGCGAATCAGGGCTGGGTGATTGGCCGCAAGGCCGAGCACTTGTGCAGGGTTTACAACGCCCCCATCGCGATCAATCAATCATCGGACTTACGCAAACCCGCCCCAGCGGTGTTGCAGCGCCTAGCTGCGACAATTTTGCGTAAGTCGTCAATCAAAGAAAACACGCATGGTCACTAAAAAACCAAAAGGCTTGGGCCGTGGCTTGGAAGCCCTGCTTGGGCCCAAGACCGCCAATGGCGCCGACGCACTGGACACCGCAACCGCTGACCCAAGCGGCAAGCCGCCGTCGAGCTTGAAATTGGTCAACATGGTTGCGGGCATGTATCAGCCGCGCACGCGCATGGACGAAGGCGCGCTATATGAGCTGGCCGAGAGCATCAAATCTCAAGGCATCATGCAGCCGGTTTTGGTGCGTCAACTCAAGCCCGAACAGGCGTTGATCAAGCGCGCTGAACAGCGCAGCAGCGGCTGGCCCGATGCCGATGATCGCCAGCCGCTTTATGAAATCATTGCGGGTGAGCGGCGCTTTCGCGCGGCCAAGCTGGCGGGTCTAGACGAGGTGCCGGTGCTGGTGCGCGAGGTTGCCGACGAAGCCGCTGCGGCCATGGCCCTCATCGAAAACATCCAGCGCGAAGACCTGAACCCGCTTGAAGAAGCACAAGGACTGCAGCGTTTGGTCAAGGAGTTCGGCCTGACTCACGAGCAAGCGGCACAGGCCGTGGGGCGTTCGCGCAGCGCCGCGAGCAACTTGCTGCGTTTGCTGCAACTGGCCGACCCGGTTCAAACCATGCTCATGGCGGGTGACTTGGACATGGGTCATGCCCGCGCCTTGCTCAGCCTGGACAAAGCTGCCCAAATCACGGCAGCCAACCAAGTTGCCGCAAAGAAGTTGTCGGTGCGCGAAACCGAGGGCTTGGTCAAGAAGCTCGCGGCCGAGTTCAGCCTCACAGCCCAAAAGCCCACCAAAGAAAAGTCACGCGACATTCGCCGCGTTGAGGACGAGTTGGCAGACCTGTTGGCCGCTGCCGTTGAAGTGCGCGTCAAGAAACGCGTCAAACGCGCGGGCAAGTTTGAAGAGCAAGGCGAACTGGCCATTGGCTTTGGATCGTTGGATGAGCTCAATGGTTTGATCGACAAGCTGCGCGGCACCGCCTGAATGGGGTGAATGGCACAAAAACCGCGTTCATGCAGCGCTAAAAGCGAAAATATGCCGTTTTTTGGCACCTGGTCGCCGAATCTATTGGGTTTGTTGCTATGAATTTTGATGATTATTGCCATCATTTGAAGATCAAATCCAAGCCTCTTTTCACTCGCAATCCAACCGCAACGATTGAATAAACTCTGAGCATGGCCACCGACTTGTCCAACCACCCACTCGATCACGCCAGGCGCGTTGCGCCCAAAGCCGTGCTGTTCGATGCGTATGGCACCTTGTTTGATGTCTACAGCATCGCCCAGCAAGCCGAGACGCTCTTGCCTGGTTTGGGCGCGCGGCTCGCCACGGTTTGGCGCGACAAACAAATTGAGTACACCCGGCTCGTCACCACCAGCAACCACGGCGCGCATTACCGGCCGTTCAGCGAGCTGACCCGCGCAGCGCTCGAGTTTGCTATAGAACTGGTAGCGCCTGAGTCAATGAATTCGGTGACCAATGGCCAAAAAGACCAAAAAATTGATGTGTTGATGGCTTCATACTGGCAATTGCAAGCTTTTGCCGACAGCCGCGCCACCTTAGCCGCCCTCAAAGCGCGGGGCGTCGTCACAGGCATTTTGAGCAACGGTGACTTGCCCATGCTGCGCGCCGCTGTTGAGTCAGCGGGCTTAGCTGATTTGCTTGACCACATCATCAGCGTCGACCCCATCCGCGTCTACAAAACCCACCCCGACGCCTACGCCCTGGGCGAGCAAGCTACTGGGCTCCAAGCCCGTGACATCGGATTTGTGTCGTGCAACAGCTGGGACGCGCTCGCGGCCACTTGGTACGGCTACACCACGCTGTGGGTCAACCGCCAAAACGCCCCGTTCGAGAAGCTGGGCACCCAACCCCATCACATCGGTACTCAACTGAGCGATGTCCATTTTCTATTTTGAATCAACTCAATATGACCACCCAAACCATCACTGAACACCAGCTCCACATCGACACTGAGCTCCACGCCTTCATTAATTCAGAGGTTTTGCCCGGTACCGGCATCGACTCAGCCGCGTTTTGGAAGGGGTTTGATGCCTTGGTCGCTGACTTGGCCCCTAAAAACAAAGCCTTGCTGGCCGAGCGCGACCGCTTGCAAACCGAGCTTGATGGCTGGCACCGCGCCAACCCCGGCCCGGTGAAGCAAATGGCGGTGTATCGCAAATTCTTGACAAAAATCGGCTACCTCGTACCCGAGCCAGTGGGCACCAAAGCCACAACGGCCAACGTCGACACCGAGTTGGCCGCCCAAGCTGGCCCCCAATTGGTGGTGCCCATTTTGAACGCGCGCTACGCACTCAACGCCGCCAATGCCCGCTGGGGCAGCCTGTACGACGCGCTGTATGGCACCGATGCACTCAGCGAAGCCGACGGTGCTGGCAAGTCTGGCCCCAATGGAGAGCCATACAACCCGGTGCGCGGCGAACAAGTGATCGCTTACGCACGCAACGTGCTCGATCGCACGGCACCACTCAAAAAAGGCTCGCACGTCGGCTCGACCCGCTACAGCGTGGCGGGCGGCGCGCTGCAAGTCAGCTTGGCCGACGGCTCGACCACGACCCTCAAGTCAGCCAAACAGTTGGTTGGTTACCAAGGCAGCGCCAGCGCCCCCACCGCTTTGCTCTTGGTTCACAACGGCTTGCATCTCGACATCCAAATCAACCGCAACCACCCCATTGGCGCACAAGATTTGGCGGGTGTCAGCGACTTGGTCCTTGAGTCGGCACTGTCGACAATTTTGGACTTGGAGGATTCGGTTGCCGCCGTCGACGCGGCCGACAAAGTCGTCGCGTATCGCAATTGGTTGGGGCTGCTCAAGGGCACCTTGACCGAGTCTTTGACCAAAAACGGCAAAACCATCACCCGAACCCTCAACCCCGACCGCGTCTACTCTGCACCCGTTGGCAGCGCCGAAGTCAAACTGCATGGTCGGTCACTTTTGTTTTTGCGCAACGTTGGCCACCTGATGACCAACCCCGCCGTGCATTACCTGGGCGCAGACGGCGCGCAGCACGAAATCCCTGAAGGCATTTTGGATGCGGTTGTCACCACCACCATTGCCTTGCATGACTTGCAGGCCAAAGTGGGTGCGGGCATTAAAAACTCGCGCAAAGGCAGCGTCTACATCGTCAAACCCAAAATGCACGGCCCGGCGGAGGTTGCGTTTGCGGGCGAGTTGTTTGGGCGGGTCGAGAAAATGCTGGGTTTGAAGGCCAACACCGTCAAGCTGGGCATCATGGACGAAGAGCGTCGCACCAGCGTCAACCTCAAAGCCTGCATCGCGGCAGCCAGCGCGCGCGTGGCCTTCATCAACACCGGCTTTTTGGATCGCACAGGCGACGAGATGCACACCGCCATGAAAGCCGGTGCCATGTTGCGCAAAGGCGACATGAAGACGTCGCCCTGGATCACCGCGTATGAGCGCAACAACGTCTTGGTGGGTTTGAGTTGCGGGCTGCGTGGACGCGCCCAGATCGGCAAAGGCATGTGGGCCATGCCTGACCTCATGGCCAACATGCTGCAGCAAAAAATTGCCCACCCCAAGGCGGGTGCCAACACCGCCTGGGTGCCCAGCCCCACCGCCGCGACCCTGCATGCCTTGCATTACCACCAAGTTGACGTGTTCGCTGTCCAAAAAGAGCTTGAAAAAGTCGATGCCACCGCCGAGCGCGCCGCGCTACTCAAAGGCTTGCTCACCATTCCAGTGGCCCCCAACACCGACTGGACCCAAGCGCAAAAGCGCGCCGAGCTCGACAACAATGCCCAGGGCATCTTGGGCTACGTTGTGCGTTGGATCGACTTTGGCGTGGGCTGCTCCAAAGTGCCTGACATCCACGGCGTTGGCCTCATGGAAGACCGCGCCACCTTGCGCATCAGCTCACAGCACATTGCCAACTGGCTGCATCATAAAATCGTCACCAAAGCCCAAGTCAAAGCCACATTCGAGCGCATGGCCAAGGTGGTGGACACCCAAAACGCAGGCGACCCGCTCTACCAACCCATGGCAGGACACTTCGACACCAGCAAAGCCTACCAAGCCGCCCTTGACTTGGTGTTCAAAGGCAAAGAACAACCCAGCGGCTACACCGAACCGCTGCTGCATGCTTGGCGCTTGGCGGTTAAAAACGGATGAGTTGATCGCGTCGATTGGGTCGCAAGGCACGTCGGCGAATCACTTCACATTTCGTAGCAACAAGCCCAATGAAATCGGTGACCAAGTAGGTTTTTTATTGAAAATCGGGTCAAAAACCAACTGTTTGGCACCCTGGCGACTGCTCGGGGCGGTTATGGGTGGTTATGGCTGGTTGACCACGGTGATACTCGGACGTTTCGATCACCCTTGGAGCCAACCATGACCGACACCACCATTGCCGCCACCAACAGCCAAATTCGCCTAGCCCAGCGCCCCATGGGTCTGCCTGGGCCAGCATGTTGGAGCCACACCACCGAGCCCGTGCAAATGCCGCAAAACGAGGGTGACGTGTTGGTCAAAACCCTTGCGCTGTCGCTTGACCCCGCCATGCGCGGCTGGATGAACGAAGGCAAAAGCTACATCCCGCCAGTTGAAATCGGCGCGGTCATGCGAGCTGGCGGCGTGGGCGTGGTGGTCGCCTCTAAAAACCCCGGGTTCGCCGTGGGTGACCACGTCAACGCCGGTTTGGATGTGCAAGAGTACTGCTTGATCGCGGGCGCTCACATCAAGCGAAATGGCATCTTCAAAATTGACCTCGGTGTCGGCACGGCCACGCAGTGGCTCAACGTGTTGGGCATGCCCGGCATGACCGGGTATTTTGGGCTCATGGACGTTGGGCAACCCAAGGCGGGTGAAACGGTCGTCGTCAGTGGCGCAGCAGGCGCAGTGGGTCAAACCGTGGGGCAAATGGCCAAAATTCTGGGCTGCCGCGTGGTGGGCATTGCGGGCGGCACAGCCAAGTGCGATTGGGTGGTCAACGAGCTGGGTTTTGATGCCTGCATTGACTACAAAGCATCGCCGACATCCGTGCGCGAAGGCTTGAAAGCCCATTGCCCCAAAGGCGTTGACATCTACTTTGACAACGTGGGCGGCGACATTTTGGACACCGTGTTGACCCGCATCAATTTGCGCGCGCGCATCATCATTTGCGGTGCCATCAGCCAATACAACAACACGACACCGGTACAAGGCCCCAAAAACTACTTGAGCTTGCTGGTCAACCGCGCCCGCATGGAAGGCATCGTCGTGTTCGACTACGCGCCGCGCTACCCACTTGCCATTGCCGAGATGGCGGGCTACATCAAAGATGGCCGCATGAAAAGCAAAGAAGATGTGGTGGTGGGGCTGGAGACGTTTCCAACCACCTTGCTCAAGCTGTTCAACGGCGAGAACTTCGGTAAATTGGTGTTGCAGGTGGCGTAAACGCGCAACCAATCAAAGGCGTAACCCATTAAATGCGCAACCAATGACTCACAAAGTACCCACCAAGCCCACGCGCGGTGTGGTGCTGAGTTTGGTCGACAGTTTGGCGAACCGTTTGTCAAAGGTCGCGATGCGGCTGACTTGCGGGCTGGTTACCAAATGCAAGGCATCAGCAAAATCCATGCCTTGGGCGTAGTGGTTCAGCGCTTGTTGAACACCACTGAGAGACTCCACATGGAAGTTGGGCAGGCCCAGCAGTTGGTGCAACCCGGCGGCGATGGCTTTAGGCTGGATGTCGTTGACCTCCAGTACCCAAACCAGCTCCAACAAGACCGTGATCGGTGCGGTGTATTGCCTTGGTTCTGCCAATAAAGCTTTAGCCTGAGCAAATTGAGCGGGGTCGTCAGCGAGCAAGAGCCGAGCCAAGACGTTGGTGTCTAGGGCAATCACAGCAGATTTTTGGCTTTGATAGGACTTACGCAAAACCGCCCCAGCCGCGTTGCAGCTCCTAGCCGTGCTATCCGCACTGTCGTCGTCGCTGCGCCTTGCTGGGACAATTTTGCGTAAGTCCTATTTGAGTCTGGCTTTGATCGCCACTTGGGTTGCGGCGTCACTGAGCCGCACCCGTTTTGGCTTGGCCAAACATCCGGCAACGGCGTCAAGCTGTGCGGGGCTCGATGCGTCTTGACGCAAAGGACGCAGCCTGATCTCGCCGTCTACCACCCGTGCAGTGAGCTGCACGCCAAAAGACAACCCCACGACATCGCGCATGGCTTTTGGAATGACCAACTGGCCTTTGCTGGAGATGGTGACGGTTTGCATGGGTTGGCCTGGCTGAGTTCAACGCAACAGAGTAAGCCCAATTGTAAGACGAGCCGCGACATGCACTAGACTGCTGACATGGATCTCTCACGCTTCCCCCGTCGCCGCTACACGCCTTTTGCCACGCCCATTGAGAATTTGCCCCACTTCTCAAAGGCCTTGGGCTTGAGTTGCCCGCCGGGGATGGCGCCGCAAATCTTCATCAAGCGCGACGACATGCTGGGCCTGGCACCGGGTGGCAACAAGACTCGCAAGTTGGAGTTTTTGGTCGCCGATGCACTGGCTCAAGGTGCAGACACCTTGGTCACTTGCGGTGCGCCGCAAAGCAACCATTGCCGCATCACCCTCAGCGCGGCCGTCAAAGAGGGCCTCAAATGCCGCTTTGTGATCGAAGAGCGGGTTGCCAACTCGTTCAGCGAAAAGGCCTCGGGCAACCACTTCATGTTTCGCCTGATGGGCGTCGAGGCCATCACCGTGGTGCCAGCGGGTACCAACATGGCCGCAGCCATGCAAGTCGTCGCAGATGAGCTGGCCGGTTTGGGCCGCAAGGCGTACATCATCGCCGGTGGTGGCTCCAACGCCGTGGGCGGATTGGGTTATGTAGCGTGCGCGCAGGAGTTGCAACAGCAGCTGTTTGAAAGCGGCCTGCAGCTTGACGAAGTGGTGGTGGGTTCGGGCAGCTCAGGCACACACGGCGGCATGGTGGCCGGGTTTGTGGGCAACCACATCAACATCCCGTTGTTGGGCATTGGCACCAGCCGCGACAGTGCCGACCAAGCGCCGCTGGTGCTCAAAGAGGCCCAAGCGGTCATGGATTTGTTGCAAACCGGGGTGCAAGTCTCAAGCCAGAGTGTGGTCTGCGTGGGCGGTTTTTGGCAACCCAAATACTCGGTGCCCAACGACGCCATGATTGAGGCCGTGCAAATGCTGGCCCGAACCGAGGCCGTGTTGCTCGACCCGGTTTACACCGGCAAAATCATGGCCGGCTTGATTGGCCTGGCGCGCCGTGGCCGATGGCGCAGCGACCAAAACGTGCTGTTTTTGCACACGGGCGGTGCGACCGCATTACATGCCTACGAATCCACCATATTGAAGCCCGTTTGAGGATTGCCCCATGCCAACGTATCACGTCGAAATGCTCGAAGGCCGCACGCTTGAGCAAAAGAAAAAACTGGTTGAAGCCATCACCCGCGTCAGCGTTGAGGTGCTGGGCGGGTCGAGCGACTCGGTTGACGTCATCATCACCGACGTGGCTCGCCACAACTGGGCCACAGGCGGCAAATTGTGGAGCGAACCGCGCGATTAACGTTTTTAGGCGTTAAATAGACCCTTGGTCACCGGATTCATTGAGTTTGTTGCTATTGTTTTTTTGACCGCCGCTCAAGCGCGTCAACAAACATCGCGGCCACATCAAAGTCGGCTTGGTCGGTGATTTCTTGAAAACAGGTCGGGCTGGTCACATTGATTTCGGTCAGTTTGTCGCCGATCACATCTAAGCCCACGAGCAGCAACCCGCGCTCGGCCAATACCGGGCCAATTGCTTTGGCGATGGCTTGGTCGCGCTCAGTCAGCGGCTGGGCCACGCCTTTGCCGCCTGCGGCCAAGTTGCCACGCACCTCGCCGCCTTGCGGAATGCGCGCCAAACTGAATGGCACCGCTTGCCCGTCGATCACCAAAATTCGCTTGTCGCCCAACGCGATTTCGGGCAAATAGCGCTGCACCATGATGGTCTCTGCGCCGTCTCGGGTGAGCGTCTCAATGATCGCGCCCAGGTTCAAACCGTTGTCTGCCACCCGAAAAATGCCCGCGCCACCCATGCCGTCAAGCGGCTTCAAGATGATGTCGCGGTGCTGCGCGTGAAATGCGCGAATAACAGCGTCTTGGCGCGTCACAACCGTGGGCGCGGCAAACTGCGCAAACTCCATCAGCGCCAGCTTCTCGGGGTGGTCGCGCAGGGCACGCGGCGAATTGAAGACGCGCGCGCCCTCGCGCTCGGCTTGTTGGAGCAAATGTGTCGCGTAGAAGTACTCGGAGTCAAAAGGCGGGTCTTTGCGCATGACGATCGCGTCAAACTCGCACAACTTAGCTGATTCATCGCCGCTTTGTGGCGCCAGCTCGAACCAGTCGTGTGCGTCGGCCACGCGGTCAGGCTCGCCGCCGTGCGAGATTCGCAGGCTGGTCACGCGGGCCCGCACAACGTCCCCGCTTGTCCAAACCAAATCTTGGGGCTCGCAACTGGCCAAAGTGTGGCCACGGCGCTGAGCCTCGCGCATCATGGCAAAGCTTGAGTCTTTGTGGATTTTGAATGTGTGCAGCGGATCGGCGACAAACAGCAGTCTCATGGCTAGGGCCTTGTGGGTTGGGTGTGCGATTCTGCGTGAAAAGTCACGCGCTTGCAGGCCGTTTGAGGGCGTGAAGCGACTTTTTAAGTCAATATTGGCACTTGGTCACCGGATTCATTGGGTTTGTTGCTATTATTTTTGACGTGAAACCAGAAGCCGATTCAAACGAAATGGGGTGACGCAGTCAACCGCGCCTTCTCGCGTGTTTACAACGTTTCAAATTTTAGGCCTGATCTCATCTTCGCATTCTCCCCCGCCGCCATGGTGTTGACTGTGACGGTTTGCTCTGCGCGAAAGCGCAGCAAATAGTTGGGGCCTCCAGCTTTTGGGCCTGTGCCGCTAAAGCCCTCACCTCCAAAGGTCTGGCTGCCCACCACTTTCGCGGTAACGCTTCGGTTGACGTCGACACTGCCCACGTGCACTGCGGCGGCGAATGTTTGGACGCGGCTGTCAGTACGCGATGGTTCCGTGCGTGCACTGCGTTCCAGCTTCAATCATTCTCCGTACACCCCGCACCTGGAGATCCCCGCTTGGAATGGGCTTTCCCACATGTGAGGGGCGAACGCATGTGGTTGAGCCACCGCCATCCGGACATCGGTAAACATCCCGCAACAGATGGTCTTCGTAACTCTGTTGCAAAAGGGTGCGGGGTCCCGAAAAGTGAGCATGGCGATTGCTGGGCACTATGTCGTCGCTCGACCTCGGACACTCATCCGCCAAGCTTGAACGCTTCATCTGTGACCCGCACCCAGACAATTGACCATCTCTCAGTCTGCCCGTGTGAGCAGAGGACTTGTCAAGCGTGTGCACAAACACAGTTGCCCCGCACCTAGCGACTAATGCCTGGGCATTTGTAGCCTGGGCGTTTGCGCACGCGACGAACGCGCAAATGGCCGCGAAAGTCCTACCGATGGAATTTGTAAGCATTCAATTTCTCCTAAAAAGTACCAATTTGCTGGGTCGCGTTTTCTAGGCCTGCGGGTACGCCTGCGCAACGTAGTTGTCTTTGGCCTTGCCAATTGCGACAACGTGGTCAACGACATTTAGCTGCTCAGGCAGGGTCGTGCTGTCTGTAACGATGCAGTTGAGGTCGCCCGTCTCGGCAATCAGCGGCACGATCGGCCGGGTGAACAGCCGAACAATCTGACACGAATCGGTACTCCCCCGGTCGACCGCAGTGTCGACCGGGAAACACCGAGACTATGCGCTCGGCACTACGTGAAACGCCACTCCGTCCGAAGTTTTGCCCACCACGACAGTAAAAGGTTCATCTTGTTCAAAGGTGCTCCAACCACGCGCAAACAGTGGTTCCACCCGTTTCCGACTAGCTGACTTGAGTGCATCCGCAAGATCTGGACCGACGGGCGTGCGGGTTGTCTGCGGCAACAGCGAGCCATAGTCGTGCAGAGTTTTTTCATTGGCCGCAAATCGAACCTCTGCCTTGTTAAAGTCGATGTTTGCGCGACGATGGGTCAGTTCGCGACCGCCCACGCCCTTGTTGTTGACCACGCCTGTTATTTTTCCGTTTTCGAACTTGAACCGTTGGTAAAAGTCCACGCCAGATTCATCGTCGAATGTGCCGTGAAAACCATCTGTCCTCCTTCCGGCAATATCTGGGGCCGCCCGCATCCCCGAAACGTGGCGCTCTCGCAATCCGTGGTTGCCGAAGATTGCAAGCAGACTCGTGGCAAACAGTACGCCGTTAGGTACAAAGGCAGACGCCGTCGATGGAATCACCAAAGCCGTGCTAACGCCAACGATGGATGCGAATGGCAAAACGCTGGGCATCGCAACTCGAGCAACTAAACCCCGAGTGGCTGTTAGGCCGGGTAGTCCAACTGCGGAAAGGATCAAATTTCTGCGCTTCATTGTCAACTCCAGTTAAAAATGCTTTTCTTCTACCCAAGGCAGGTACCGCTGTTCAATTTCATTTGGTTTGCAAACGCCATCACCACGGCGTAACCGCTTGCCAGTCGAGCTGCAGACTGCACGTCAACAACGTTCATGCGCTCATTGGTGTAGCCGCCGCCAATGCCCAACAACACACTGCCAGCAAGCTGTTTGTTCACAAGCGCCATTGAAAACTCTGCATCAGCGCTCTCTGACGATGTCACTTTGTATACGTGCGCCCCATCGTGTGGTTGGAGCGATTCAATGTGAATGACCACGGAGACCACGCCTTTCGATGAGGTCGTTTCTTGTCCGCCATGAAGGCTAAACGCGCCACGGCCATCACCCGCCCCAATGCCTCCGTCTTTTGAAGTGCGTTCACGGGAGGTAAGTGCGTCAAAGCCTGTGATGGAACCGCGAACAACGTATTTCGGCTGAAGTTCGCCTTTAAAGTGGTCCGTATTGCCGCGCTTGGAGATGATGGGCATAAAGCCGAGCTTGTGTAAGGTGTGAACCACGTGCTGGGTAAGCAATGGCTGCGGCAGCCCAGTCTGATAGCGGTCACCAGTGGCTTCACTATCAATGGGCTCAACTACGACTACGATTTTTGCGGCCTCCGGCACCGCGGCCGCAAAGCAGCCAATAAGAGAGAGCAACTTGGGCAGACGGACGGGCTGAGCGAAAGCTTGGCCACAAGCCGTAAGCGACATAGCCGCCATGAAGGATGAGAGTTTTTTCATGTCTGGCTCCTAGCGCGGTGCGCATTTAGTTTGTGTTGAAAACCCATTGGCGCACACAGTGATGACGATGGGCGCGAACACGGCACCAAACCGGGCGATATTGACATTTCCAGCACCACCGTCCGACGGCTCAGAAGCAGTCCGCATCGGATAGGTTGCTTGATCACGCTTTTGCACCAAGGCCGATGCAGTCATGGCCCGCGTGGTCTCACGCTGCACAGCACTTTTGTTGAGGGCAGTTTCAGGCTCCTGGGCTGCACGGGTCGCGGGCGGAGCAAATTGCTGGCCGTGCGTGCTGAGTGTCCAGGCACTCAGCACTGCCCCACAAATTAAGGGCGTAGTCTTCATTTACTTCTCCTGGCAGCCAACGGAAATGTTTCCGATGCGCGTGGAGCCAGTGGAACTGATCGTGCTGTTGCGAACCTCCACGTCCGAGGACGCGTTGTTCAGACGAGCATCGCCGCAAACTGTCACATTGCCAATTTCAGTGTCGGCTCGCTTGGTAGCCACGCGGGCACCGCGAAGCAACAATGAACCCTCGGCCTCGCCCTCGCGTGACGCGATGGTGGAGTTGATCACCTTGACCTTGGTCGAAACATTGTTGGCGCGGGCCTGGGACGGCGGCTGCGACTGGCTCGGTGATTGGGCCGAGGCGAAGCCTGAGAGCGCGATCAATGCACCCAAAATTGGCGCGTCGATCAGTTGGCGGGACGTGCATTTCATATTGAAGCCTCTTTCAGGATGTTTTTCCGCCTTGACAGCGGGAGTGCTGTTTGAGGCGTAGGCGCATCCTGCTCTGTGATTTACATGCCGTCTAGGGGCCAACCCGCAAAATGGCGCGGTACATTCATTGAGGACAGTTGTGGACGGTTGGATGGCTGCTTTGGCTTGTCGATTGCCGTCAAACTCGGGTATTTCCTATTTACTTCTTTTTGAATATTGAGAAAAAAATGACACCTTGGAGTTACGACGGCGACTCAGGCATCGATCCAGTAGGAAATGAGGCGATACAACGGTATCTGGAAGGCGACGAACCGCGCAGAACCATTCTTGTAGGCCCAAAGGGCTTCGGAAAGTCGATGTTGCTAAAGAAACGAGCCTTGCGACTCAGAGAGCAACTCGCGGCGGACAAACGCCGAGGCAGAGTAGAAGCGGTCGCTCTGCACCCATCCAGCGCACGTGTTCCCTTCGAGGCCCTTCGCATCGAACCACCGCACAACGCCGAGCAGTCGACCTACTGGGAATGGGACAACCGCTTTTCTAAACCTGCTGGCTGGAGCGAGTTGTTCTTCCGAGCCCTGATGTTCGCCACAGTAATGGAGGAGGCCAGAAAGGGGCAATGCGACGATTCGGTAACTCGTCTCGCGCAAGAAATCCGCACTTCATTAGAGGTGCGTAGATTCGACCACAAAGACTTCGTCACTGAGCAAACCAGCGATGATCAGTTAGAAGAATCGGAGTATGACGATATTGAAGAATTGGAGACAACAGCGAATATCAGTAAATCTACAAGGACAAGCAAAGAACAGCGACGGAAGGTAAAGTTACATCAAGAGCGATATTTTCAGCAGTTTTCCGTGGGAGAAATAGTCACAGCGTTGCTTGCAAAATGGTCAATCAATCATGAGCAATTTTATAAGTTAGCGAATGAATCTATAGCGCAAATAGCAAGATATCGCTATGTTCATTACTATTTCATTGATGCCTCTGATGAAATTAAATTAAATCCACAGCACACGAATCCAAGGTGTATAATTTCCGTCGAGGCCATTGAGTCTGAAATTAATTCGCAATATAAACCTTACTGGATTGAATGTGTTCTAGGTCTAGCTGATGCAATAAGATCAATTTATCAATGTACAGATAAAGTCATTGTCTATACTTCGCTTAGGAGTGAAGCGCTTTATTCCAACAAGCTCCCGGATCTGTCGACTCAAATTGCAAACTACATGCTGAAGCTCAGTTATTCAAAATCAGAG
>JANOPN010000180.1:0-3077 GCA_031421855.1 Comamonadaceae bacterium
CACAACCATGGCCGAGTTGTCAGCCGCGATTTGAAAAAACGTGCCAATCTCGTTTTCACCGCCGCCGCCACCGGCCAAGTCGCTCAGCGAGCGAAACGCGATGAAGGGTACGCCGTTGGCATGCGCGACCTGCGCGGTTGCTGCGGTCTCCATGTCGAGTACGTTGGCACCAAATGTCTTGAAAGTGTGCGAGCGAAAGGCTTTGTTGTCGATGAACGCGGAGCCCGACACGCCATTGCTGCCGAACACAACTTTGGGAGATTGGCGCAGGCATGGCGCAGGCGAAGTGGACTTGGCCACGGCGCATTTGGTGAGCACCACATCTTTCAGTGCGTCTTGAGCCGCCGCGTACATTTTGGCATCGACATCAAACCAAAACTTGCGCGGCGCGCTGCCCGAGCCAGCGGTCACGGCAGCGGTTGTTGTGTCGTTCACCGAGCGAACGCCGACTTGCTGGGGGTGGATCATGCCGAAATTGGCATAAGGAGTCATCGTCACCCAACCTGGCGCTTTGTACTGGCCGGGAGCCACCTCGCGGGCATAAAGCGACTCCAAATATTGCCCCCAGCGCGCGGCAATCGTCACGTCGCCCACGTGCAAGGCCGGGTTCACACCGCCTGCGATGCCTGAGAACACGATGTGGGAGACCTTGAATTTGTCCAACACCAGTTGGGTGTTCATCGCCGCGTTCACCATGCTCACGCCGGACAAAATCATCACCACCGGCTTGCCTTCAAGCACGCCGGTGCTGAAAAGCGTGCCGTTGATGCGTTGGTCTTTGCGCTCTTGTAGCTTGGTCAGCAACACCGTCATTTCTGGGTCATAGGCACTGATGACCGCGACGCGCGAGCTGGCGTCGGTCTGCGCCACCGCTGGACACACCACCGCTGCGAGCACGGCTGCGGCGATTGTTGCGGCCCAGTCGGGGCGGGCTTTGAGTGGCTTCATGGGGTTAAATCCTAACAAATGTGCATAAAAAAAGCCCCAGAACCGACATTGCAGCCAGCGCTGGGGCGTGTCGTCAGGCCTTATTTGGCTGATGACTTGGGCTGCGAATCGTCAACCTTGACGGTGTACGAACCCGCCAAAATCGCTTTCTCTTTCGCCCGCATTTTGGCAACCACCTCAGCAGGCACTTTTTTCTCAAATGTGCCCAGTGGCGCAAGCGATGAGCCTTGGTGCTTCATCATGCTGTATGGGCCGTAGTCTTCGGCTCTGAACTTGCCGTCTTTGGCCAACTTGATGGCGCGGTCAATGCTCGGGCTCATGTTCCACAAGGCTGATGCGACCACCGTGTCGGGGTATTTGTCTTGGGTGTTGATGACGTTGCCAATGGCGAGCACGCCTTTTTCTTTGGCTGCGTCGCTGACGCCAAATCGCTCGGCGTACATCACGTCAGCACCGGCCGCAATTTGCGCAAAAGCGGCTTCTTTCGCCTTGGGCGGGTCAAACCAAGAGTTGATGAAACTCACCTGAAACGTCACCTTGGGGTTGATTTCTTTGGCACCCGCCATGAAAGCGTTCATCAAGCGATTGACTTCCGGGATCGGAAATCCACCGACCATGCCGATCTTCCCCGACTTGCTCATGCCCGCTGCGACCATGCCGCTCAAGTACGCGGGCTCTTGGATGTAGTTGTCAAACACACTGAAGTTGGGGGCTTGTGGCTTGCCCGAGCTGCCCATGAGGAAGTTCACTTTGGGGAAGTCTTTGGCCACTTTTCGAGCCGCAGCTTCGACTGCAAAGGCCTCGCCCACCACGACCGCGTTGCCGGCCTTGGCGTACTCACGCATCACGCGCTCGTAGTCGGCGTTGCTCACGTTTTCACTGGCTTTGTATTCAATCTCGCCGCGTGCCTCGGCGGCCTTGAGCGCGATGTGGATGCGACTGGCCCATTGCTGCTCAAACGGCACGGTGTAGATGCCAGCGACTTTGAGCTTGGCCGGGGCCTGCGCGAATGCGACGGATGTCGCTGCAAGCGAGAGCAAGGCAGCGGTGGTGACGAGGGTTCTGCGAGCGAGCATGAAAGCGACTCCTATTAAAAATGATAGCAACCAAGTGAATGAATCCGGTGACCAAGTGCCAAAAAGTCATCAAAAAGATGGTTTTGAGGCATTGAAGGCCCGTCCAGCGACGAATCAGCATCGAGCAAGTCTCGTGCCCGAGGAGCGCCCCAACTTTGCGCCCCTATTTGGTGCCAAAAATCCTATCACCCGCGTCCCCCAGCCCGGGCAGGATATACCCGTGATCGTTGAGTTGGCGATCAATCGCCGCCGTGTAAATGGCGACATCCGGGTGCGCCGCCTGCATCGCGGCCACGCCCTCGGGGCAGCCCACCAAACACACAAACTTGATGCTGCGGGGTGACAACGCCTTCAGCCGCGTGATCGCCGCCACAGCCGAGTTGCCAGTAGCCAGCATGGGGTCAACCACCACAACATCCCGCTCGCTCATCTCTTGCGGCATCTTGAAGTAGTACTCAACCGGGCTCAAGGTTGCCGGGTCGCGGTACAAACCAATGTGACCCACCCGCGCGCCCGGCACGACGTCCAGCATGCCGTCAAGCAAGCCCGTGCCTGCTCGCAAAATGCTCACAAACACCAGCTTTTTGCCGTCCATGGCCAAGCCAGTCATCACCTCCAAAGGCGTTTCAACCTCAACCGCGTGTGTGGGCATGTCGCGAGTCACCTCGTAAGCCATGAGGCTCGCCAACTCGCGCAGCAAGCGCCGAAAACTGCTTGTCGAGACCTCTTTGTCGCGCATGATCGTGAGCTTGTGCTGAACAAGGGGGTGGCTGATGAGGTGAACGTTTGACATGGGTTGCCTTGGCAGAAGTGAAACAGCTGGGCCATATTTTAATTTGAGCGCCGCGTCGGGGTCGAGGCGCCCGCGACGCTTTGCGCTCACCTGTACATGAGTCTGACGCAAACTTCACAAAATTAGGACTTACGCAAAACCGCCCCAGCGGCGTTGCAGCTCCTAGCCGTGCTGTTCGCACTGTCGTCGTCGCTGCGCCTTGTTGGGACGGTTTTGCGTAAGTCCTAAAAATATTTCAGACGTTGAAACGAGTTCAATCC
>JANOPN010000181.1:0-6602 GCA_031421855.1 Comamonadaceae bacterium
GCTGGCATCGGTCTCGTCTAGCCAGCGTTGGGGCTCGAACGATGCCGCTCGGGGTAGGTGGCTTTCGCTCACGCTGTCAACACGCAGCAGGTTCATGACGATGGTGCCTTTGGGGACGCGAACGTCGCCGATGGTCATGTCAATCGAGGTCTCTAGCGGCAAGAACGGTGCCACGGGTTTGAGGCGCATGGTCTCGTGGGTGCAAGCCTCGACATAACTGAGTGCGTTTAGCTCATCCAGGCGGGGGTGTTGGCGGTGGTGTCTTCGCCTGCGAGCAACATGGTCAAGACGTTGCCTGTGACTTGCGCGTCGTCCATGCGGCTGCCGGGCATGTCGGCGGCGGCGATCATGGCTTCGAGCAAGTTGTTGGGTGACTGGTGCAGATCGGGTTGGGCCTGCATGCGCGCGCGGGCGCACGATTCGCGACAGTGGACATGCTGAGTTCCGTGCGAAGCGAGCCGCGTCGTCACGCAAACCAACTGCCGCTCATTCTTCCAACGGCACCAGGCTCCAGTGGTTTCGTGGCATCGCAGCGGCCCAAATCTGCATGTGGGCGTGGAGGTTTCGTCGGCAAGCCTCTCGCTCTTCTTGCCCGAGACCGGGCTTGGTCCGCACGTAGAAGGTTGCACCATTGAGTTCCTGCCCCCACAACTGCGACTTCGTCCAAGTCTCGTCTTTTGAGAGAAAAAGCGAACCAAACTTGATCACCAAGTCGCTCAGGGGACGGCTCAAAATCTTTGGATCGACATTGAATGTGCCGCCGTAGCTCAGTTTCACGCCATGTACCAGGCCTGGCGCGAGTGCCGGCGGCGCTGGGTTGGGCGCGGCCGTGTGGCTCTCACTGACGTGGAACGTGCTGGCAAGCTTTGCAGCGGTGAGGGTCTGTCCGACAACAGCTTTTTGGGGCAAGCCAAGGCGTAACGCCAATGAGGGGCTCACATGGTGCGCGTCGGGCGCGGCCTCGGGTGCGCCCAGCACCCAGCCGCGTGCATTGAGGTCGGTGGAGTCAAAAGTCCAGATTTCGGTTTGAATGGTTTGGCCGTCTTTGGCTCGAAAGTCGACAATCGCGTCGGCGCGGCGCGCGGCGAGTCGCGAAACACAAGGTATTTGTCGAAGTTGTGCCACCGACTCAGAAGTCACGGTTGGTTTGACGTTCTGTGTCCAATCTCCCCCCTGCTGGAAAACGCTTTTGATGACCCAAATGTCCGCGACCGGCTTGGGTTTGCTCGCTTCGCCGGGCGCTGCCGCTGCGGGTTTGCTTGCGGTTTGTCCCTGTGCCAAGCCCGCGCCAAGAGCTACCAAGATGCCCGAAAGCAACGCAAGCGAAAGCGCGCGGATGTCAGTTTTTGTGTTTTGCATTTCATGGTCTCTCGTTCAAATAGTCTTACAAATCACCCGTGCCCACCCCTAGCAAACAGGGCTTGCAGGCTCACGCGGTCGGCCCGCCACACCACAAAGTTTGTGCACAGCAACAAGCCGGTGGCCAAACCCGCCCAAGGCCAAAGCATCCACTGCGCCGTGGATTGCGCCCCCAGCCACCCTCTCGGTGACACCCAAGAGCACTGCGCCCCACACGCGAGCGTAATCGCGAGCAATATGGCGTTGCTTCCAATCATGAGTGCAGCCACCGCCGCGCTCAAACGTAGCGCATCCAAGCCCTGGTACACCCAATGCGCACCGCCGGTTCGGCGTACTGCAACGACGAGTGAGAGCACATGCCGATAGCCCCACGCGGCCGAAGCGCCCACGGCAAGGCCAAGTATGGCCAATCCCCATTGCCAGCGAGCTCGAGCGAGATGTACCTGCGCGAGAAGCTGGCTTGGCTCGTGGCGTATCGCATGCACTGTCCATCCACTGTTTTGTAAAACTTCAAGCGCAATCGGCTGCGCAGCGCTTGGTTTTGTATTGGTTCTGTGGTCGATTTTCGGCGTAGCACCCGCACCAACCCATGCGCCGCTTGTTTGTTGTGACCACTCATCGCCCAGCGCTCGAGCGGCCATTTCGGGGCCGATCACCACAACCCGTGCCCTGGAATCCAAGAGCCCAATTTCGCGTTGGGTTTGCGCGAGTTGGCTCTCGTTGGGGAAATCCTTCATCTGCAGAGTTGGCGATGAAAGTGCAGTGCACGCCACCGAGTCGTTGATTGTCAAGCGCTCACCGTGCACTTCGCCACGCCCTTCAGTGGCCTGGGACATTGCCCAGCAGCCATCGCGGGGCCAACCCAAACCGGACGCTACCCAAACGCCTTGAAGGTTGCCACTTCGCTCAAACGCCCCTTGTACCTTGACACCCCAAGAGGTGAGCCAAATGACGGGTTGCTCGATGGAGCCTTCTGCCGGGCCTGACCAATGCATGAGCGCGCGTGTGTCGGGTCGCACGAACTGGTTTAAAAGGCCAGTTCTGTGTGGTGCTTCAAACGACAGCCGCCACGCGCGCAAACCTCCAAGACTCGAAAACTCTGGTGTGCTGACCGCGACTTGAGTGTCTTGAGCGTAGCGCTGGCCTGCCATGCTCACAACCGCAAGTAAGGCGGCCAAAAGCAGCACGCGTGCGGTTCCCAATCGCAGCCATGACCACATCGACACCGCCACTATGATGTAGCCATCGCTGCGGCGCCAGCGAGCTCGGACATTTGCACCACGCGCGTGCTCGCGCTGAGTAGACGCGAGTCGTGCGTTGCCAACACCAAAGTGGTGGTACCTGCGCACGCCGTTTGCAATATTTCCATCACATTGGCTGCGGCTTCGTCGTCCAATGCGCTTGTGGGCTCATCTGCAAGTACCAACGCTGGCGAGCGCATGATCGCGCGCGCGATGGCCGCCCGCTGGGCTTGCCCCCCAGAAACGGCGCTGGGAAGTCGATTGGCAAGTTCCGCCAACCCAAGCGACTCCAGCAACCCGCTCGCACGCTCTTTCCACTCGGTCTTTTTGGCGCGCTCGTGGGCCACGGGCAAGAGCACGTTGTCCAGCAAGCTCAGGTGGGGCAGCAGTGCAGCCTGTTGGTAGACAAAGCCCACATGACTGCTACGCCAGCGGTCCAGCTCGGTGTGTTGCATGGTTTGAATGGATTCCCCCTCAAACCGGTAGCTACCGGTGGATAGTCGCAGCATCGCACTCAAGGCATAGAGCAACGTGGACTTGCCGCCGCCGCTTGGACCTACAAGGGCAATTTGTTCGCCACGCGTCACGATCAAGTCCAAGTCACTAAAAACATGCGTTTTGGCTTTGGTGTAGCGGTAACTCGCCGCGTTAAGCTCTATGAGGCAGGCGCTGGGTGCTCGGGTGGTGCTCAAATTCATGGTTCGCCTTTGCGGCGCAGTGGGTAGCGTGCGCCCAGCAGCACTTCGGCCGGCGCGCTGGCGGAAAATTTGGCAGAAAAGCGCAGCTGCGGCACTTGACCCCTCGCGTCGATCATGGGAGAAACACGAGTGACGACCACGCCCGATGCGATGCGCTTGGGGCGTGAGATCAGCGCTTCAAGTGGTACGCGGGCGGCAATGAGGTCGGCGTCTTCAGCGTGCACCGAACAGTCGAGCACCAGCTCGCTTTGATCAGCGAGCTCCAACAGCCCGTCTCCGCCGCCGTAGCTCCCACCGGCTGCATTCACCACTTGACCTGGCTCTACCGTGCGTTTGACGACAATGCCAGCACCGGGACTTTGGATTTGTGTGTAGCGCAACTCGCGCTCTAAGCTACGTTGGCTCAGCTCGAGTTCGCGCAGCTCGAGCTTGGTGGACTCCAGATCGGTTTCACGCTCCTGAATGGCCAGGGCATTTTTGATATTGCCAGCATCGCTGTAGAGCTGCTGCAGCACCGAAGCCTCACGCTTTTGCGTCGCAATTTGCAGGTTCAAAAGCGCGAGACGTGTTTGAACACGCTGTCGGGAAAGCTGATTGCGCTGCATTTGCTCGGTCAGCGCGCGTGGTGAAATTTCAATGAGCACTTGACCTTTTCGCACGGCGTCGCCAACGTCCACACGGACGGCGATCACTTCGCCGCTGGCCTGCGATTTGATTGGAACCAAAGTTTTGGGCTTGACTTCGCAGACGCCTTCCAAGTCATATCGAGGGGTGTTTGGGCCTGCAATGGGCGGCACGGTGTTTGCAAGCTCACGGGTTGGCAAGGTGGAGATGGCCTGTGCAGACACCGTGGCACTGGGTGTGCTACTGATCGAAGTGCCCAAATTTTTAGGCGGCGAATGCGGCTCGGGCGCGCAGGCACTCAGGCCAAGCGCAAAAGTAGAGAGAAAGGAAGCGTTCAGCATTTGAACAGGCCACTTCAAAGACAATCGCTCACTGGTAATGGGCCAACGGGTTGTGGCGCTCACGCGGCGTGGCTCTTAATCAGCAGGGCGGTGGGCCGCTGTACCAACGCACGAGCGAGCAGCAGCGAAAGCCCAGCTCCAGCGGCCGCGCCGAACACGGCTGCCGGCCACAGCTTGGGCGCAGCCCAAGGGTGGCCTTGCACCGCAAACCAACCCCACGCGATGAGGCCGGCCGCCAGGGTAGCCAGGGTCAAAACACCAAACTCAGCGCGCAAAGCCTCCAGGCCCGCCTGCCAGCGACCTTGTCCAAAGCCCCGGCGCAAGGCCAACTCCAAGGACAGCGCCCGAAACCGAAGCCAAATGAACGCCAGCACGGACAGCGCCATGGTGACGGCGAGCGCAACTGGAATCCATTGGCCCGCGCGGAGAAGAGCGCGCCGTGTCTGGCTGATGCGAATGGTGTCCATGACGGGCTGCACCCGGGTCACCATGGCGCTCCATTGTTCGGGGTTGGGGTTTCGAGCGACGATGGCTTCTATTTCATCGACTGCTGCGGCCACGTCAACTTCAGGTCGAATTTTGACAAAAACTCGCACCCCATTGATCGAGAAGCCAGACCGGCGATTGGGAGCGTCGAGCCACTCAGGGGAGGCATAAAACTGAATGACTTCGGGCGAGGTGGTGGGCCGAGGCGCGAACCGCCCAGCCCCGAGTGTTTGCCGGGCGGGCGGCAAGATCTCCGCGATGGCACCTGGCAGAGGGGGTTTGAATGGACTCGCAGCTTTTTTCAGCACAAACTCTGACCGCGCGTATCGGTTGGTCAGCTCATCTGAGAGCTTCGAGCCGTCGGTGGCAATGCTCAACCCAACACCAAGCGCCTTCGCGTTGCCAAGCCTGAATGCGCTGACAAATTCAGGGTCGACAACGTGAATTTCAACGGGTCGGTTAGCCTCGTCGACTAGCGCGGGGAAAAACAAAAGGCGGTGAACGGACTCAATGTTTGGACTGGCGCGGAGTTCCTCAAGCGCAGGCGCTGAGAGGGTCAGACCCCATCGGAACGGGTTTTTCATCAACTCCGAAAACGCGCCAGCAGATTTTGGACCAGGGGGCAGTGATGAACCGTTATGAACTGAGCTGATTTCGATGGCGCGGTCCCAGTGATGCCACTCGTACTCGGTACGCAAGCGCTCGTGAGCGAGCATGAGCGCGACGATTGCAGTTAAAACCGACGTTAAAAGTACAGCGACAAGTACAAAACGTGGGCGCAACGATGAGACCAATGGCATGGATCGGATGGGCTGATATGTTGACCAGGTCATTTGTGTGTTCGCCTACCTGGACCGACCGGGGTTGCAGTCGGTCTAGGCAGAAGTGGTTGACTTGGTCTCTCCTAAATCAATTCACTGCTGTTGAGTCGAATGTCTAATAGTAATTGTCCACCTTCTTGTGGTCGTTACGACGGTCCCATCGGGAAGAACCGTGGTGATCGTCTCCGTGACCGTGGTGGTGCAAGTCCCCGCACCGTCGCAGGACTGCGTCGTTGTGGTTGTGGTTGTGGTCGTGGCCGCAGCATCGAGCGGGTACAACGCAGCGATGGAAAAAGTTACTGCTGCTACAACCGTCGCCAATCCTCGAATGAATTTCATAAGCGCCTCAAATTAATCACTGATATGAAGAGGCCCCAATGAAGAGGCCCCAATGAAGAGGCCCCATCAAAAGTATAAACGCAAAGAAATTTGCGCCGACGTTTGTTCTTCCGCACCAGCTAGAAAGCGGTTAGAACGCAAACCTGGGTTGCCATTGCGAAGAAGCGTCTGCATCTTGATCACCACAGCCTGTATGAAATACGACACACCCTGAGGCTGTCCATGTTTGAAAATATCCCGAGAAGTCAACCGGTTACACCACCATCGAAAATTCAGGCGCTAGTTCCTAGCCAAATCAGCAAATGCTCTTCTGACGAACGTCGGGACGGCTACACAGCTTTGTTGGTATTGCAGGTGCTTGTGAATGGTGATGAACCTGTCAAACCCGGCAGGCGGTGTAGTCTTTTCCTCAGCGGCGCTGGTGGCGTTGCGATTCTTGCGCGATTAAGCGCGATTCAATATTCATAGCAACAAACTCAATGGATTCGGAGACCAAGTGCTGATTTGACCATCAATCAGTAGCTAAAGGTCTGCCAAACGCGACTTAGACACCGTCACCCCGCCCTCGCCCTCAACCGCATCGACAAACCCACCGGCTCCATGGTGAATGACATGCGCTCAAGGGCGGGTTGGTTGTCGGGGGTATCAACGCCTTCGATATCGAAGTTGCCGAGCAAGATGGCCATGGCCATT
>JANOPN010000182.1:0-79757 GCA_031421855.1 Comamonadaceae bacterium
TATCAAAATAGTATGTCTTCAATTGAGCTGTGGCGGCAAGTGTAAGCCGCGCGAATGGGAATGCCTGCTCGGTGAAAGGCCGGACGCTGCTTCAGCCCACGTGGCGACGAAAACAGCTGATTCGTCTGATCGAAGCATTCCACGCAGGCATCAGGCGCAAACGAGCTAAATCGCTTTCGGCGCTCAGTCCGGACCTTCTGGGACTCACCCGCACGAGGATAGTTGCATGGGTAGGAGCATTGAATCAATTTCAATTCAATAGCAGAAAACTCAATAAACACCGAGACCAGACACGAATTTCCCGAAAAAATCCGACAAAATAGATCCATTACGAGCGTGTGAAGCGTGTGGCCTAACGTCGGTTGCGTGCTGCGACTAACCCAAGCGATCCAAAACCGCGCCGAGCAACGCAAGTCCGTCGTCGCAGTCAACAATGACCTGGGGTGCTTTTCCCTCGCAGATACAATTTCGACGTGATTTTGAGCCAACATTTCCTGTTTTTTTCTCGATGTTGGGTGCCTTCGCCGGGATAGGGCTGGCTGCCTTCTTGTGGTGGCATGCAAACGGGAAACCGACCGATCGCTGGCTGTCGCTGCTGATTTTGGTGGTGAGTATTCGAACCGGTAAGTCGGTTGTTTATTTTTTCCTGCCAGATATTCCAATGGTTGTGCTCCAAATTGGGCTGACGGCTTGCGTACTGATCGGACCCTGTTTGTATTTTCTTGCGCGGTCGGGACGGCAAAGCGCCGACCATCGGAATCGCATCGATCGATCGCACCTTGCGGCGATCGTCGCGGTTGTGGTTGCGGTGAACATTTTTACCCCGTACTCAACGCATGTCCTGCTCTGGCGTCACCATGTCATCCCGGGCATTGAATACATCTGGCTTGGCTATTTGCTGCTCACCAGCGCGCACTTGTGCGTTTATCGCGCGCAACTTCTGGATACACCGTCAGGCCGAATGTTGATGGGGGTCACAGCGGGCGTATGGGCTATTTGAATCGCGTATTTCACATCTGGTTATACGTCGTACATTTTTGGCGCCCTGACTTTCACATTTGTTCTCGCATTGAGTGCGGTCGTCTATATGCGAATGCGTACTGGTGATGCAGCAATGGAGCCCTATGAGGACCGCCGCATCGCAACATCTGAAGCTGCCGCGCAATTGAAAACCCTGGCCGAATTGATGGCACACCAGCGGCTGCATGTTGATCCTAATCTGACACTTCCCAGGCTTGCTCGCCGATTTGGCCAGCCGCAGGCACGCCTTTCGCAGTTATTAAATGACAATAACAAAACTTCATTTAAGCAGTATTTGACGCAGCTTCGTGTGGCTGAGGCAAAGCTGCTGCTGCAGCAATTTCCGCAAAAGCCATTAGAAATCATTGCCGAATTGGCTGGTTTTCAGTCGATGTCGACTTTTTACAGTGCGTTCAAAAAAGGCGTCGGCATCACGCCTGCCGCCTACCGCTCAGCGCACGGCAATACGCCGGGCACGCAGGGAACACCGACGGGCTCGTCGCACGCTTCGACGCAAATTGCCTCCTAAAATCGGTTCCAGGACTGCTGAAACTGAACGCAACACTTGGATTTGATTTTGCCATCGTAGCCTAGCAGCTCTTTCACCAAGGAGTATTGCTCATGGCTACCTTTCAATTCACCCATGCCCTTCGCAGGCTATTGCTGCTTTGCATGCTTGTTCTTTTCAGTGCTCACGCCTTCGCAATGGATGCGACTGGGCCAGCTAAAAGTCAAGACACCAGCAATAAAGAGCGCGTTTTGTTTGTGTTATCCAGCGCCAAGGTACATGGCAACTCGAAATTATTAGCAAGTATCAGCTTCGGCGAGGTGGTATTTGCGTGGGACATATTCAATGCCGCAGGCTATGCCGTGGATTTTGTTTCGCCAAGTGGCGGGCGCGTGCCAATTTTGCAAGCTTATGTGAGTGACGATACCCGGACTCGCTTGAAGGACTCGCGCATCATGGTCGGGCTGCGAAACAGCGCGTCCCCGCAACAGATCAATCCGGCCCAATACCGTGCGGTGTATTACGTCGGGGGCAGCAACGCGATGTACGGTGTGGCTGAAAATCCAACGCTACAAAACATCGCCATGCATGTTTTCGAACGCAACAATGGCGTGGTGTCGGCGGTGTGCCACGGCACGGCGGGGATTGTGAATCTCAAGCTCAGCAACGGTCAACATTTAATCAAAGGTAAGCGCGTCACGGGTTACCCAGAACAGCACGAAGACCAATCGGAGTCGTATTTCAAAGAGTTTCCTTTTTTGATTGGGAAAACCGTGCAGGCACACGGCGGCATATTTCGTGTGCTGGGCGAAGATCAGCCCCATGTCGAAATAGACGGTCGCTTGGTCACTGGGCAAAATTATGAGTCGACTGCGAAAGTGGCAGAAGCAGTTGTTGAAATTCTTCGCTCGCAAACGAGTGTTCGAAAGGCGGCTCAGAGCTTGAGCTTGAGTCCGGGTCAGAGTCTGATTGAGCGCGAAGCGATGCGCGCGACGATGCAGACGTTCTTGCGACTATTAGAAGTCAGTGACGCCGATGCGGTCGCGAAAGTCCTACAAAAAGATGGCGTGATAGTCGGCTATGCACCCGCTTCAGCCCGCGTCCGTTCGCAAACAATGCAGGAGTGGGCAAACGGCTTCACGGGTAAACCTTCAGCCGACGAAGCGCAGCGAAAGCGCAGCTTTGAGATTTTGGATGTTTCCGAAACAGGCGCTGTGGTCAAAGTTCTTTTGGATTACCTGAGCTGGAAGGGTATGGATTACATCGCGTTGTCGAAAATTGCAGGCAAGTGGAAGATCATCAGCAAGTCGTGGAGTTCGCTGTCTGGGCAGTCGTCCGGATTGGAACCCGGTAAAGAGCGCGAAGCAATCAACGCAGTCGCTCAAAACTTCATTCGCGCATATGCGATGGAAGACGGCAGAGAGCTGATGCGCAATGCATTTCATAAAGACGGCAAGATGATTGGCTATTCCACCCGAGATTCGCGAATTGACGTCGTTGAAGCCAACGCACTTGCAGAGCGATTTACCGGAATAGCCGATGACGAGAGCCAAAGAACGCGAACATTTGTGGTTCTGGATCAAGCCCAAAATGCCGCACTCGTGAAGGTGGTCATGGACTATCCGAAATGGCTTGGCTTGGACTATCTGGCACTTGCAAAAATAGAAGGGCAATGGAAGATCATCTCCAAAACTTGGAGTGGCCGAGTCAAGCCGGTGGCGCAGCAAAGTAAGTAACCGGAGTTAGCACTCGCCATTTGATAGCAACAAACTCAATGGATTCGGCGACCAAAGGCTGATTTGACGCTAAAAAACGCCCAATAGAGCCTGCGAAGCCGGGTCTACGACCTTTGCGGGTTGCAGGCTGCGCTGATCGCTTTTGTCGGGGTTGCTCAGCCAATCACCGGTTCATCTGACAACTCATTGGTGCGTTGTTGGGTGCTCGCCTGTGGAAAATGGGCAACCAGCAAGGCCGAGACCTCGGCCAACGCTTCGGTCAGGCCGTCTTCGACTTGATCTGACTTCAGCGATCCGCCCAATCGCTCGACGATGCCGCGCCATTGAATGGGGGAGACATGCGCGTTCAAGCCACGATCTGCGACCAACTCGATGTGCCGCTCGGCCAACAACAAATGAATGAGCACGCCGTTGTTGTGCTCGGTGTCCCAAACTTGCAGCTTGCCAAACATGGCTAGTGCTCGTTGGCGCATCACGGCTTGAACCGCTTCGCCGCCCCATGCATGTCGCCACAAATAGCTCAGCGGCAAACTCGCCTCGACGCAAATGCGCACTTCGCCGCTGTGGCGGCGCTCGCTGGCCGCTACACGGCTGCGAAGCCGCTCGATCATCGCGGGCGGAACCACCCGTTTGCTGTGCCGCTCGTCCACCCAGCGGTGGCGAACGAGCCGCGTCCAGCGAGCAAACCAATCGTTGTTGAAGCCCATCACCAGTCCCCCGACGCACCGCCGCCGCCAAAATCGCCGCCGCCGCCCGAGCTGAATCCACCGCCGCCGCCGCCACTTGACCCCCAACCGCCGCCGCCCGAGCCCCAACTGCCGCCATCAAAGCCGCGCCCACGACCCGAACCACGACCACCGAGCTGGGAGCCCAAGGACGAAAACGCCGCAAACAGCGACACCACCAAAGCCAGCACAGCGGCCGCGATGCTCAACAATGTGCTGGCCGACAACCACCAAGCGACCCCGCCGACCACGCCGCCAGTGGCCATTGAGCCCATGCCGCGCCCCAGCATGGCGCGCAGGACCGGTCCGCCAATCAGCACGGCGGCGAATAAAAACATCGCGAAGTCACCAAAATCAACGCCAGACGCGGCGCGCGACTGGGTCGGCGCTGACGAACGAGCTTTTTTGTCCCAACTGCCCTGCGATGCCGCTGGTGGCAGCGCCTCGCCGTCAACCAGCCGCGCGATTTCTTTGACGCCGAGCAGCAAACCCTCGCTGTAGTTGCCCGCCTTGAACTGCGGTGCGATGAGTTCTTGGGTGACGTGCCGCGCGGCGATGTCGGGGATGGCGCCCTCAAGCGTCTTGGCAACTTCCAGGCGTAAACGTCGGTCTTTGTGCGCGACGACCAAAAGCGCCCCGTCACCCACGCCACGCCGCCCAATTTTCCAGGCATTGGCCACGCGGTTGGTGTAGCTCGAAATGTCTTCTGGCTGGGTGCTTGCCACAATCAAAAGCACCACTTGCGCGCCTTTTCGTTGCTCAATGCCAGCAAGCACCGCCTCAATCTCGCTGCGCTGCTGGGTGCCCAACAGCAACGCTTGGTCCATGACCCGAGCGGTGAGCGCCGGCACGGCTTGCACGCCTGAGCTGTTTTGAGCCCGTGCGCTGCCACCCAAGATTGTTGCAAAAATAATAGCAACAAACCCAATGGATCCGGAGACCAAGTGCCAAAAAGACGTTAATAAAGCCCCGCTAACCGCTTTTTGACCGCCTGAGCGACCACGCATCACTTCTTCTCGAAACTCACGGCCGGTGGCGCGGAAATGGCGGCCTCGTTGGCCACGGCGAAATTCTCTTTGGTTTTGTAGCTCATGGCCATTGCCGTGAAGTTGGTTGGCACGCTTCGCACCAACACGTTGTACTCTTGCACGGTGCCAATGTAGCGACCGCGAGCCACGGCGATGCGGTTTTCAGTGCCCTCAAGTTGCACCCGCAGGTCGCGAAAACCTTGGTTCGCTTTGAGGTTGGGGTAGTTTTCGGTCACCATCATCAAGCGACTGAGCGCGCCGCTGAGCTCACCTTGCACCGCTTGAAACTTCTTGAACGCCTCGGGGTTGTTCAGCACCTCGGGCGTGATTTGAAAGCTGGTCGCTTTGGAGCGCGCCTCGATCACCTTGGTTAGCGTGTCTTGCTCAAAACTGGCCTCGCCCTTGACGGTGGCCACAATGTTTGGCACCAGGTCTGAGCGGCGCTGGTATTGGTTCAGCACCTCGCTCCACGCGCTTTTGCTTTGTTCGTCAAGGCGTTGAAAATCGTTGTAGCCGCAACCACTGAGGGCCAAAATCGCAGACAAACCAAGCACCGAACCCAAACTGCGAACGCGACGTGAGGTCATGAATGACTCCAGCAAATGAACATTCGCGCAGTGTGCACCAAATTCAGGCGTTCTTATGCGCCGTTTCTCATGCGCCGCTCTATGGGCGCTTCAGCGCGCCAAAATCATGTCAGCCGCTTTCTCAGCAATCATGATCGTGGGCGCATTGGTGTTGCCGCTGACCACCGTGGGCATGATCGAGGCGTCAACAACGCGAAGCCCTTGCAGCCCGTGTACGCGCAGCTGCGCATCCACAACCGCGCCCGACTCAGCCGACGCACCCATGGCGCAGGTGCCAACGGGGTGATAAATCGTGTCGCCGTTGGCCCTCAAGAAGCCCTCAATCTGCGCGTCAGTCGTGCAGCTGGCGGATGAGGCCATCTCGGTTGCACCCAGCGCTTTCAGGGCTGGTTGGTTCATCAACCCCCGCATGATCTTGAATCCATTAATCATGTTGGCCAAATCGCTGCCCGCTGCGTCGCTGAAAAACCCCATGTCAATGGCGGGTGCCGCCGCCGCGTCGCGACTGGCCAAGCGAACCGAGCCTCGGCTCAAGGGCCGAAGCAAGCAGGTGTGGCACGAAAACCCATGACCAAACACGGTTTTACGGCCATGGTTGACCAGCTTGCCGATCACAAAATGGAACTGCAAGTCAGGGCGATCCAAGTCGGCGCGGCTTTTGATGAAGCCGCCGCTCTCGGCAAAGTTGGTCGTCAGCAGCCCTTTGCGCTCACGACGGTACTCGCCCAGCGCCGTCCACACGTTTTTCAGGCCGGCAAGCGACAAACCAAAGGTTTCGGTGAGTTTGGGTGCGTCCCAAACATGAATCACGTCAACGTGATCTTGCAAATTCTCGCCCACACCACGCAGCTCATGTGCAACGGCAATGCCCATGGTTGACAGTTGGTCAGCGGCCCCAATGCCTGAGAGTTGCAACAATTGTGGCGAGCCAAACGCGCCCGCGCACAGCAACACATCGCGCACGGCCTTGGCCGTGTGCTGCGCGCCGCCTTGCACAAAATCGACGCCCACCGCGCGTTTGCCCGCCATGTTGACGCGACTCGTCACCGCGCCAGTGATGATTTGCAAGTTGGGCCGCGCCCGAACAGCGTCACTCAAATAGCCCTTGGCCGCACTCCAGCGCTCACCCCCACGGTGCGTCACTTGGTAGTGGCCCACGCCCTCTTGGTCGGCACCGTTGAAGTCATCGTTGCGCAGATACCCGGCTTGCACGCCCGCTTGCACAAATGCCTCAGCCACGCGGCTGGGGCTGCGCAAATTCATCACATTCAGCGGCCCGCCACCGCCATGAAAGTTATCGCTTTGTGCCGCGTCGCGCGACTGTCCAAAAAACCGCTCGTTGTGTTCGGCCTTTTTGAAATACGGCAACACGTCCGCAAAACCCCAACCGGGGTTGCCCAAGCTGGCCCAGCCGTCGTAGTCTTGGCGCTGCCCACGGATGTAGATCATTGCGTTGATCGAGCTTGACCCGCCGAGCACCTTGCCCCGAGGCTGGTAGCCGCGTCGACCACCCAGCGTGGGTTGCGGCACGGTATCAAATGCGTAGTTGACCTTGGGAATTCCCGGCCCGCCTTTGGCCAAGAGGGCCAAACCGGCCGGGCAATGAATCAGCGCGCTCGCATCAGGGCCACCGGCCTCCAGCAGCAACACGCGATTGGCTGGGTCGGCACTCAGCCTGGCCGCCAAGACGCAGCCGGCGGATCCGCCGCCCACGATGATGAAATCGGTATCAATGGTGCTCATGGTGGCGATGGTAGTTGAGCGCAGCCAAGACGATACACAAGCCAAGCACAAACTACGGGTTAGTCGCAGTGTCCTAAACCATTAACGAGCAACATTAGTTATAGTACTTTCGTACTGGCAGTCGATACACTGTTGGGTGAATGCGTTTCGACTCGACTTTTAGGAGCGCTTAGCTTTTCTATCAAATCACTGGGCACATCAAATGAACTCTAAACACCCCCATCCCGAATCACAGCACCGCGCCACCTTGCGAGCCGTCATGGCCGCTGTTGGCGTCTTGGTGTCGATGCCCGCATTTGCTGGGCAAACCACCGATCGACATGGCAACATTGGTTTTGACACCTTGGCCGAATGCGACGCGGCAGTTGCCAGCGGCAAAGCCAAGTTCTATCAGCCGTTCACCAACCAGCCCCCGCTCAAACGCGAGGGCGAGGCCGATGTCAAGGCCATGAAACTGTCTGACTTGGTCGGCGCAGGCGAGGCCGCCAAGGCCCTGGGCTTCAGCTCGGCCGACTACAAAAACGGCGCTTGCGACATCGGCGTGGGTCGCTCAAACAACCGCGACGGCGTGGGCGCGTCGCTGATCGGCAAGTTTGTGCCGTACGGTGCCAACATGGACGTTAACGTCTACTTTGATGCCAAAGGCCAAATCGTGCGCGCCACCATGAAGCGCTGCGACAACAACTTCGGCGCAGCGCTGCCTCGCCCCGTGCCCAGCGTGCCGCTGGCGGTGCTGGGCAACACCGAATGTTTTGCGACCGTTGTCAACCCGGCCAAGTTTGAAAATCGCACCGAGCGGGTGCTCAAAGTCGCTGCCACCAAGCGCTACGAGCCCATTGCGCCGACCTTCAAGACCATCACCGAACAAATGTTGGTCAGCCCCGAGTATTCGCGCCAAATCCCGGTGCCAGCAACCTACAAAACCGTGAGTGACGACGTGGTCGTTCGCCCCGCCTCGTTTCGCGAAGAGCCAGTTGCGGCAACCTTTAAGACCGTCACTGAGCGCTTGCTCGTCAAGCCCGAGAGCACGCGCATTGAAGTCGTGCAGGGCACCTTCAAAACTGCGACTGAGAAGCTGTTGATCAGCCCCGAACGCAAAGAGCTGCGGATCGTTCCTGCCACCTACGGCGAGCGCGAAGAGGTCGTCGTGCTCAGCCCCGCCACCACGCGCGTGGAGTCGGTGCCCGCCACCTTCAAAACCGTCAGCGAGCAAGTGCTGGCTAAGGCTGAGAGCGTGCTCTACGAGCCCCTTGCGCTGCCAAACCGCATCGTCTCCGAGCGGGCACTGTCGTCTGAAGCCACTTCACGCTTAGAGGCCACGCAGGCAACTTACCGCAGCGTGTCGGAGCGCGTGTTGGTCAAAGAAGCGAGCAAACGCCTTGAGGTCGTGCCAGCCGTGTTTGAAACCGTGACCGAGCGCGTGAAAGTCGCCGATGCCAGCCGCGAATGGAAACGCGGACGCGCCTGGGTTGGCAAAGCCATCTCGGTGCGCCCGGTGCGGGGATTTGAGATCGGCAGCGACGGCAAAGTCGAGGGCTCATCAGTCGCTGGCTTGCGCGCTGACGGCAAAATTGACGTCATCAAGGTCGACACCACCGTGGTTGACGCAAACAACACCAGCCTTGACGACGATGTGATGTGTTTGGTGGAGTTTCCTGAGCGCTTCGAGATCATCACCAAGCAAGTGCTCAAAACCCCTGCCAGCACCCGCACGATCGACATCCCGGCCGAATACACCACGGTGACCCGCCAAGTGCTTGACCAAGCAGCCGGTACCCGCAAAATCGACGTACCCGCGACCTACCAAACGGTGACGCGCCAAGTCATCGATGTCGAGCGGTTGCGCACCCAAGGCTACAAATTTGACGAAGCCGGCGACATCATCGCCATGCCAAACGGCGACCGCGTGTTGCGGGCCAGCGTTGTCAACGGCAGCGCGGCTCGTGCCGATGCGGCTGCTGCTGCGGCACAAGCGGCCGCACAGGCTGCAAAGGCCCCAGCGTCCAGTGCCTCAGGTCCGTCGGGCTCCTCGGGTCCAGCGCCGGTTGCCATCGCGCCGCGCGTGAGCGAAGGCGCAGCCTCAGGCAAAGTCGGCTACGTGCGCGAAATCCGCATTGCAGCCCAGTTCCAAACCGTCACCCGCCAAGTGGTCGACAAACCCGCCACCACCCGCGAAGTGTTGGTTCCAGCCGTGTCAGGTCCGGTCAAGCGCCGCGTGGAGTTGACACCCGCGCGCTCGGTTGAGTCGACCATTGCTGCCGTGTACCAAGACGTGAGCCGCCAAGTGGTTGACAAACCCGCCACGACCAAAGAAGCGGTGGTTGCGGCTGAGTACACCACCGTGAGCCGTCAAGTGGTGGACAAGCCCGCCACGACCCGCCGCATCCCGATTGCGGCCGTGTCAGAAAAGCTTGATCGCCGCGTCATCGACCAAGCTGCCACCGTGCGCGAGGAACTCGTGCCAGCGGTGTACCGCCCAATCAGCCGCCAAGTGATTGATTTGCCTGCAACCGTGCGCGAAATCGACGTGCCCGCCCAATACGAGTCCATCACCACCCGGTTCATGGTCAGTGAAGG
Organism: Comamonadaceae bacterium; assembly: GCA_031421855.1. GTDB lineage: Bacteria > Pseudomonadota > Gammaproteobacteria > Burkholderiales > Burkholderiaceae_C > JAAFHN01. The sequence goes on from JANOPN010000182.1 coordinate 9,925, forward strand.
CAGTACCGAGCAGCGCAGCGTGCTGTGCGAGACCAACGCCACGCCAAGCAAGATCAAGGAAATCCAGCAAGCGCTCAAAACCGCAGGCCAAAACCCTGGCCCAATCAATGGTGTGTTGCGCGCCCAAACCATGGACGCAGTCAACAAGTTCCAGCAAGCCAAGGGCCTGCCCGTTGACGGCTTCTTGAGCATCGACACCGTCAAAGCGCTGGGCGTCTCGCCAAACTGATCCCAGCAGCGCAGGCAATGAAAAAACCCGCTTCGGCGGGTTTTTTCATGACTTTTTGGCCATTGGTCTCCGGATTCATTGAGTTCGTCGCTATGAAATTTGATGTATCTATAGCAATGAATTTCGTCTAAAGTCAGTTCCCCGCCGTGACTCGCGGCCTGCATCGTCCAAAAGGATCGCCATGAAATTGTTGTCACGCATGGGTTGCGGCATCGCATTGTTTGCGGTCGCCGTGCTGGCGCACGCTGCGCCGCTTGAACCCATTAGCAGCGAGCTCGACACCCACATCCGCGCGGGCATGGCGCGCACCCAAACCCAAGGGCTGGCCTTGGCAATTGTCGACAACGGGCAAGTCAAGCACGTCGCGACCTGGGGTTTGCGCAACGCCAAAACCGAGCCTTTGACGACCGAGACGGTCATGTACGGCGCGTCGCTGACCAAGGCAGTGTTTGCGTACACCGTCATGCAATGGGTTGAAGAAGGCAGGCTGAAGTTAGACACCTCGATTGCCGACTACCTACCCAAACCCTTGCCCGAATACAACACCGATGCGCGCAAATACGCCGCATGGCAACACTTGGCTGGCGACGAACGATGGCGCAAACTGACCCCCAGAATTTTGCTCACGCACAGCGCAGGCTTTTCAAACTTTGGGTTTTTGGAGCCTGACGGCAAACTCAAATTTCACTTTGACCCCGGCACCCGATACGCCTATTCAGGCGACGGCCTGATCTTGCTGCAGTTCGTTTTGGAGCGCGGTCTGGGCTTGGACCTCGGCGCTGAGATGCAGCGCCGCGTGTTTGACCGCTTCAACATGCCCAACACCAGCATGATGTGGCGAGCCGACTTTGCCAACAACCTGGCCGACGGCTGGACCGATCGCGGCCAAGTCGTGCCCCACGACGAGCGCAGCAAAACCCGCGCCGCCGGGTCGATGGACACCACGATTGCCGACTTCGCCCAATTTGCAGCCGCCTACATCCGAGGCGACGGACTCAGCCCAACGTCCCGAGCCGAGCTCACCAAGCCCCAACTCGCGATCAACACCCAAACCCAATTCCCGTCGCTGCAAAAAGAGGCCCCAATCAGCGAGCGCCACAAGGGCCTATCTGCGGGGCTAGGCGTCATCACCTTCAAAGGCCCCCAAGGCCCAGGATTCCAAAAGGGCGGCCACAACGACTCAACCGGCAACACCTGGATTTGCCTTGAACAAGGCAAACGCTGCGTCGTGCTCCTATCCAACGACGTGCGCGCTGAGCCCTTGTTCCCAGAGATCGTCCGCCTGATCTTGGGCGAAACCGGCATGCCGTGGCGATGGGAATACGGTTTTTGATCGCATCCAAACTCGCTCGTGGGTGCATTCATTTAGACCAGCAGGCTTGACAAGACACCAGACCACCGAAGAGCTGCAAGTTTGTCAAAGCCAGCTTTGCTTGGATGAATTTCGTCCAGCCAATCCCCGACGGCAGATGTTGAATTCGCTGGTGCGGGAGTCAGTATCCCTCGCGTGTCGATCACGTGAACATTGGTGCTTGCGCCAAAAGCAGCGCACAACGAGCGATTCAGCTCGTTTATTACTGCGTCGGCGGCGGCTTTCATCTTCGTAGCGCTTAGCCCTGCTGCATGCAGCGCGGGGTAAACCCAAGGGCCGGGGCCAAAATTTGATCCGGCAAACACCTCCGCCTTTGCCGGACGTGGTTGAAAATAGTCGTAGCCGTTCAAGAGAATTGGTGCGCTCCGTGTGATCGCGCTTGGCGATGCATCCCGCAGACTGATAAACGTCTGCACGTTTGCTACGACGCTTGCGAAATCCTGCGAGTAAGTCGCAGGCTGCAACAGTGTTTCAATTTCAGTTGCTGTCAAGCCGCCCTCAACCATCGCTTCGATCTTGCCCGCATAAAGATTTTTGAGATCGTTGGCCCCGACCGAAAGGATGATCGCGTCGAAGTCGAAAAAATTGAGGATCTTTCGCGTCCGTTTGAGTTGCCAGCCGCTGACGATATCCCTGGATGTGTCGCCTACCTGGGCGATATCCACGACCGACGCTTCGAATGGTGTGCGAATGGCATCCAGCAGGTTCGTTCCATCCACGGGAATGGGGGTAAATTTGTCGAGCCAAGAGTCGCCTTCGGCAAGCACGACCTTTCCGGGCGCATTCGCCGAAATGCCGCTCGCAATCTGATCAATTTCGCCACTGACGGTGTCGATGCGCGTCATGCGGCGCAACTTAGTCGATGGCTCAACTTGAGGCGGTGTTGTGGTTTTGTCGTGAATCATACTAATCTCCTGAAAAATTCAGCTGACAGTTTCCCTCGGATTCTGCTTTTGCGCATTCTCATCTTTGATGAAATGCCGACTATCGCGCCGTCCAATCGGTGGGTCAGTTCATAGATGACAATTTGTCAACAACGCGGACTTTCATCATGCAATGAATCAATTTTCTCATGCGCTTCTTGGTTCAATTGCATCCATCAAAGCGCATCATCCGGATCGACTCAGAATCGAAAAATTCAAGCTCCCTGCTATCACGCGCTGTTCGTCGGCAGCCCATGGCTTCGTGTCGATGAGAGCGGATCCCGACTTGCACAAATTCACCCAATGATTTATTGTCGCGATACGACTAATCGTTGCGAGATGAGTTCTCATGCGCGGCTTCTCGCGTCTAGTGGAAGGATCCTAGATGCGAGTCGACTGCCGCTGACGATGTACTAGGTAGGATTTTCGACGCTCATGATTGTTGCAACGTGGGATGACCAGATTTTCGTCGAAAGAATTGCGTCACGCATTGAGTCGGCGAATTGTTCAAAATTCCGGAGGCTTTTTTATGAATTTCAGCTTAGGCAAGCGTGATGCTGGGACCACTCCGCTCCACCTGCTACCAGCGGCGACATTGACCGTCACGCTGGTAGGCTGGTTCATCAGCAGGAAGCAATTCGATATATCTCAAATTGGTCACGACCAGGCAGACTTCAAAACGCTATCAGGCCTTGCAATCGTCGAACAGGTTTTTGCTAGCTATTCAATTGGCACAATTTTTCTTGCGGTCACTTGTGGATTAATAGGTTTTTTGACGCTTGCTCACATTTTGGATGCGTTTTCTGAATTTTTGTTTGAATCGGTAGGTCAAAATTTAATTTTTGGTACTAGTTTGGATCGACTGCGCGGTACTTGTCAGGTGGAGGAATTGCTCAAAAAAAACGTTAATTCAGTTGGTAATGATATTGAAAATAAAATTCGGAAAATACGAAAAGCAGCAATAATATTTTTAACCATAATAGTTTTATCTATTATTTGGAGTGCGGTAGAGCGAACTGCTATAATTTATCAAAAAATTCCGATTTGGTTTTTAGATTCTGCGTTCTTTTTTTCATATATATATTTGGGCTTTTGGCAGGTTGTTTTGTTGTCAATTGGAGGACGCGATCTGGAATCCATAATCAAATTGAAAGTTTCTTTGATTTGCGTTTAGATTTTCTTCTAAAAATTCATATTGTCGGCTTTAACTTGTTTGGTTTGAGGCGAAAACTTGATAACGAAACGTTAGCAAAAACGGATAAAGTAATTAAAAGCAAACTAGGAATCTCTTTGAACGAATTACAGTCCAGTGATCGATATTGGGTGCAACTTCTTTCAGTTGTGGGGAAAACCCCATTCGTATATGCCTTGCTGAATCGGATCGAAAGAAGAAGCGTTTTTTTCCGTTCGCAATCATTAGCTTTTTTGATCGCGGGGCTCGTATTATTCAGCTATTTTCGCGCCAACGATATTGGCTCTTATTATCAGGCGCTCGCTAAGGGTGAATCAGCTTCAACATGGATTTGTCCGTTTTTGCAGCCTGAAAATGACGACGTCCACAGCAATTTTACTGGTTCTTCCGACATCAAAATTCTCAGACAGCGGCAAGATGCCTTTAATCGTATCCACCGCGCGAACCGCTGTGACATTTACTCAAAAAACGCAACAGAAAAACTAACGCGCTTGGTCGACTTGTCTTTGTCGCCTGCAACCGTTGCCGGGCTAGCATGGCTGTCTTTTGTTATGAGTTTGGTCTTTGGAATTAGGCATTTGCATTACCACTATCTGCACGTAAAGTTGGTATACCGCGCGTCGGCGGCGCATGTCTCAAAATGAGCGAAGGCGACGGGCGCGCGAAATGTTTTGGTGACGTTGCCCTCAAGTGGCCGCCGTATCTAGGAAAATCCGGCAAAATCCACGGCAAACAGTGTCGCTGGAAGCGATGTCGGATTTCCACCAAAAAGGTATTGTCCGCTTCGCGAGGCCATTAGTAGAATTTCGTCGATAAAGACGGATCGGCTGAACCCGTTGCAGAGCCGCAATTCGCGCGCTGACTCATTGCATTTGAGGCGATGCATCCAACGCCGTGAGCGCTTTTTTATTCATCTTTTGATGGCTCGGTCGCCGAATTTATTGATATCTTTGTTATAAATTTCGATGGCTAGTTGTCTGAATTTCTGATCCGGCGCCCGAATTAGCCGATTTGGCTGATTCGCACGGCGGCCAATGAGAGAGTGCCGACATCAGCTTCCGTTGCCGGGCGTCTTGCCAAATGTCGCGGGTTGTCATGTTTGATCGGGTGGGTCATTTATTGCGCATCAGCGTGCAAATTTTCGAGCGGCTTGGCGGTGTGTTGATATAAAAAACATAGCAACAAACCCAATGAAATCAGTAACCAAGTGCCAAAAACGTTCAAAAATTGAGTTTTGAAGTTCTCAACGCGGCCGAATCGGCATCAGGTGGCTTAAGGGCAGGGCACCGCTGGCTTTGACTTCGCCTAGCGAGAAGCTGGTGTGGATGTCTTTGACGTTGGGCAGGTTCATGATTTGGCGGGCAAATGCGGCGTAGCTGTCGAGGTCGCGGCTGATGACGTTGAGCTCGAATGTGCCTGAGCCGCTGATGTAGTGGCAGCTCACCACCTCGCTCAGGGCGGCGATGTCGCGCTCGAGTTGCGCGGTGGCGTCAGCGTTGTTGCGCTCGGCATCCACCCGCACAAAGGCCATCACGCCCAAGCCAAGCTTTTGGCGGTTGAGTTGCGCGCTGTAGCCGGTGATGAAGCCTGCAAGCTCAAGTGCACGCACCCGTCGCCAACACGGCGCGGCGCTTAAACCCACTTTGAGGGCCAATTCGGCATTGCTCAGTCGGCCATCTTGTTGCAAGTTTTGCAATATTTCGATGTCGTAGCGATCGAGTTCGTGGGTGGTTTGGCTCATGTCGATTGATTATTGGCAATTTCGAGCAAGATTATTGCGCGGCGCTGCTTGAATTGGGGTAAAAAAGCAAAGACAGTTCGGCACAAATTCTCTACACTTTGCGCGAATGTGGGCAGCGGCATCCAAACGCACGGCCCTCAACCGTCGGCGCCGCACCCCGCGCGACTTCCAGCAATATCAGCATATTCGGCAGGACACCCCCACCATGAACGCACCATTGCCCGAGCACATTCGCAAAGCGCTTGAGACCGTCACGCTAGATGACCGATACAGCCTTGACCACGGGCGGGCGTTCATGAGCGGCGTGCAAGCCTTGGTGAAGCTGCCAATGCTGCAAAAGCTGCGCGACGCCAATGTGGGCAAAAACACGGCGGGATTCATCAGCGGCTACCGGGGCTCACCCCTGGGCGGCTACGACCAAGCGCTGTGGAAGGCATCGAAATACCTCAAGGCGCGCGACATCGTGTTTCAGCCCGGCGTGAACGAGGAGCTGGCGGCAACGGCATTGTGGGGCACACAAATGTTGGGTTACGCGCCCAAAGAGCAGCAAAAGCACGACGGTGTTTTTGGCATTTGGTACGGCAAAGGGCCGGGCGTTGACCGCAGTTTGGACGTGTTCAAGCACGCCAACATGGCTGGCACCACACCTTGGGGCGGCGTGATCGCGGTGGCGGGCGACGACCACATTGCCAAAAGCTCAACCGCCGCGCACCAAAGCGATCACGTGTTCAAGGCGGTGGGTTTTCCGGTTTTTTTTCCGGCCAGCGTGCAAGAGATATTGGATTTGGGCATCCACGCCTTTGCGCTGAGTCGCTACTCGGGGCTGTGGAGTGGCATGAAGACGATTCAAGAGATTGTCGAGTCAAGCACAACGGCCATGATCGACCCCGACCGGGTGAACGTGATCACGCCGACTGATTTTGAGATGCCAACGGGTGGCCTGCACATCCGCTGGCCCGACGCACCGCTTGACCAAGAGGCGCGCCTCATGGACTACAAGTGGTATGCGGCGCTGGCCTACATTCGCGCCAATAAGCTGAACTACAACGTGGTGGAGGGCCCCAACGACCGATTGGGCTTGATTGCCAGCGGCAAGGCCTACAACGACACCCGGCAAGCCCTGCTTGACTTGGGACTGGACGACGACACCTGCCGAGAGATTGGCGTGCGGGTACACAAGGTTGGCGTGGTTTGGCCGCTTGAGGCGCAGATTACCCGGGCTTTTGCGACCGGTTTGCGCGAGATTTTGGTGATTGAAGAAAAGCGCCAAGTCATTGAATACCAGATCAAAGAAGAGCTCTACAACTGGCGCGGCGACGTCCGCCCGCAGGTGCTGGGCAAGTTTGACGAAATTGAAGGCGACCAAACCGGCGGCGAGTGGAGCGTGCCCAACCCCACGGCGCACACCTTGCTGCGTGCCAATGCGGATCTGTCGCCCACTTTGATCGCGCAGGCCGTGGCCAGGCGGCTGCGCAAGCTTGACTTGCCCGCTGATGTGGCCAGGCGCATCCACGAGCGTTTGGCCATCATCGAGGCCAAAGACCAAGCCATGACGGTGCTGGAGGTCAACAGCGACCGCACGCCCTGGTTTTGCTCGGGTTGCCCGCACAACACCAGCACCAAAGTGCCCGAGGGCTCGCGGGCGATGGCCGGTATTGGCTGCCACTACATGGTCAACTGGATGGACCGCAGCACCTTTGGCTTCACCCAAATGGGCGGCGAGGGCGTGCCGTGGGTGGGCCAAGCGCCATTCACCAACGAAGCGCACATTTTTGCCAACTTGGGCGATGGAACCTACTTCCACAGCGGCTTGTTGGCCATTCGCCAAAGCATCGCGGCCGGGGTGAACATCACCTACAAAGTGCTCTACAACGATGCGGTTGCCATGACCGGTGGGCAGCGCGTGGGTGAACGTGCCGAAGGTCACTCGGTGTTGCAAATCCAAAAAAGCCTGACCGCTGAGGGCGTGAGCCGACTCATCATCGTGAGCGATGAGCCTGAAAAATACGACGGCATCGCACTCGAGCGCGGCGTGACGGTTCATCACCGCGACGACTTGGAGCAGTTGCAGCTTGAGTTTCGGGCCACCAAGGGCACGAGCGCCATCATTTATGACCAAACTTGCGCCACCGAGAAGCGCCGCCGCCGCAAGCGTGGCCTGATGGTCGACCCCGCCCAGCGCGTGGAGATCAACTCGGCCGTGTGCGAAGGCTGCGGCGACTGCTCGTCGCAGTCCAACTGCATGAGCGTGGAGCCCCTCGAGACCGAGTTTGGGCGCAAACGACAAATCAACCAAAGCACTTGCAACAAAGACTTTTCTTGCACCAACGGCTTTTGCCCCAGCTTTGTGAGCGTGTTGGGCACGCCCAAGAAAAAGAGCAAAGCCAAAGCCGGGGCGGTGTCGCCATTTGATGACGCCAACTTCGGTTTGGCCTTGGTTGAGCCGACGATCCCCCAAGCGCTGGGTGCTTACGGCATCATCGTCGCGGGCGTGGGCGGCACAGGCGTCATCACGATTGGGCAGCTTTTGGGTGTTGCCGCTCATTTAGAAGGCAAGGGCGTGGTCACCCAAGACGCAGCGGGTTTGGCGCAAAAGGGCGGCAACACCTGGAGCCACGTGCAAATATCAGACAACGGTGCTGACGGTGTGGGCGACATCCGCTGCACCCGAGTCAGCGCCTCAGATGCCGAGTTGATCATTGGTTGTGACCCCTTGGTCGCCGCAAGCAAAGAAACCGTGATGCGCATGCGAGCAGGCAAAACCAAGGTTGCACTGAATGCCAGCGCCTCGCCGTCTGCCAGCTTTGTGGCGAACTCCACAACCTGGACCAATCCGGCCGGACAGTGCGCGCAGTCCATCGTCGACATCGTTGGAGCCGATGCGGTCGGGCAGTTCAATGCGGACGCCGCCGCGCTCAAACTCATGGGCGACAGCCTCTACACCAACCCGATGATGCTCGGATTTGCGTGGCAAAAGGGCTGGATCCCGCTGAGTTTGGCCTCGCTCATGCGCGCGATTGAGCTCAACGATGTGGCCATCGACAACAACAAGCTTGCGTTTACTTGGGGCCGCCGGGCCGCGATTGATTGGACCTCGGTGCAAAAGCATCTCAGCCCTGCTCAAGTGATGGAGTTCAAGAAGCGCGAGAGCTTGGATGACGTGATCAGCCGCCGGGTGGCTTTTCTCACCGACTACCAAGACAGCGCCTACGCCCAATCCTATGCCGCATTCGTGGCCAAAGTTCAGGCGGCTGAAGCTGCCGCGGTGCCTGGCAAAACCCAACTGACAGAGGCCGTGGCTCGCTATTTGTTCAAGCTGATGGCGTACAAAGACGAATACGAGGTGGCGCGGCTACACACCGACACCCATTTCCATGACAAGTTGGCTGCCAACTACGAGCCTGGATTCAAGTTGCAGTACCACCTTGCACCACCCTTGCTCAGCAAAACCAATGCCAAAGGTGAGTTGATCAAAAGCACGTACGGCCATTGGATGTTGGGTGCGTTCAAGTTGTTGGCGCGCTTCAAAGGCTTGCGTGGCGGCGCGCTCGATGTGTTTGGCTACACCGAAGAGCGCCGCATGGAGCGTGCGCTGATCGGTGAGTATCGAAGCAGCATCGATCAGGCTTTGAGTCAACTCAAGCCCGAGAACCACGCCGTCGCGGCTGAATTGGCGCGCATTCCGGAGCAAATCAAGGGCTTTGGGCACGTCAAAGAGCGCAACGTGAAGCTGGCTCGGGCCAAATGGGCGCAATTGCAAACCGAGTTGCAATCGAATCCAGCTGCACGGGCTGCTTAAGCCGCTGCAAAGACATCCGCAAGACACCCAGACGCTTAGGGGCATTGCTTTTGGCCTGGCATGGCCCCAACTACAATGGCGGGTTGATCTTTTAGGACTTACGCAAAATCGCACCAGCGGCGTTGCAGCTCCTAGCCGTGCAGTTCGCACTGTCGTCGCCGCTGCGCCTTGCTGGGACAATTTCGCGTCAGTCCTTTTTTGTGGCCCTAACCCAACGTGCTTGGCTCGGGCTCGTTTGCTTGTCGTTCCTGCTATTTATTCGGAGTCTGCCGTGTTGATTTCTGTTGCCCATGCCCAAACCGCTCCTGCTGCCGTCGGCGGCGGTGAAAACATGCTCATGACCATGCTGCCGCTTGTGCTCATGTTCGGTGTGTTGTACTTCTTGATGATTCGCCCACAAATGAAGCGTCAAAAAGAGCAAAAAACCATGATCGATGCTTTGGCGCCTGGCGATGAAGTCGTCACGGTTGGCGGCGTAGTCGGCAAATTGCGCAAATTGAGCGAGACCTATTTGCATGTTCAAGTCGCTGAAGGCGTTGAGCTGCAAGTTGAACGCTCGGCCGTGCTGCGCGTGTTGCCAAAAGGCACGATGAAGTGATGGCGTTGATGCGCCAGCCGATGCGGGCGCTCATTGCTTTGGTTTTCTGCGATTGCCGCTGTTGATATGTCCGACCCGTTGGATCAGTTGGGAAAGTCCTGCTCATGAACCGCTACCCCCTTTGGAAGTACATCGTTATCGCAGCAGTGCTGCTGATTGCCACTTTTTACACCATTCCCAACTTCTTTGGCGAGGCCCCCGCGGTGCAGGTATCCAGCACCAAGGCTTCGGTCAAAGTGGATGGATTGACGCTGCAACGCGTCAAAGACACGCTGACAGCGGCCAAGATTGAGCCTGATTTGATTGCCCTTGAAGGCACTTCGGTACGCGCTCGTTTCAAAGACATCGAAACCCAAAAGTTCGCCCGCGACGCGATCCAAAAAGCGCTGATCCCCAACAAGGACGAAGCCCAGTACGTGGTGGCGCTGAATCTTGTGCCGCGCTCGCCCCAGTGGATGTCTAAGCTCGGCGCTGCGCCGATGTATTTGGGCCTGGATTTGCGCGGTGGCGTGCACTTCATGTTGCAAGTCGACATGAAGGCCGCGCTTGAGAAAAAGGTCGAGTCGTTCTCAAGCGACATTCGATCGGCGCTGCGTGACAAAACCTTGCGTCACTCGGGCATTTCGCGCACAGGCAGCAAACTCGAGATCAAGTTTCGCGACCAAGCCACTCAGCAAGCAGCCAAAGCGTTGATTGCCGATCAATTCGCTGACCTCCAAACGGCGGATGCGCTTGAAGGTGCCGAGTTCAAACTGATCGCGACCATTCGCCCCGATGCCACGCGCCGACTGCAAGAACAAGCTCTCAAGCAAAACATCACGACGCTGTCAAACCGCATCAATGAGCTGGGTGTGTCTGAGCCGGTCATACAACAACAAGGCCTCGACAGAATCGTGGTGCAACTGCCTGGCGTGCAAGACACGGCCAAAGCCAAAGACATTTTGGGTCGCACGGCCACGCTGGAGATGCGCTTGGTTGACGAGAGCACCGAGGGCAAAGCGGCCGAGGTGGGCGGCTTGGTGCCGTTCAACTCCGAGCGGTTTTTGGATCGCAATGGCGCACCCGTGATCGTGCGCAAGTCGGTGTTGCTGACAGGCGAGAACCTCTCAGACGCGCAGGCCGGGTTTGACAGCCAATCGCAAGAGCCGGCCGTTCACTTGTCGGTCGATGCCAAAGGTGCACGCATCATGCGCGACACCACGCGTGAAAACGTGGGCAAGCGCATGGCGATTTTGTTGTTTGAAAAGGGCAAAGGCGAGGTCGTGACTGCCCCCGTGATTCGTGGCGAGCTGGGTGCGAGGTTTCAAATTTCGGGTCGCATGAGCTCGGTTGAGGCCAACGACACCGCCTTGCTGCTTCGCGCCGGCTCGCTCGCAGCGCCGATGGAGATCGTTGAAGAGCGCACCATCGGCCCTAGCCTAGGCGCGGAGAACATCAGCAAAGGCTTTAACAGCGTCACTTGGGGCTTCGTCGTCATCATGATTTTCATGTGTGGCTATTACATGCTGTTTGGCGCGTTTTCTAGCATCGCATTGGGCGTGAACTTGATGATGCTTGTGGCGGTGCTGTCCATGTTGCAAGCCACGTTGACATTACCCGGCATCGCGGCCATTGCCCTGACCCTGGGTATGGCCATTGACTCCAATGTGTTGATCAACGAGCGGGTTCGTGAGGAGCTGCGAAACGGGAAAGCGCCACAACAGGCGATTCACGCAGGATATGAAAACGCTTGGTCGACGATTTTGGACTCCAACGTCACGACCTTGATTGCTGGTTTGGCCTTGTTGATTTTCGGTAGCGGTCCGGTGCGCGGTTTCGCTGTGGTGCATTGCATCGGTATTTTGACCAGCATGTTCTCGTCGGTCGTGTTCTCGCGCGGACTGGTGAACCTTTGGTACGGTCGCACCAAGCGGCTGCAATCGGTGTCGATTGGCCAGATTTGGAAGTCGCCCGATGCCGTTGCACCTGACGCGCTAGCAACCTCGGCGGCCACAGCATCGCCAGCCACTACACCAGCCCTCAGCGCCAAGAAGCGTTGATCAAACCAAGGCCAGTCGATCATGGAATTTTTCCGAATCAAAAAGGACATCCCGTTCATGAAGCACGCCATCGTGCTGAACGCGATTTCGCTCGTCACGTTTTTGTTGGCGGTATTTTTTCTCATCACGCGGGGCTTGCACCTGTCGATTGAGTTCACCGGTGGCACCTTGGTTGAGGTGCAGTACACCCAAGCGGCCAATGTTGAAAAGATCCGACACCAGGTTGAGACCTTGAACTACGGCGAAATCCAAGCGCAGTATTTTGGTCCGACCACTGACGTGTTGATTCGAGTGCCCGTTCGTGGGCAGATCAAGCAATCTGAAGTGGTGGGCAAGGTGTTTGAGAAAGTGTGTTCGCTTGAACAGGGCACGGTGACAACCACCAAGTCAGCCAATGGCGAAGGCGACCAGACCGATCGCTTGAGTTGTAAACGCGCCGATGGCGTCGAGCCGCTGACGCTCAAGCGCAGTGAGTTTGTCGGGCCATCTGTCGGTGCGGAGCTGGTTCAAAACGGATTGATCGCTTTGGGCATGACGATTTTGGGCATCATGATCTACCTGTCAATTCGTTTTGAGTGGAAGTACGCCGTGGCGGGCATCATTGCCAACTTGCACGACGTCATCATCATTTTGGGCTTTTTTGCGTTTTTCCAGTGGGAGTTTTCTTTGGCCGTTTTGGCTGCCGTGTTGGCCGTTTTGGGCTACTCGGTGAATGAGTCGGTGATCATTTTTGACCGCATTCGCGAGTCATTTCGCAAGTTTCGCCTGCTCGACTCGCAAGAGATCATTGACCACGCGATCACGTCGACCATCAGCCGCACCATCATCACCCACGGCTCGACCCAGATCATGGTGTTGTCGATGTTGTTGTTTGGTGGCCCGACCTTGTTTTACTTTGCGCTGGCGCTGACGATCGGCATTTTGTTCGGCATTTACTCATCGGTGTTTGTTGCGGCGGCCATCGCGATGTGGTTGGGCATCAAACGCGAAGACTTAATCAAGACCGCGCCCCCTGCAGCGAGCGCCAAGCCCACCGATCCAAACGATCCGAATTCTGGCGCGGTGGTTTAACCTAGAAACAGCAGTTGACCGCTCACATTTCTCTATAAGTGATTAATTTTGCTTGCGTTTTCGGCTTCTAACTGGCTCACCGGTTGGGTGACTTCGCTACAGGTCCGATTGAACCTCCCTGGCGCACGCCGGGCGCGTTACTCCTCCTTGCGCCCAACGGGGCGCGGCGTCGTCGCGCCTTCCCGGCGCACGCCGTGGCGGCCCACTCGGACGTGTTCAACTGCTGCTTCTAGGTTTAACCATTTGTTTGGTATTGGGTTGTCGCGCACTGGAACGTGTGAGCAAGCGGTGAACAAACTGCGAACTGATACAGTTACCAACGGCGTTTAGTCGCGAAATTCATCCACACTCCACCCATGAGCGCTTCGATTCCCAAAAACCCCGTCTTGGGCCGCCAGGCCAGAGAGGTGTTTTTGCGTCGCATGGCTGAGGAGTTGATTCAGGTATCAGACGCGATCTTGCAGCGACTCGCGGTATTGATGGATGCCAGCACCAATGTGCGCGATTCGCAGGCCAAACGCGAAGCTTGGCAGAAGTTTCAAGTCGCTCAACGCCCTTGGATTGAGGCAACCGTTCAGGCTTGGCGACGGGCACTCGCGGCCCCGACAGCGACCGGACGCGTCAAGCTCGATACGCAGATGCTCGCGTTGATGGGCGAGGATGTGGTTGAAAACAAAATCATGTCATCCCGTTTGGCAACCAGCGTGGGCGATAAGGCCAGTTGGGAGTTGAGCGATCTGCGGATTCGCATCCAGGCGCTTGAGGAACTGAGTGAACTGCCGCAGCACGACGTGTTGCGGCCCGAAGCCTTGTGCCAACACATCATTGAGAGTTGGACCACCCTTGGCTTGACCAAAGATGCATGGACTGACATCCAAGCCTTGGCCAGTAAAGCCTTGTCTGAGTGCGCTGTCGAGGCCTACAAAAAAGCCAATGAGTTTTTGATCTCGAAAGGCGTCATGCCTGAGATTGATCTGCGCGACTCGCTGAAGCGAACGCCCGGCGGCGTGACCACTCCCAAGCCGCCTGCGGATGCGGGTTCCGGGGCTGGTGGAGGCGGTGGCTCCGGTGGCGGCGGTTCGGGTTCGGGTTCGAGTTCAGGCGGCGGTGGCTCGGGTGGCGGTTCTGGTGGCGGAGGTTCGAGTTCGGGCGGAGGCGGTGGCTCGGGCGGTGGCTTCGGTGGGGGTAACTCTGGTTCGGGTGGCGGCGGAGGTTTCGGTGGAAATGGCTCCGGTGGCGGTGGTGGCGGAGGCGGCGGTTTCGGCGGAGGAGGCTCAGGTGGTGGAGGCTCCGCAGGTGGTGTCGGCGCAGGTGGCTCTGGCGGAGGTGGCGCCGGTGGCTCTGGCGGAGGTGGCGCCGGTGGCGGGGGCCCCGCAGGTGGCGGCGGCGGAGGGTCATACGGTGGCTCTGCCTCTCGTCAAGCGGGCCCATCCAACGGCAACTTCAACGGCAAAGTCAACGGCAAAGTCAACGGCCACCCCGACGGTGCAAACGACACATACGACGCGCCGCTGTCGGCCCAGGGCGGGCAATATCAGCCCTCGCCTCAGCAAGGCGGCGGTCGGTCGATGCTCCACGACGAGACGCGGATGCTGACAGCTGCCTCGCCGCTTGGGCGAGTGCGCATGCGGGCCCAAGGCGTTGTGGGCCAGCTCAAGCGGTTTTTGAATTTCCAAGTCGACGATTTCGAGCGTGCTCGTCCGGGCGGACCCACCCCTGGCTTGGCCAAGGCCATTGGGCGCTTGGTTGGCGGCGTGGCCGCCGGGATGGACGGCATCACAGGCACGGCGATAGGCCCATCCGTGCGAGCAGCAGGCGGTGGCGGTGGCGCGGCTGCGGGCTACGCAGGCGGCGGCGAAGGCGGTGATGTCAACGGCGTCGTGATGGTCGCGGCGCCGCAGGTCATCTACTACGCGCCCGAGCAAGTTCAGCAAGTCGCTGATCTCGCCAAGCAACAGACCCAAGACCTCAAAAAGGCGGCGACCACGGACTCTGAGAAGGCGACGATTGAAATCGTGGCCCTCATGTTTCAAAGCATCCTTGCCGAAGAGCGCATTCCCTCAGGTGTGCGCGTTTGGTTTGCACGGCTGCAAATGCCGGTGTTGCGTTTGGCTTTGGGCGAACCTGATTTCTTCGATTCGTTGCAACACCCAGCGCGCAAATTGATCGATCGCATGGGTTCGTGCGTCATGGGGTTTGACGGCGGTGGCTTGGGCGGCGGCGAGCTTGAGGCAGAGATCAAGCGGGTCGTGCAAGTGATTGAGCAGTACCCCGAGACGGGCCGACGCGTTTTTGAGTTGGTTGCGAAAGAGTTTGAGAAATTCCTATCCAAGTTTTTGTCTGAGCAAGGTACGGCTCGGCAAATCGTGAGCATGGCGCAGCAAGTCGAGCAAAAAGAAGCCATGTTGGTGCAGTACACGATTGAGTTGCGCCAAGTCATCGACAAAATGCCGGTTGCCGACACGATTCGTGAATTCATGTTCAAAGTATGGGCTGAGGTCTTGGCTGTCTCCTCGGTCAAGCATGGCCCCAAAGCTGAAATGACGCTGAGCTTGAAAAAGCTGGCGTCCGAGCTGGTTTGGGCTGCTGCAGCCAAGCCCAATCGCCAAGAACGCGCCAAGGTCATCCAAGACCTGCCGGGCCTCTTGCAACGGCTTCGCACCGGCATGGCGATGATTGGATTCGACGCGCCTAAGCAAGACGAGCGCATCAAGGTCATCAGTGAGACGCTTGCGCAGGCATTCATGTCCAAAACCGAGGCAATTGATCGCAAAGCGGTTGAAGCCATGGGCGCGCACTTGGAAAATCTGGAGGACTATTTCGAAGACGATGCGGTGGGCGATTTGCCGCTCGACAACGAAACCGTCGAGATGATGATCGGCATGGATGCGTCCAACTTGGTCGTCATTGCCGACGGCGGTACCCGTGCGTCAGAGGCCATGATGGGTTGGGCGCGGGAGCTTGAAATCGGCGCCTGGTTCACCCTTGACCACAACGGCGCGGCCGCCAACGTGCAGTTTGCCTGGCGCAGCGAGCGCGGGCATTTGCACCTCTTCGCGTCCACCATAGGCCGCAGCTATTTGATTCAGTTTGGGCGTTTGGGTGCGTATTTGCAAGCCGGTTTGCTGTTGCCCATGGAAGAAGACACCCTCATGGTGCGCGCGACTCGCAATGCCATGACCAAGCTCGATGCCAACCCCGAGCGGCTGCTGAGCCACTCGTCCGCTTGAGTGGCTACGCTAAACTGATTCGTTGGTAGCGGTTGCCGGGCATGCGCTCGACAAGGCCCATCAACTCCAGCTCGAGCAATTGGGCTTGTAGGATTTGAGCCGACTCACCGCTGCGATTGGCAAGTTCATCCAAATTGATCGGATCAAAGCCCATGAGGGTCAAAAGTGGGTGTTGAAACTCGTTTTCAATGGCATTTGACCCCTTGGTCACCGAATCTATTGGGCTGGGTGCTACATAATTAGGAGTGCTTAGGCGCGCGCCAAAACCTGAATTACTCAGCACATCATCAGCAGATTCAACCAATTGCGCCCCTTGCTTGATAAGCGCATGGCAGCCTTTGACCTGTGCCGAATGAATGGATCCGGGTATGGCAAACACCTCTTTGCCTTGCTCCACCGCCAGTCGCGCGGTGATGAGTGAGCCGCTTTTGATGGCAGCCTCGACCACCAAGGTGCCTTTTGATAGCCCCGCAATGATGCGGTTGCGGCGCGGAAAATTGCTCGTGCTCACGGGTGTGCCAATCGCAAACTCACTCACGATCGCACCTTGCTGGATGATTCTGCGCGCCAAGGCCGCGTTGGTTTTGGGGTAAGTGCGGTCAATGCCGGTGCCGATGACGGCAATTGTCCCTGCGCCCCAATCGTGCGGGGCGGCCGCTGCCATCGCGCCCTCGTGCGCTGCGGCGTCGATCCCCAACGCCAACCCGGAGACGATGGTCCAACCCGCTTGAGCCAGCGCCTGAGAGAACCCGCGCGCGTTGATGATGCCTTGCGTGCTCGCGTTTCGACTGCCCACGACGGCAATGGCACTGGGTTGCTCATCGAGCAACGGCGACTGCGCGTGCCAAAACCCGGCCCGCGCATGCACGTACAACAGCAAGGGCGGATCGTCGATTCTCAGCAAGCTGCGCGGGTAAAGCGCGTCGCCAAGGCTCAGCACTGCACGAAAACTGTCTTCGCCGTTTGGGCCACGCAACTCAGGCGCAACCGGTGTGTCGATCCAAGCGCGAGTGGCTGCGATGATTTGCTCAATCGCGTCGGTGGTCACGCCAAGCGCGGCCGCTTGGGCACGCGACACCACTTGTTTGAGTTGAGCGGCAGGCGCATCAAACACGCCTTGCGGACTGCCAAATGCTGTCAGTAACTTGCGCGCGCTCGCCGGGCCAATGCCTTCGGTTGCGTTCAGTCGCAGCCATGCCGCGAGCTCGGTCGGGTCATCCATCACCAAAGCGGCGAGTTTGCCAGTGGTTCAGCGCGGATTGCTGAACCGGTCACCCACGCGCAGGGCATCGTTCACCACCAACACCAGGCCGTATGACACCTTGTCAAAGGCCCTGAACACCATCACCAAGCCGTTGCGCTCGTCGGGCAGTTTGAGGTTGTCAGCCGTGCGAACAGGTTGGGTTTTGTCTGAGATTCGTTGGCCATCGGTGATCAGGGCGAGCACGTGGCCTCGCTCCAAGCCGTCAGCCGCGCCTTTGTTGAGCACGACCACTTGGTTTTGGGTGATGAGGCTTGAGGTTGCACCGTAAACCGAGACGATTTGCCCCGCGATCGGGTTCGAAGGCGCGCGAGGTGAAAATTGCAAAAACTCACGGGCCGGCTCTGGCACCAAGCGGTCACCGACTCGCGCCTCTTGCAGTGACTGCGTCATGTCAATCGTCGCGGGCACGACTTCGCTGACGACCTTGCCGTCTTTGCCGGTTGATTCGCGAACGCCTTCGCCGCGCACCAAGTCGCCACGTCCGACGTATTCAGCTTCGTAAGCCAACACTGCGCCGGTAGTGGGGTCGCGCAGCGGCGTGGCGTTTCGCACGATGCGCAAATCGGGCGCACTTGCAGCGCCGGTGACTAATCCCTTGCCGTCGGTGCTGCGGGCATAAAACCGATCGCCTTTGGACAACAACACGCGACCCTCTTGGGTTGCGACGATGCGCGGCGCTGCGTCTAACTCGCCTTCGGCAAAAACCAGCGGCTGAGCCAAAAACGGCTCCAATTGGCGAACCGAAATCGTTGGGATGCCGCTGTCTTTGAGTGACTCAAACCGCGTTCGCGGCGACACCTTGACGACGGCGGGTTTCTCTGCGGTGGCCTTCTCGGAGCCCGCCACACGCAACCGTGCGCGGCCGTTTGACTTGTCAAGCACCAGCACTTGGCCGGGGTAGATGCGATGCGGGTTGCGAATTTCTTCAAAATTCATGCCCCACAACTCAGGCCAGCGCCAAGGGCTGGTGAGGTACAAGGTCGAAATCGCCCAAAGGGTGTCGCCCGACTTGATGGTGTAGCGCTCAGGTGCGGTTGGCGAGAGGTCTGACAATGCGACACCGGCCTGCGCCACTTGCGCAGCCGTGCTGCGCTGGTTGGGCGTGGTGACAAACTGCGCGTTCGCGCTGTTGGCCCAGCCCAAACCGATGGCGGTAGCGATGACGGCAGCGGTTGCGAACAGGCTCGCACTGGCCGCCAGCCAAGTGGCGGGCGTTGGTTGCAACACGGCGTGTGACTTTGTCATGGGAGATTTTCCTCGGAGCAACTTCATATTTTGCCTTCAATTGTCGACTCAAACCATTGATTCAGCAAGGTTTTTGGGTTTTTGGTGACCCAAATGCAACGACGACCCCGCGTGAGGTTGCCACAATTTGCGAAAATACGGGTTTGCAGCTGGTTCAACACATGCTCACCATCCTTCAGTACCCAGACCCCCGACTACACACCGTGGCGCGCGCGGTCGATTTTTCCATAGTCAGTGCGACAGCTCGCATGGCGGATCTCACGCGCGATCTGTTTGAGGCCATGTACGATGCCAACGGCATTGGCTTGGCCGCCACGCAGGTCAATGTGCATGAGCGAGTCATCGTCATCGATGTCAGCGAGGCGCGCAACGAGCCGCGCGTGCTCATCAATCCCGAGTTGATTGCTGTGAGTGCAGAGCGTCAAAAAGCCGAAGAAGGCTGCCTGAGCGTGCCCGGCATTTATGACGGGGTGGAGCGCGCGTTGAGCGTGCGGGTGCGTGCCATGGATGTCAATGGCAAAGCCCAAGAATTCGATGCTGACGGCTTGCTTGCCGTGTGCGTCCAACATGAAATGGACCACCTGCAGGGCAAGGTGTTTGTTGAGTACTTGTCGCCCTTGAAGCGAAATCGCATCAAAACCAAGCTCCAAAAAGCCCAGCGAGAAGCTGCGCGTGGGTGATATCGGTGCCCACGCTGCACCCACGCTGACCTTGGCAGGCATGCGGGTGGGGTTTGCTGGCACGCCTGAGTTTGCCGCCACGGCCCTCCAAGCCATCCTCGCGGCTGGTGCAACCGTCCCCTTGGTGCTGACGCAGCCTGACCGACCAGCGGGTCGGGGCATGAAGTTAAGCGCCTCTGCCGTCAAAACCTTGGCGTTAACCCACGGTTTGGACGTCATTCAGCCTCGAAGCCTGCGCCTAGATGGCAAGTACCGCGATGACGCCGTTTCAGCACAGTCGGCTCTTGAAGCCGCCCGATTGGATGCCTTGGTGGTCGCCGCTTACGGCTTGATTTTGCCGATGTGGGTGCTGAACACGCCGCGTTTGGGTTGTTTCAACATCCACGGATCCCTGCTTCCGCGCTGGCGCGGAGCTGCGCCGATTCACCGCGCGATTGAGGCGGGCGACGTTGAGTCAGGCATCACCATCATGCAAATGGATGCCGGGTTGGATACGGGCGACATGCTCGCCATGCAAAGTGTGAGCATCGGCGCAAACGAGAACACCGCGCAGCTTCATGACCGCCTGAGCGCTCTGGGTGCTGAGATGATGGTTGCCACGTTGGCCGTCGCTCGAGATCGCAAGCTGATCCCGGTGGTGCAACCTGCAGACGGCGCAGGCGTGACGTATGCGCACAAAGTCGATAAGTCCGAGGCGAATTTGGACTGGTCGCGCGGTGCGGACGAATTGGCGCGACAGGTGCGCGCATTCAACCCCAGTCCTGGCGCGTGGACGAGTCGCGAGCTGCGTGCAGATGCGTCGGCTGAGGTGTGGAAGATCTGGGATTGCTATGTTATCAATAGCAGTGAAGTCAATGAATCCGGTGAGCAAGGGCGAATAATTCATCAAAATGGCTCTGAAATGGCTGTTTTGTGTGTCCGTGGCCGCTTGGGGCTCGCGGTGTTGCAGCGCGCGGGTGGCAAGCGGCTCGGCGTGGCCGACTTTTTGCGCGGCGTGGTACTGGGTCCCAACGAGAGATTGGTCATGCTTTGAGTCTGATATCCGCCGGGTCCAGCTGGTTTTTGTTGCGCGACATGGCCCATCCAGCCTTCAAAACTGGGGTCAAGTCGGCGCTCAGCGCTTCGCTCGGAACCGCAGCGTGGGGCTTGATGACGGGCGTGGCGACCATGAACAGCTCGCTGTCACTGACCGAGAGCTTGCTGATGTGCGTGCTCGTGTTTGCTGGCAGCTCCCAACTCGCCACCTTGCCGCTGTTGGTTGCAGGCGCGCCGATCTGGGTTGTTTTGGCGACCGCTTTGTGCGTTAACCTGCGATTTGTCGTGTTTTCCGTGCATTTGCGACCGTATTTGATGCACTTGCCGCTGCATGAGCGCTTATTCAAGGGTTACTTGTGCGCCGACATGAGCTACATGATTTTTGTGAACCAGTTCGATCACCGCGACGCCACGCCTGAACACCGCGCCGAGCAAATGGCGTTTTTCAGTGGCAACTGCGTGTGCGTGTGGGTCAGCTGGATCGTGCCGAGTTTGCTTGGCATGGCTTTGTCTCAGGTCATTCCCCTGAGTTGGGGCGTTGGGTTTGCGGGCACGTTGGCCTTGCTTGGCATCATGTGTTCGCTGGCGAACGACCGGCTGCGGTGGCTGTCAGTGGGTGTTGCCGGATCAGCCGCAGTCGCAGCGTATGCCTTGCCGCTCAAACTTAATATTTTGTTGGCGATTGCCGCAGCCACCGTGGTTTGCTTGACGCTGCAAACCGCGTTGAGCAAAACCGACGCATCAAAGGCTGACGCGGCTCCATGAACGAAGCGCAAGTCACCGATTTTTGGACCATCGTCACCATTTTTGGGGTTGCGGTGATCACCGTGGTCACGCGCGCGTTCTTCTTCTTGAGCGACCGAGCCTGGACGCTACCGCCTTGGGTGGAGCGCGGCTTGTCGTTTGCGCCACTGGCCGCGTTGGCGGCTGTGGTTGTGCCCGAAGTCGTCATGAGCCAAGGTGCGCTGGTTTCGACTTGGCAAGATGCCCGCATTATTGGTGCCTTGGCGGGTGTGGCGTACTTCTACGCGTGGCGCGGCATTTTGGGCACGATTTTGGCTGGAATGGCGGTTTTCCTGCCGCTTCGCTTGTTATTGGGGTGGTGAGGCTTTCGCGCGCTTGGTCTTGCGAGCTTGCGCCGGGCCAATGCCAAAGTGGGTGCGAATTCGACCCAAATGCACGGTTGTGATGCCCATGTACGATGCCAACACATGCTTGGGGAGTTTGTCGACCATCCAAGGCGTGTCGCTGCGCATGGCGTCGAAGCGCGCAGTTGGCGAGCTACCGTGCAAGGTGTCAAAACGATCGCTGTTGCGCTTGAAGTCGCTCAACATCGCGGGCTGGAGTGCATCGTGCAGTTCGCGAGCGTCGCCGTGTTGCGCCTCGGCGGCTCGCAACAGGCGACTTGCCGGAATGCACAAAACCGTTGCCGAATCAACCGCGGCGATGCCGTGTTTGCTCGGCGTTTGTTCAATGATCGAGGCCCAAAGCACGGCCGGGGTACCGGCCGTCATCACGTCGCAGATGACTTCTTTGCCGCTGGCATCAACAAAGTAGCGGCTGACAACACCCGCGAGCGGCAAAAACGCGTGGGTAGCCACCTCGCCACAACCCAGCAGTGACTCGCCGCGGCGTGCAGCGCGTACCGACAACGCACCATCGGCATTGTCCAAAAGGGCAGCAAAGGCGGGGTAGAGCTCCAGCGCACGGGCGAGTTGATTCGCATGAATCGCGCTTGAATCGGGCACAGAAGGCGTATTTTTTTGCATGGAAAGATTGTGCTGGCAAGGGGAAAAATCAAACCAAATGTTTGAATTTTCCGGATGAATCCATTCCATAAATGAGACTTATTGCTCAAATCTGTGGGGTAATTGCGTCGTCAATGTTGCGCCTCACCAATCGATGCCACAAAGCCTTTGTGGGCGCATGCCCGACAATCAGCGCCATCGATAAACCCAACTGGAACCGATCGCCCCATGAAGACCCTTCGTTTTTCTGACCTGTGTGCCAACGGCCAAGTCGCCACCAAACGGGTGTTCATCCGAGCCGATCTGAACGTGCCGCAAGACGACACCGGTGCCATCACCGAAGACACCCGCATCCGCGCCTCGGTGCCTTGCATTCAAATGGCGCTCAAGGCTGGCGCGGCCGTCATGGTGACGTCGCATTTGGGGCGACCGACCGAGGGAGAATTCAAACCCGAAGACAGTTTGGCCCCTGTTGCCAGGCGGTTGGCAGAGCTGCTGGGCCAAGACGTACCCCTGCTCAGCGACTGGACGGGCGGCGTCGCTGTCCAGCCGGGGCAGGTGGTTTTGCTGGAGAACTGCCGCGTCAACCTCGGCGAGAAGAAAAACAGCGACGATTTGGCCCGCCGAATGGCCGCGCTTTGCGACATCTACGTCAACGATGCCTTTGGCACCGCGCACCGTGCCGAAGCCAGTACCCACGGCATCGCCAAGTTTGCACCCATTGCTTGCGCTGGCCCGTTGCTCAGCGCGGAGATCGATGCCATTACCCAAGCGTTGGCCAGCCCCAAGCGCCCTTTGGTCGCCATCGTCGCGGGCTCAAAAGTGTCGACCAAGCTCACGATTTTGAAGAGCTTGGCGGCTAAGGTTGACCAACTGGTCGTCGGCGGTGGCATCGCCAACACCTTCATGCTCGCAGCGGGCTTGCCCATCGGCAAGAGTTTGGCCGAGCCCAATTTGCTGGGTGAGGCCAAAGACGTGATGGCGATGATGCAAGCGCGAGGCGCTGGCGTGCCCATTCCCGTCGATGTCGTTACGGCCAAAACCTTCGCTGCTGACGCGCCCGCAACAACCCGTGCGGCAAGCGAAGTCGAGGCCGACGATTTGATTTTGGACATTGGCCCGCAAACCGCCCAACAACTCGCCGACGTGCTCAAAAGCGCCGGCACGATCGTGTGGAACGGGCCGGTGGGCGTGTTTGAATTTGATGCGTTTGCCCACGGCACCCAAACCATTGCCGAAGCGGTGGCGGCCAGTTCGGCGTTTTCAATCGCAGGCGGTGGCGACACCTTAGCCGCGATTGCCAAATACGGCATCACGGATCAGGTGAGCTACATCTCAACTGGCGGTGGCGCGTTTTTAGAGATCTTGGAAGGCAAAACCCTGCCTGCGCTGGAGATTTTGATGGCGCGCGCATCCAATTGAGGCGTGCCTATGCAACGCTTGCATAAAGAACTTGAGTTGATCTAGGGTTTACCCTTAAAATCAAAGTGTCCGAGCCAATTTGCTTGGGCGCCACCGGGTGACTCGCTCGGTTGGCGATTGCGGCCGTAAAAAGTGCCGCTTGAAGCGAAAGCGACACACCATGTTCAAAGCCTTGCAAAATCTGATCTCTGCAACCCCCGCAGCACCGACATTGGGCCGTGCCAAACGCGTCAGCCCGGCCCGCCGCCTGATGGAAGCCGCGCAAAACCGCGCTGCCCACGACCCGCGCGCTGCTCAAGAGCTGCGTTCGGCCGCCATCGCTCAGTTATCGGTCGTTCGCTGACCCCGCTCAGAAAAGAAATTCGGTAACCGAAAAGCTTCTGGCACTGGCTTAGCGCATCTCAAGCCCGATTTTCGGCGCTTGGTCGCATTGCGCTCGCCAAACCGTTTGCGGTTTTGCACACTCATGCCAATGCTTGTGAATCAACATTCATGAACAGCTTTTCGGTTTGCCCTCAGACAATGCCTTTCGAGCCGGCTTGTCTGCTTCATCCGCCACAACAACCGCGATCCGGTCGTTGTGGCGGTTTTTTTTAGGCCAAGCTCGCCGTCAATTTCGCCTTGGTGTCGATCAAGGCTTGCGGCATGTGGTGTTTGAGTTGGTCAAACAGCGCGTCGTGCAGCTTGAGCTCGGCTTGCCACTGAATTTTGTCGATGGAGGTCACGCTGTCAAATTGCGCAGCGTTGAAGTCGATGCCGCTCCAGTTGATCGATCCAAACGTCGGGCTCACACCCATGATGTGGTCCACGCCGTCGGCTGCGGCCGCCTCGCCTTCAATGCGGTCAATCATCCACTTCAGCACGCGCATGTTGTCGCCGTAGCCTGGCCACACAAACTTGCCGTCGTCGCCTTTGCGAAACCAGTTGGTCGTATAAATCGACGGCAGCGTCGCGCCGCTTGCGCTTAGTTTGGCCCCAATGTCGAGCCAGTGTTGGAAATAGTCGCTCATGTTGTAGCCCATGAACGGCAGCATCGCAAACGGGTCGCGGCGCACAACGCCTTGCTGGCCAGCGGCCGCCGCCGTGGTCTCAGAGCCCATGGTCGCGGCCATGTACACGCCTTCGGTCCAGTTGCGCGCCTCGGTCACCAATGGCACGGTCGTTGAGCGGCGGCCGCCGAAGATGAATGCGTCAATCTTCACGCCCTGAGCGTCGTCCCAAGCGGGGTCAAGCGCAGGGTTGTTGGTTGCAGCGACTGTGAAGCGCGCATTGGGGTGCGCTGCTTTGGCGCCGGTGGCCTTGGCGATCTCAGGTGTCCAGTCATTGCCTTGCCAATCAATCAAATGCGCGGGCAGCTGGTTGTTGTGGTCTTTTTCCATGCCCTCCCACCACACGTCACCGTCGTCGGTCAGGGCAACATTGGTGAAAATCGTGTCGCGGGTCAGGCTTTTCATGCAGTTGGGGTTGGTTTGCATGTTGGTGCCTGGTGCGACGCCAAAGTAGCCCGCTTCGGGGTTGATCGCGCGCAACTCCAGCTGGCCATTGACACCCGCTTGGGGTTTGATCCAAGCGATGTCGTCGCCAATGGTGGTGACTTCCCAGCCCGTGAATGTGGCTGGTGGAATCAACATCGCAAAATTGGTCTTGCCGCATGCGCTGGGAAATGCCGCCGCGACGTGGTGCTTCTTGCCGCTGGGAGACTTCACGCCCAAAATCAGCATGTGTTCGGCAAGCCAACCTTGGTCGCGGCCCATGGTTGAGGCAATGCGCAGCGCAAAACATTTCTTACCCAGCAGCGCGTTGCCGCCGTAGCCTGAGCCGTAGCTCCAAATTTCGCGGGTTTCGGGGTAGTGAACGATGTACTTGGTGGGGTTGCAAGGCCAGCTCACGTCGGCTTGACCCGCCGCCAATGGCGCGCCCACGGTATGCACGCAGGGCACAAAGTCGCCGTCAGCGCCCAACACCTCATAGACCGACTGGCCCATGCGGGTCATGATTTTCATGTTGACCGCGACATATGCCGAATCAGACAGCTCGATGCCGATGTGGGCAATGCTGCTACCCAGCGGCCCCATCGAAAACGGCACCACATACATGATGCGGCCCTTCATGCAGCCGTCAAATAGGGCCGCCTGTCCGTTTTGACCAAATTGGAGCAAGCCGCGCATGTCGGCAGGTGCCATCCAGTTGTTGGTTGGGCCTGCGTCGTCTTGGGTTGCGCTGCATATGTAGGTGCGGTCTTCAACCCGGGCCACGTCGGTCGGGTCGGAGCAGGCCAAGAAGCTGTTGGCACGTTTGGCGGGGTTAAGCCGTTTGAAAGTGCCTGCCGCGACCAGTTGGGCGCAAAGCCGGTCGTATTCAGCTTGGCTGCCGTCGCACCACACGACGGCGGTGGGCTTGCACAAAGCAGCCATGTCGTTAACCCACGCGATCAGGCGCGGGTGTTTGACGAAAGCGGGTGCTTGCACAGGCAAGCTTCCAATGACGGGTGAGTTCATGACAGGGCTCCGATGGTAAAAAATCTGCTTGTCAAAGGCGCTGACGAGCGCACAGATTTGTCTGGAAACCGCTGGGGTGCTGAGTCAGCACCGGTTGAGGCAAAAACGTGCCGCGCCTTTGACAAATAGATTCATCAGTTCACGGGCTCAGTCGGCTCGGTGGCGGGCCGCAGATTCGGCGGCGGGCCAGGGGGTCGGCTAAGGAGGATCGATTTTAGAAAATCAAACGCCGAGTTACATCGCAGTTACGAAACAGGTCGCATGAAGCCATGCTTGGATTGCATAACCTGCCTCAAAGCAGTCGCTGCCGAGACATTCTCAAACTTTAGAGTGCTCGAAACAACTCAAGCCATGAACACCGCGATGAAGGCCAACAAGAAGATCAAAATGCCGCCAACGACCGGAATCACGATTGGGATGTAAGGCACGATGGCCTCAATCGGGTCTTTTTCGTGGGCAGCGGGTGCATCGTGGCCAGCCTCGTGGGCCGGTGCAGGGTGAGCGTTTGACATGGGGATGGTGCTAAATGGTTGCAATGGTTGACCAATTTTACCTGCCGAGGGCCCGTGGTGTGTGGGAATTGCTCATTTCAAGTCCCAAAATAGGGCCGTCATCGCCCACACCCAGTCGTGCGTTGAACACCCAGCATCCAAACACGTCAACAAGGCTCGCTACATGATCGCTCGCATTTTCTCTGGCAAAGTCACCCGCACAGTCGCACGTACAGCCATGTTCATTGCCGTCGCCGCAGCCGTGGTCTCGGTCACCGGCTGCGCTACACAAGGCCCTAGTAGCACCCAAGCTCGCCCCATCATCTACCCCAACGCCGTGTTCAATCGCTTGGGCGAAGGCCAAGCCCGCACCGAAGTCGACTCGTGCATGGCGCGCGCCACCCAAGCGGTGAGCGCCGAGGCCCACAACGACAGCAACCGCCGCGCAGGCCAAGCGGCGGCCACAGCGGCTGTCGCGGCTGCAGTCGGCTCGCTCGTATCGGGCAGTGGTTTGAAGCAAAGCGCTCAAAACGCCGCTGGCGGCGCAGCAGTTGCCGGTGCTACTGTCGCCACCGCCGGTGCATTTGAAGGCGGCAAAGCCAACAGCACCCACCGCGCCTTTGTTCAACGCTGCGTAAGCGAAAAGGGCTTGGAGATCATTGGCTGGAATTAAGGTCTTCCGATTTAAGTCAGCAACCAGCCCAGCGCCGCGCAAACCAGCACCACTTCCAAGGCCGAGCGCTGAAACCGCCAAAGCGCCAGCAACGCCAGCACCGACAAGCTGGTGGCCAGTGCCCACTTGGGGAGCATCAACCCAAACAAGGGCGCAACCCCTGCCAGCCCCAAGTTGGCGGCGATGAACGTCACCGCCAGCGATGCCATCACGCCGACCACGGCTGCGCTGATGGCACCCAGCGGCCCCGCCCAGCGCGGGGCTTGGCGGGTGGCCTCAACCCAAGGCCCACCGCCCAAAATGAATGCAAAACTGGGCAAAAACGTGAACCAAGCTGCCACAGCCGCACCAGCGACCGCGCCCGCCAACATGGCGTTTGGCCCCAGCACCTGGGTCGTCCACGCGCCCACAAACCCGACATAAGCCACCACCAAAATCAGCGGCCCAGGCGTGCTCTCGCCCAAAGCCAGCCCCGCCATCATCTGCGAGTGGCTCAGCCAGCCAAACTGCTCCACCGCCGCTTGGCTCACATAGGGCAACACCGCATACGCGCCGCCAAACGTCACCAAAGCCGCCTTGGTGAACAAGATCGCCATTTGCGTCAAGGGGTCAGACGCGCCACGTGTGTGCCACAACGCCAACATCGGCGCGGCCCAAAGCGTCGCGAAAATGCCCACAACCCAAGCCAAGCGTGTCATGGACGGCGTGGTGTGGGAGGGCGCGGCCGCGTCGTCATGAATCACGTGCCGTGGCCCACCCAAAGCCGATGCGCTTGGCTTGCCGTGAGCCACAGGCACCCTCTCGGCGCGCTTGGCCAGCCAAAAGCCAACGGCTGCGGCCACCGCAACCACCCAAAAAAATGACGCAATGCCGGTCAACATCACAATCAAACCGATAGCAGCCAAGCACCAATATCCGGTGACCAAGAGCCGATTTGACTCTTTTTTTGCCGCATCGACCTCGTTTGGGGTGTTTTGAGGCTTCAGCACGCGACTTGCCAAGCGCCACACGGCATGAACAATCAGCGCGGCCACAGCGGCGTTGAGCCCCAGCAACACCCCGCCCATCCAAGGCGTGTGCCCCTGCGCAACAAAAAGCCAGCTCAAACCCACCAACATGAACCACGCCGGCAGCACAAACAAGCCGCCCGCCACCACCGCGCCGCGCACGCCGTGCAGCAACCAGCCGATGTAGGTGGCCAATTGCTGCGCCTCTGGCCCCGGCAGCACCATGCAAAACGACAGCGCGTGCCCAAACCGGTCGGGGCTGATCCATCGCTTGCGCTCCACCAGCTCGCGCTGCATCACCGCAATTTGCCCCGCTGGCCCGCCAAAACTGATGAACCCCAGCTTCAACCAAAACCAAAACGCCTGAATGAAGCTTGGGGGCGTGATTTCTACCTGTTTTTGGCCATTGGTCTCGGAATTCATTGGGTTAGTTGCTATTGTTTTTGATGAGTCGGATGTGGTGACCATCATGGCGTCCACCGGTGTTGCTCGTTGACTTGGGCGACTTGGTCACCGCACCAGGCGTAGAGCGCGTCGTACACCGGCAACATCGCCGCCAGCATGGCCAAGTCATCGTGCGCGTACAGGCGCGAGTACCCCAGCGAAATCGACAACAGGCCGGCCGACTGCGCGCTCAAGTCCAAGCGGTCCGTGTCTGCCCCGCGCACGACCTGAGCCAGCAAGTCCAAGGCGGGCAAGCGCAGCTCAAACGCCGCCAAAAACGCGTCAAAACTGCACAACTCGCCGCCATGTTCAAGCGGCGCGCCGGGTATGTCGTAGGCAATCGCGTCGAGCGCCGCAGCCTGTGCGAAGACGGCCGACTTGGGCACGTACACAAACTCAGCGCGAGCGTCGATGAAGCGTCGCACCAACCATGGGCAGGCAATGCGATCAATTTTGGGTCGCTCTCGCGTGATCCAGCGCGAGATTCGCACACCGTCCACACCCAAATCGGCGCGTTTTGCCAGGGTTGGCAAGCGCTGCAGGCGAAGCTCATTCATCAACTCAAGCGGGTCGACGCCGCCTTCGCCGCCTTCGATCCCCCCTTGCAAATAGCTCGCCTGCCAGCCCAAGTCTCGCAACTGCGATGCCGCGTCAAAACCCACGTTGTGGCCATAGACACAGTAAACGAGCACCTCGCTTGGTGTGTGAGTCGCGCCAAAGGCGCGGACCTCATCTGGCGGGCAATGCCGCGCAGCTGGCAGCATCCGCTGGCTCGCGGCAAAGGCGGCTGGGCGTCGCACGTCGAGCACCCAAGGCGAGTCGGCACGCCCCAGCCGCGCCGCAAACTGTGCGGGGCTCATGGTGGGGGGTGAAGGTGAACGAGTGAAAGCTGCGGTGTCCATTGGCGAAATTCCTCAAAGAGAAAAGCCAGCACTTGGACGGGACACCGTCTATCCGCGAAGGATTCGGGAGGCTGTGAATCCCGATTTGGGAATTCTAGCGCCGAATGGCGCGCGCCTCACAAACCGCAATGACTTTAACTATTTTGATAGCAACAAACCCAATGAATCCGGAGACCAAGTGCCAATATCTCATCAAATTTGCGTCAAAAGCCACTTGGAGAACGCCTCAAACGCCGAATCGCGTCGCAAGAGGGGTGAGCGTGACAGGTAGTAGCCGCCAGGCGACGTCCATTCGGTGGTTGACAGGCGCATCAAGGCTTGGCTTTGGACGGCGGTTTGGGCCATGAAGTCGGGCAGCAGCGCGACACCCAGACCCGTGATGGCGGCGTTCATGGCCATGAACATGAGGTCGAAGCGGGGGCCTGATGCAGCAACTGCGTCGTTGCGCGCCGTTGGCGCGACCGCCTCCAGCCAACCCGCCCATGCTTGGGGCAATGTGCTGTGCTGCAGCATGTGGTGGCTGGAAAACACGGCGGTGTTTGCGGCGTGGGGCTCGCGGGCGATCCAGGCGGGTGCGGCGTAGGGCGAGAGCTTCAAGCCCATGACGAATGCGCATGACGCATCGGTTCGTGCCTCGGCTCTGAATTCAACCGCTGCGTCAATTTGGCGGTTGCTGAAATTGGCCGCGCCCACTTGGGTGAGCAAGTTGAGGCACACATCGCTGTTGGCTTGGCGAAAGTCGCTCAGGCGTGGAATGAGCCAGTGGTTGCCCCATGAGGCGGGAATCGACAAGCTGAGTGTGCCGCCCTTGCCTTTGAGGGCCATGAGCTGAGCGGTTGCGGACTCAAGCGTCAACAGCGCGGGTGCGATTTCGTCCAGGTACGCGCCGCCTGCCTGGGTGAGCTTGAGCCCTTCGCGTCGACGCTCCAGCAGCGCCGTGCCGATCCACCGCTCCAGTGTTTGCACTTGGCGGCTGACCCCGCCTTGGGTGAGGTGCAACTCCAGCCCGGCGCGGGTGAACGAGCCGGTGCGGGCGCTGGCCTCAAAGCATTGCAGGGCTTGGGTTGACGGGATGCGTTGCATGACAAAACCTCATGGTAGCCGCATATCGCCTCGCTTGCGAGCCGGGTTAGACTTGGCGAAGATTGCGGCACTCTTCACTCGACCCGAGCTTGTCATGAACCTCAATCGCCGCCGCGCCCTCCAAATCATCCCCGCTGTGGCTAGCTTTGCTTTGCCCGGACTGGCTCGAGCGGCATGGCCTGTCGACAAAGCCATTCGCTTGGTCGTGCCATCGGCGGCCGGGGGCGCGCCGGACTTGATTTGCCGCATTTTGACCAACGAGCTGTCGCGCACATTGGGGCAGGCCTTTGTGGTGGACAACCGCCCCGGCGCTGGCGGCGCGATTGGCATCCAAGAGGTCACCCGCGCCGCGCCTGATGGCTACACGCTGGGTTACGGCAACGTGGTGACGCTGGCAATCAACCAATCGCTGTACAAAAAGCTGGCCTATGACGCAGATAAACAACTCAGCTCGGTGGCCTTGCTCGGTTATGTGCAAAACGCCTTGGTCGTGAACCCGAGGCTGGGTGTGAACAGCGTGGCCGAGCTGGTCGCGCTTGCGCAATCGCGCCCCGGGCGGCTCACGATGGGCTCAGCGGGCAACGGCACCACGGGGCATTTGGGGGGCGAGTTGTTCAAGTCAATGACCAAAAGCTTCATCACCCACGTGCCGTATCGGGGCAGCCCGCAGGCGATTCAAGACCTGATCGGCGGGCAAATTGACTTGATGTTTGACAACTTGAGCTCGGTGGGGCAACACATCAAGGGCGGGCGCGTTCGCGCGCTGGCCGTGTCGGGCGCGCAGCGCTCGGCGCAGTTCCCGGAGTTGCCAACGGTTGCGCAAGCCGGTGTGGCTGGCTACGAGACCGTGGCTTGGGGCGGCATCGTGGCTCCAGCGGGCACGCCGACTGAAGTCATCAACCGACTCAATGCCGAGATCAACAAGGTGTTGGCAACACCCTCGGTCGCGGCCAAGTTTGCTGATTTGTCGTTTGAGTCAACGATTGCCCCGCCTGGCCGCTTGATGGAGCGCGCGGTGCGAGAGCGGCCAATGTGGGCCGCAGTGGTGGCGCGATCAGGTGCCAAGGTGGACTGATTTGTTGGATGTTCTGTTCAAAAACGCGCAATTGATTGATGGCACAGGCGCGCCCGCCTGGCGAGGTGATCTGGGCATTGCCGAGGGTTGCATTCAATGGATCGGCCGCGAGAGCCACGCTCAAGCCGTCGAGGTTGTCGACTGCGAAGGTCTGGCATTGGCCCCCGGATTCATTGATGCGCATACGCACGACGACGCCTTGGTGCTGGAGCGCGCCGCACGGGGGCAAGCGCACCCCAAGCTGTCGCAGGGCGTGACGACCGTGATCACCGGCAACTGCGGGGTGAGTGCGGCACCCTTGCAAGCCAGCGACGTGCCCGCGCCGCTGGATATTTTGGGCTTGGCGGCGTACCGCTTTGGCGGTTTCGCGGCGTATTTGGATGCGTTAACCGCGCATCAGCCTGCGCTGAACGTGGCGGCGTTGGTTGGGCACACCACGTTGCGCGTTAAGCATGTGCGCAATGTCGAGCTTGCTGCGAATGCGCGTGAAGTCGAGGCCATGGCGGCCGATGTCGCCGAGGCGCTGCACGCGGGGGCTTGGGGAATGTCGACCGGCGTGTATTACCCACCAGCCAGGGCCGCAACAACGGCCGAGTTGATTGGCGTGGCGCAACCCCTGCGAAGTCACGGGGGCAAGCGACGCGTGCGGGGCGTCATCACCATGCATTTGCGTGATGAGGGCGAGCACATCGATGCCGCGATGCGCGAGGCTTTTGCTGTCGGTGCTGCCATCGGCTGCGAGCTGGTGCTGTCGCATCACAAATTGATGGGCGTGGCGCAACACGGCAAGAGCGTGGCGACTTTGGCTGCGGTGTCAAAAGCGGCGCTGGGCCAGAGGGTGTGTTTGGACTGCTACCCGTATGACGCATCAAGCACGATGTTGCTGCCCGAGCGGGTTGCGCAGTCGCGCGCTGTGCGCATCACCTGGTCGCGGGCGCAACCCGATGCAGCCGGGCGCATGTTGCATGAGTTGGCGGCCGAGCAAGGCATCAGCCCCGAGGCCATGGCCCGAGCCCTGTTGCCCGCTGGCGCGATCTACTTTGCGATGGACCCAAGCGATGTGGAGCGAATTTTGAAGCACGAGCTCACCATGATTGGCTCAGACGGTTTGGCGCACGACGCGCAACCCCATCCGCGCCTGTGGGGCAGCTTTTCGCGTGTTTTGGGGCATTTCAGCCGCGACAGGGGCTTGTTTTCGCTCGAGGCCGCAATTCACAAAATGACCGGCTTGACGGCACGCCGCTTTGGCCTTGACCAGGCAAACGCGCAGCAACCGGCGCGAGGCTTGCTGGCGCAAGGTGCCGCCGCTGATTTGGTGCTGTTTGACCCGCATCGCATCGCCGACCAAGCAACCTACGACCACCCCACGCGCGCATCGGTCGGCGTGGAGCGCGTGTACGTCAACGGCCAACTGGCCAGCGGCCCCCAAGGGGTTGTGCACGCCCGCGCGGGTCGTGTTTTGCGCCGCGTCTAGTATCCTCGTCGATTCAGTTCTATGCCAATTTCACCAGATCTCCGACCCATGACCGCTTCAAACCTGCCTGATTTGCCTTGCTACCTCAACGGTGACTTCACTGTGCTCAGCGAGGCCAAAGTCTCGGTGATGGATCGCGGGTTTATTTTTGGCGACGGCATTTATGAGGTCGTTCCGGCCTACGCAGGCGCGCCGTTTCGGTTTGATGACCACTTTGCCCGCATGGAGCGCGGCTTGGCCGAGTTGCGCATCACCAACCCAATGACCAAGCCCGAGTGGCGCGAAATGGTCCAGGCATTGATATCAAAATTGATAGCATCTAGCCCAATAGATCCGGCGACCAAGGGCCAAAATGTCATCAAAACAGATGCGGCGCAGCTGGTTTACATCCAAATCACCCGTGGCGTGGCCATGCGCGACCACGCCATGCCAAAAGACATCACGCCCACGGTGTTTGCCTTTGCCAATGTGATGAAGCCGCCAACCGCACAGCAGCGCGCCCAAGGCGTGGCCTGCGTGAGTGCGGACGATTTTCGCTGGGCCAAGGCGCACATCAAATCAACGAGTTTGCTCGGCGCAGTCATGTCGCGCCAAATCAGCGCCGATGTCGGCGCGATGGAAACGGTGATGTTTCGGGGCGACTGCTTGAGTGAAGCGGCCGCCAGCAACGTGTGGATCGTGAAAGATGGCAGCGTGATCGGGCCTAAAAAGAACAATTTGGTGCTTGAAGGCATCCGTTACGGGCTGATTGAGCAAATTTGCAAACAGCAAGGCATCGGGTTTGAGCTGCGCGACATCAGCCGCGCCGAGGTGTTGGCCGCAGACGAGATGTTGCTGTCCAGCGCCACCAAAGAGGTTTTGGCGATCACCGAGCTCGATGGCAAACCCGTGGGCACTGGTGCTCATGCCGGCCAACCGGGCCCCGTTGGGGCGGCGCTGTTTGCAGGCTACCAAGCACAAAAACTCGCCAGCGCCGAGGCCGTGGCGGCTGCCCCCGCCGCTGTGCCCGCCGAGGCACCGGCGAG
The DNA here is from genome assembly GCA_031421855.1 of Comamonadaceae bacterium. GTDB lineage: Bacteria > Pseudomonadota > Gammaproteobacteria > Burkholderiales > Burkholderiaceae_C > JAAFHN01. The sequence goes on from JANOPN010000182.1 coordinate 44,185, forward strand.
CCGCGAGACCTTGCTCGAGTTCCCGTGCGCCTACCCGCTGAAGGTTTTGGGCGCGAAAAGCGACGAGTTCGTGCGCGCCGTGAGCCACATCGCCGCCCAGTTTGACCCCAAATTCGATGCCCAAACCGTGACCCTGCGCGAAAGCAGCAAGGGCTCCTACTTGGCCGTGACGCTCAATATCGAAGCCACCAGCAAAGACCAACTCGATGAGCTGTATCGCACGCTATCAACGCATCCAATGGTGAAGTGGGCGCTTTGATAGGACTTACGCAAAACCGCCCCAGCCGCGTTGCAGCTCCTAGCCGTGCTGTTCGCACTGTCGTCGTCGCTGCGCCTTGCTAGGACAATTTTGCGTAAGTCCTATTCAAGTTAGCCGTTCGCCGTCAACCCCAACGGATTGCAACAAACGCCACCGCCGCCGCGCAAACCACCCAAACCGCCAGTGCGGTGAGGCGGCTGTTGAGGTCGTCGCGCGAGCTGGGCACGCGTTCGATTGACTCGACTGCTTTATCGCCGTGGATCATCGGGCGAATCAAGTTCTCCCGTTTTTTGAACAAATAGAACAAAATAGCTGCAACATGCAGGCCGATGAGCGCCAATAGCAGCCATTGACCATATGCTTTGTGCCAGCCGGTGGCTTGCAAAGCGATGGCTGAAGAAACAAATTTGTTCAGTGGGCCGACGGTTGCGATCTCATCGTCAGACACCAGGCCGCTTGCGACTTGGATCACCAAAACCGCCAGCAAACCAAAAACCGACATCGCGCCCATGGGGTTGTGGCCCACCGACACGTGGGTGGGCGCTTGCCCGCGCAGGTAAGCCAAAACCGTGCTGGGGCTGTAGATGAACGAGATGAATTTGGAGTAGTGGCCGCCAATCAAGCCCCAAACCACCCGCCACAACAACAGCGTGGCGACAAACATGCCCAGGCGCATGTGCCAGATCATGGCGTTTCCACCAACCTTGGCCGAGATGATGGAGCCAACGATCGCCAAAAACAGCGACCAATGGAAGATCCGCGTGGGTAAGTCCCAAACCCTTGTTGTTTGCATCTTGCTTGCCTCGTGTGTTTTTGCCGAATTGACGTGCTTCAACTCGGTATTGATCCCAGTGGGGTGAACTTTATGCAAGAGAGGATACTCACGGTTGGGTTCCTCAAAGCAAGAACAAATGGTGTTTTTAGCTTTTGGAACGCAAACATCGTGAGAATTCACCCAACGGCACACCTCTCGGACCAGGACAACACATGAAACACAGCTTGATTGGCGGCCTTTTAATTGGTGCAACCCTCGGCCTCAGCACCACAGCCTTCGCCCAATTCCAACGCCCCGAGGCAGCAGTCAAATACCGCCAAAGCGCATTGACCGTCATGGGCACGCATTTTGGTCGCGTGGCCGCCATGGCCAATGGCCGCGTGCCGTTTGACGCCAAAGTCGCACAAGACAACATCGCCGTCGTCGAGGCGATGGCCAAGCTGCCATGGGCCGGGTTCACGGCTGACACCGAGTCAATTTCTCCCCGCGTCAAGCCCGAAGCCTGGAAAGAAATGCCCAAGTTCAAAGAACTCGGCGACAAAATGCAAGTTGAGGTGACGAAACTGGCTGCGGCTGGCAAAACCGGCAACATCGATCAAATCAAGGCCGCAGTTGGCGCGGTTGGCGGCAGTTGCAAGGCTTGCCACGACGCATACCAAGTGCCAGCGCCGAAGTAAACCAAGCGCTGACAACGAAAAAGCGGCCAAATGGCCGCTTTTTTCATGCCAGCCCACAATCAGGTTTGGGCGAGCAACTCACCGACTAATGTGCGCAACGCCGCGAAATCGGGCTGTCCGACATAGGTTTTGACGATCTCACCGCGTTTGTTGACCAAAAAGCTGGTTGGCGTGATCGCCACGTCGCCCCAGGCTTTCGCAACCGCGCCGGTGTTGTCAATTGCCACCTTGAAGGGCAGCTTTCGGCTCTCAGCGTAGTTCACCACGTAGGCGGGTGGGTCGTATTTCATGGCCACGGCCAGCATGTCGTAGCCCTTTGGCGAGAGCTCGTTGTAGACCTTGGTGAGTTCAGGCATTTCGGCCACACAAGTCACGCAGCTGGTCGCCCAAAAATTCACAAAAGTGACCTTGCCCATCAACGCGCTTGATGGCATTCGGGTGCCGTCAAGCAGCACAAATGTTGAAGCGGGTGCCAGTTTGGCTGCACATCCGGGCAAAGCGGTAGCACCCAGCAGCCCGATTGAGCCCAAAGCGGGCCAACGCCCTAGCCCCAAGGCCAAAAATCGGGCAAGATGATTTCTGCGACCGCCATCCACCGGCTGATCAAGGCGAGCTTTTTTTAAGGCAAACAACACATGCGTTCCCTCCAACATCAACAAACCACCAACGACACAAACTACGAACCCACGGCGAGCGGCTTGTGGATTCCCAACCAAACGCCCAGCGGCGTGAGCCGTCGCCAGTCCAGTGGCGTGAGCCGCCGTCAGTTTAGCCAACTTGGTGCAGGTGCGTTGGGTGCGTTGATTGTCGCAACCTACGAGCAAGCCTACGCCCTGAGCCTAGGCGATTTGACCAACAAAGACGCATCAGCCGCACTGAAGACCGCCCTTGAAAAGGGCGCACTCGCTGCGGTGGGCATTCTGGGCAAACCCGATGGATTCTTGGGCAACGACAAAGTTCGCATTGCTTTGCCGGGTTTTTTGGAAGATGCCGGTAAGTTGTTGTCCAAATTGGGGCAAAACCGGCGCATCGAAGAGCTCGTGACCGCCATGAACCGGGGCGCAGAACAAGCTGTGCCGTATTCCAAAGACTTGCTGCGCAACGCCGTTCGCAGCATGAATGTGGTCGACGCCAAAAACATCCTCACGGGCGGCGACACCTCAGTCACGGGCTTTTTCGCCGAAAAAACCCGTCTGCCACTGATCGAGAAGTTTTTGCCAGTCGTCAACACCGCGACTGAGAAGGTGGGCCTCGCGCAAAAGTACAACGACTTCGGCTCAAAGGCCACGGCGCTGGGCTTGGTCAAAGCCGAAGACGCCAACATCCAGCGCTACGTGACCACCCGCGCCCTAGATGGTCTGTACCTCGTCATCGGTGAACAAGAGCGTGCGATCCGCGCCGACCCCGTGGCGACCGGTAGCGCGATTTTGAAGAAGGTTTTTGGCATTTTGAAAGGGTGATGTGATGCGTTAGGCGGTGCAAATTTCATAGCAACAAGCCCAATGAATCCGTTGACCAGATGCCAAAAACACATCAAAAAGCCGCTCAAAGTCTCATTTGGCCGGTGTTTCGGCTTTTTGGGCGGCTAGCAGGGTGACGCCGACGAGTTCGCGCACTTTGTTTTCGATCTCAAAGGCCAAGTCGGGGTTTTCGCGCAGGAATTCTTTGGCGTTGTCGCGGCCTTGGCCGATTTTTTCGCCTTGGTAGGCGTACCACGCGCCAGCTTTGTCGACAATTTTGTGCACCACGGCGAGGTCAACGACTTCGCCCATTCGGCTCACGCCTTGGCCGTAAATGATGTCAAAGTGGGCTTCTTTGAACGGTGGGCTGACTTTGTTTTTGACGACCTTGACCTTGGTCTCATTGCCCACAGCTTCGTCGCCCTTTTTGATGGTGCCGACGCGGCGAATGTCGAGCCGAACCGAGGCGTAGAACTTGAGGGCGTTGCCGCCCGTGGTGGTCTCGGGGCTGCCAAACATCACGCCAATCTTCATGCGGATTTGGTTGATGAAGACCACCATGCAGTTGGATTTTTTGATGCTGGCGGTGAGTTTGCGCAGGGCTTGGCTCATGAGGCGGGCTTGTAGGCCTGGCAAACTGTCGCCCATTTCGCCTTCAATTTCGGCCTTGGGCACGAGCGCGGCAACGGAGTCGATGACGATCATGTCAACGCCACCTGACCGCACCAAGCTGTCGACAATTTCTAGGGCTTGCTCGCCCGTGTCGGGCTGGCTGATGAGCAGTTCTTGGAGGTTGACGCCGAGGTTTTGGGCGTATTGGATGTCGAGCGCGTGCTCGGCATCAACAAAGGCGCAAACGCCGCCGATTTTTTGCATCTCCGCGATGCATTGCAAGGTGAGGGTGGTTTTGCCCGAGGATTCTGGGCCGTAGATCTCGATCACGCGTCCACGCGGCAAACCGCCAACGCCCAAGGCGATGTCCAAGCCCAGCGAGCCGGTCGACACGACTTGGATGTCTTCAATTGTCTCGCCGTCGCCCAGGCGCATGATGGTGCCTTTGCCAAACTGCTTCTCAATTTGAGCCAAGGCTGCCTGCAAGGCCTTGGCGCGTTCGGTCACGTCGGTTGGGGAGATTTTTGCTGCGGTTGCCATGAGTTGTCCAATGAAATCAAATGCTTAGAAGCGCAATCGGTTGCTGCTTGCTGCCTGAACACAACAACAGCCTGTTTGCTTAGCCAGTACTGTAATTCAATTGATGGTCAACGATTTCAATTATTTTAGTCAGTTTGGTTGACGATATAATTGACCGTGTGAACACCGATTTTCAAGCCCAAACACCTTGGCAGGATGCCCATTTGGGGCGGCTCTTAGGGCATGCGCTGCGGCGATTTGATGCGCGGGTGTTGGCCTTGATGGCCGACGACCCGGGCGTGCCGCTGGGTTTGAGCAATTTGGCGCGGCGCGATCAAATCAGTGCGGCGCACATCCACATCACGCGCCATTTGCCGCGCTCGGGCGCGCGCTTGGGTGAGTTGGGCCTGAGCGCGGGCATGAGCAAGCAAGCGATGGCAAAGTTGGTTGATCAAGCCCAAGCTTGGGGCTTGCTGGATCGCAAGTCCGATGCACGCGACGCGCGCGCGCAACAGCTTTGCTTCACGCCTGTCGGTTTGGCGTGGTTGGACGCGTTCGAGCGGGCGACCGCGCAGGCTCAAGCCGAGTTCAAGGCCGATGTGGGCGACGCGGTGGCAACGGTGATGACGCTGGGACTCGAGGCTTATGCCAGCGGATACGAGCTGATTGCGAGCGGCAAGCGGTTGAAGTCTACTACTAAAATAGTAGCAAAGAAGTGAATGAATTCGGTGACCAGCGGCATATTTGTTTAGAAATTGGCGTAAAACCCGTGTCAAAGCGCGATGCGAGCGTGTCAGAATGAACTTCATCAAAAAAACGAGGGCGACATGCGCATTTTGATTGCCGAAGATGACCAGGTGTTGGCCGACGGTTTGCTGCGCACCCTGCGTGCCTCGGGCGCTGCCGTTGACCACGTCACCGACGGCGCGCAGGCCGATGCGGCCTTGACGACGCATGGCGAGCTGGATTTGCTGATTTTGGATTTGGGGCTGCCGCGCATGCACGGCTTGGAGGTGCTCAGGCGGCTGCGTGCACGCGGGGCTCATTTGCCTGTGCTGATTTTGACGGCCGCTGACAGCGTTGAGGAGCGCGTGAAGGGCTTGGATTTGGGCGCTGACGACTACATGGCCAAGCCGTTTTCGTTGCATGAGTTGGAGGCCCGAGTCAGGGCTTTGGGGCGACGCAACGCGGGTGCCAGCAGCAACTTGATCAAGCACGGCCCGCTGGTGTACGACCAGTCGAGCCGCATGGCATCCATTGATGGTCGTGCGCTGGATTTGTCGGCCAGAGAGGTGAGTTTGCTGGAGGTGTTGCTCAAACGCGCTGGGCGGCTGGTGAGCAAGGAGCAGCTGGTGGAGCGGCTGTGCGAGTGGGGCGATGAGGTCACGATCAACGCGATTGAGGTCTACGTGCATCGCCTGCGCAAGAAAATCGAGACCGGCCCGATCGAAATCGCGACCGTCCGCGGCCTCGGTTACTGTCTGCAAAAAATACCCGAGGCGTGATGCCCGCCAAGCCAAGCGACCATGCCGTTTAAGAATTTGCGGCTTTTTCCTCGGGAACAGCGCTCGCTGTTCAGTGACATCTTGGATTGGATGCTCACGCCGCTGTTGATTTTGTGGCCGTTTAGTTTGGTGCTCACCTGGCTGGTTGCTCAAAGCGTCGCCGATCGACCATTTGATCGCGCACTGGAATTCGACGTGCAAGTGATGTCGCAATTTGTGACGGTGCAGCGCGTTGCGGGTGTGGCTTTGGCCGCGAACAGTTTTCGCACGCAAGTGAATTTTCCTGCACCAGCGCGTGAGCTGCTGCGTGCGGGCGATTCAGACTTTGTGTACTACCAAGTGCTGGGTGCTCGGGGTGAGTTTGTGGTCGGCGAGCGCGACTTTCCACTGCCCAGCGAAGACGATGCGGTTGTTTTGGGTGTGCCGATGCTGCGTGACGATGTGCTGCGCGGCGAAGACCTTCGGGTGGCGTACATGTGGGTCAAGGTCGGACCCGCAAATGCCAGGCCGATCTTGATTCAGGTTGGCGAAACCCGTGAAAAGCGGGCCACGCTGGCCACCGAGATCATCAAGGGGGTGATGCTGCCGCAATTCATCACCATGCCTTTGGCTGTGCTGCTGGTGTGGTTTGCCTTGGTTCGCGGCATTCGACCGCTTGCGCTGCTGGAGCGGCGCATCCACGCCCGCAAGCCTGACGATTTAAGCCCCATCGACGAGCGGGAGGTGCCGGTGGAGGTTGCACCGCTGGTGGCATCGGTCAACGAGCTGCTGAAGCGTCAAAAGTTCGCCGCACAGGCGCAAAAGCGATTCTTGGCTGATGCGGCGCATCAGCTCAAAACGCCATTGGCGGGTCTTCGCATGCAGGCGGAGTTGGCGCTTCGCGCCGACCATTCCACCAATGACCTGAAACATTCGTTGCGCCAAATGGCTCGAGCAAGCGCCCGAGCGACCCATACCGTCAATCAGTTGCTGTCGCTTGCGCGCTCGGAGCTGACGGGTGAAACCATCAAGCTGGAACCCCTTGACGTGGCGCGGTTGGTCGCGGATGCCGTGCGCGACGCCGTGCCTCGGGCGCTGGACAAGCGGATTGATTTGGGGTTTGACGCCCCGTTGGGTGAGGCCACAGTCCACGCGCTGGGCAATCCGACGCTTTTGGCCGAGTTGGTTCGAAACTTGATCGACAACGCGCTGAACTACACCTCGCGCGAGGGTGTAGTCACGGCGCGGGTGCTGGCTGCAGCCCATGCCGACGGGGGGGTCGAAATTCAGGTTGAAGACAATGGCGTGGGCATTGCGCTGGCCAATCGCGAATTGGTTTTTGAGCCGTTTTATCGCGTGTTGGGCTCAGAAGCCGACGGATCGGGTCTGGGTTTGTCGATTGTTCGCGAAATTGTGCGGCTGCACGGTGCGAGCATCAGCATCGAGACGGCGCATCCCCTGGCGGATGAGCCCGTGCAAGGAACGCGGTTCACCGTGCGATTGACGGCTTGCGACAAGCCCAGTTAGCTTGGGTTAGGTGGATCGACTTGTGCGATTACGCCGCCGCCCAAACAGACCTCACCGTGGTACAAAACTGCCGATTGACCGGGTGTGACGGCCCATTGCGGGCTTTGAAACGCCAACTGGAAACCGCCTTCAACGGCATCGACTTGTGCGGGTGAGTCGGCCTGCCGATAGCGCGTTTTGCTGCCCGCAACTGCGCTTTGGGGCGGCGCGCCCGATACCCAGCTGGGGTCTTTCGCTATCAGTCTCGTGGATTGCAGCCACGGGTGGTCATGCCCTTGAACCGCCCATAAGGTGTTGGCTTCAATGTCTTTGCGGGCGACAAACCAAGCTTGGTGGTCACTCAAACCGCGCTGTCCTTGGGCTTGAACGGCCTTCAATGCCGCACCGCTTGCCTTGAGGCCGCCAATTCCCAAGCCTTGGCGCTGGCCCAAGGTGTAAAAACTCAAACCCACATGCTCGCCGATGGTGCGCCCCTCAGGCGACTTGATCGGTCCCGGTGCGTGGGCAATGTAGCGGTTCAAAAACTCGCGAAAAGGCCGCTCACCAATGAAGCAAATGCCCGTGCTGTCTTTTTTCTTGGCGTTGGGCAAGCCAATGCTCAGTGCGACCTCTCGAACCTGGGTTTTACGCAACTCACCCACGGGGAAGCGTGTTTTGGCAAGCTGCGGCTGGTTGAGGCGGTGCAAAAAGTAGCTTTGGTCTTTGCTCTCGTCCAAGCCCTTGAGCAGCTCATGCAGATTCGTGACCGGGTTGTGGCGCACGCGCGCGTAGTGCCCTGTTGCGATTGCATCCGCGCCCAAACGCATGGCGTGGTCTAAAAATGCCTTGAACTTGATCTCCGCGTTGCACAGCACATCGGGGTTGGGCGTTCGGCCAGCTTGGTATTCGCGCAAAAACTCGGCGAAAACCCGGTCGCGATACTCAGACGCGAAGTTCACATGCTCGATTTCAATGCCCAGCACGTCGGCGACCGATGCGGCGTCGACAAAGTCTTGGTTGCTGGCGCAATATTCGCTGTCGTCGTCATCTTCCCAGTTTTTCATGAAGATGGCCACGACCTCGTGGCCTTGCTGTTTGAGCAAATGGGCGCTGACGGCGGAGTCCACGCCCCCGCTTAAGCCCACGACGATTCTTTGACGTTGCATCACTTGATTTTACAAAGTCAAATCGACACTATTAAAAATATAGCAACGAATTCAATGAATCCGGTGACCAATGGCTAAAAACTCACTAAATTAGCCTCGTGGGCAGGCTCACGGTGAATTCTGAGCCGGTACCCACTGCCGTGCGCACGTCGATGCTGCCACCGTGCGCGTCAACGCAGTGTTTAACGATGGACAAACCCAAGCCGGTGCCCGAGATGTCACCCACGTTTGAGGCGCGTTGGAAGCTGTTGAACAGCGAGCCGGTTTCGCCCTCGGGAATGCCGATGCCTTCGTCAGAGATCACGATGCGCAACTCGCGCGCGGCGGGGTCGCCGTCTGGCATGGGCGCGATTGAGATCGCCAGGCGAACGCTTTGACCGCCGGGCGAGTACTTGAAGGCGTTAGACAGCAAATTGGTGATGATGTGGCGCAACATGGACGAGTCCAGCAAAAGGCGCTCGGGTAGCTCAGACATCAGCACCTCAAGGCGCTCGCGTGGGTGCTTGGGGTCGGTGCAAAACTCAAATGTCAACTCGTTGATCACGTCGCTGAGTTGGGTCGCAGACGGCACAAATCGCAATTGGCCCGACTCGGCTTTGCCATGCAGCAGCACGCGCTCAGTCATGTCCCAAAGCCGGTGTGCGGACACATTGATTTGTTTGAGCATGTCGGCTTTTTCAAGCTCACCCAAACGATCACCATAGTGCTCAAACAACTCCAGCGTGCCCAATATCCCGGCGACGGGCGTGCGCAGCTCGTGGCTGGTCATCGCCACAAAGCGCTCGCGCGCCTCGGTGAGCTGGCGTTGTTCGGCCAAAGCGGCGCGGGTTTGCTCTTCGCTCACGCGCATGGCGGTGACGTCCAAAATCGTCCAAATCACGCCCGCATCGACATCGCCCGGCCGCATGCAGGCACCAACCATGTGCGCCCACATGACGGTGCCGTTTCGCCTGCGAAGGCAGACCTCGCGTGAAAACGAGCCTTGGGTTTGTAGTTCCATTCGCGACGCGGCACCGAATGTCTCCCACTCGGTCGGGTCTGCATACAAATAGTCCGCTTTGCGGCCAATCATGTAGTCGCGCTCGAACCCCATCATCTCAGCAAACTTGTCATTCACCCAGGTGTGGGTGCGTTTAACTGACAACACCATGCCCACGACGGCGTTGTTCAGCAAGGCGTCCCGCTCCGCGAGCAATCCCATGTTGCGAGATTGACTGGCACGCAAATCGTCTGCCAACAAATGTTCTTTTTCGGCCAACGACACGGCCGCGGCTCGGTCGGCATGGGCAACCCGGACCGAATTACCCAGTGCGAGCGACAACAACACCATCTCCATGGCCGAACCAATGAGCAGGCCATGGTGGGTGATGGTGTTGGTCGGCAACCAGGCGTTGTTGTGCAAGATCAGCGCGACGCCGCCCATCAGCATGGTCAGCCAAGCCACCAAGAAGAACGCAGCGCCATCAACGCGCTTGAACATGCCGTTGAAACCCGCTGCAAAAATTGCCAAAATTGTGGCCGACGCGCCGACACTGTTGATGTAGGTGCTTTGCGACAGCGGCGTCACAAAAGCCACGCCGCTGCTGAGCACCGCGTAGGCCAAGCAGATCAATAATGCGATGTTTACCAACGGCATGGTTTTTGGTGTGTTCAAAAACACCCGGGTGAACTGCGACGCGCACACCGAAGCGATTGGGATCGACGTGGCAACTGCCAAGCTTTGCCAATCGGTCGCGTTGGGCCAAATGAACTGCATGCCCATGCCCGTTAAGCCGGCCTGGAGTGTCGTCAACGAAGCTGCGAGACCCACGTACCAGCCAAATCGGCTGTCGCGCAACTGCACAAATAACAGGGCGTTGTAAGCCGCCAGCCCCAAAACCAAGCCAAAGTACATCGCCAAAAGCGCATAACTTGACTGCACCCGCTCGTTAAACGCTCGGGCTGAGTGGAGCAGCAACGGCATCGAGGCCACCCCGGTTGTTTGGACGCGGATCAAAATGACGCCTTGGCTCGGCAGATCGGCCTTGAGGGCGAACGCGTGCGAGCGATACGAGATGGAGCGTTGGTCAAACGGCAACTTGTCGCCGGAGAGTTGCCAATCCAGCGGGTTGCCGTTGCCATCCATCGCAAAGACGTCCACGCGGTCAAGCGGCGGGTAGTCGACCTCCAGCACCCAGCCCGATTGGCTAGGCGCTGTCCGCTCTGCCAATTTCGCAACGGGTACGGCGAGCCAAAACGCAGACGCCTGCAACCCGAAATTGCTTGCGGCCATGCCGCGCGACGCGATTGGCGCGAAGGCACCGCGTTGAAACAAGGCCCAAGCTGCGGCGGCTGTTAGTCCCTCTGGCGTCTCGCCGGCAGACTCTTGGACAAACACCATGTCTTGGTTGATGGCGTCGGCCGCTTGTTGCGCTGCACCGGCCGTTTGCGCGAGCGACAAACACACCGCTGCGAACGCAATGATCGATCTCAACCAAAACCAACAGGCGCGACTCAACGCGTCGGATGTCGGGGTGCTCAGCGCGGGCCTCATCAAAGCATTATCCGACCTTCATGGTGGGTTTTCAGTGGGCTATGCTCAGGCGATGAAGATTGAACTCACACCGCACATGCAGTCAGCCCTTGCTGCTGTCGTTTTATCGGTCGCACCCCTCAGTGCGTCAGCGCAAACTTTGTCCAACGCGCCGACTGGGGGCGCGCCTGCCACTGCGGTCGCGCCCATGCCGCCAGACGAGTTCGAGTGGTTAGAAGAAGTCATGGGAGCTAAGCCGTTGGCGTGGGTGCGTGAGCGCAACGAGGCCTCAACGGCATTGCTGCGCGCTCGGCCAGAGTTCGCGCCCATTCGTGCGCGTGTGTTGGCACAGTTGAGCGCTACCGACAAAATCCCCTATGTGTTTCGTGTGGGGGGCTTGCATTACAACGTTTGGACCGACGACAAAAACAAGCGCGGACTGCTGCGTCGCACCACGCTGGCATCATTTAAGCAAGCGGCACCCGTTTGGGAGACCGTGCTGGATGTCGATGCGCTGGGGCTCACCGAGAAAGAAAACTGGGTTTTCAAGGGCATGAATTGCCACTCCCCGGCCTACACCCGCTGCCTGATGCGTTTGTCGCGTGGTGGAGCCGACGCGGTTGTGGTGCGTGAGTTTGACTTGATCAACAAGTCGTTTGTCAAAGACGGTTTTGTGTTGCCCGAGGCCAAATCCAACGTCGATTGGCTGGATGCCAACACGGTGATGGTCGGTACCGATTTTGGCGCCGGCAGCATGACCGCTTCAGGCTACCCCAGAATCGCCAAGTCGTGGTCGCGCGGCACGCCGCTGAGCAGTGCAGTAGTCGTTTTTGAAGGTTTGGTCGCCGACGTTTCAGCCGGTGTGCAGGTCGATCACAGCGTGTTGCCGCCAAGGAAAATGGCGTATCGGTCGGTTGATTTTTGGAGCCGCGAGTTGTCGACGATTGGCGCCGACGGCAGCTTTGCCAAGCTCGATGTGCCCTCAGACGCCGCGGCTTCAACCCAGGGTGAGTGGCTCTTTGTCCAGCCCAAGAAAGATTGGTTGGTGGGCGGCGCGTCACACCCTGCCGGTAGCCTTTTGGTGGCTCGTCTCAGTGACTATCAGCGCGGCGAGCGGCGCATGCAGGTGTTGTTTTCGCCCAGCGCGAGCACGTCGCTTGGCGCGTTTGTGTCGACCCGTCAGCACGTGATTGTGAATGTGCTGGACAACGTCGCAAGCCGCTTGGTCGAGTGGCAAATGCCCTCAGCAAGCGCCGGTTGGACCTCACGAAACCTGGCCGATCTGCGCGCTGGCTCCAAGGGCAGCGCGTCTATCACGTCGTGGCACGACGGTGCATTGCAAGGCGATGAGCTGGGCGATGCATACAGCGTCAACTATGCAGATTTCTTGACCCCCGACACGTATACGCTGGCGCGCGCGGGATCAAATGAGCGCGAGCTTCTTAAGCAGCTGCCCAGTCGCTTTGAGTCGGCCGGTATGCGCAGCGAGCAGTCGTTCGCGACCAGCGCTGACGGCACCAAAATACCGTACTTTGTGGTCTACCCCAAAGTATTTAAAAGCAGCGAATCTTTGGCCACGATGATGTACGGGTACGGCGGCTTTCGCATCGCGCAGCGGCCCTTTTACTCCGGTATTTGGGGAAGCTCGTGGCTTGAGCGTGGTGGCGCGGTGGTCGTTGCCAACATCCGAGGCGGTGGCGAGTTTGGGCCGAGTTGGCACCAATCGGCATTGAAGGCCAACAAGCAGCGAAGCTACGACGATTTCATTGCGGTCGCGCAAGACCTCATTCGTCGCGGCATCACTACGCCCAAGCAGCTGGGCATCTATGGCGGCAGCAATGGTGGTTTGTTGACTGGCGCAGTGGCGGTTCAACGCCCCGACTTGTTTGGCGCCGTGATCTCTGCCGTGCCATTGCTCGACATGCGCAGATATCACAAACTGCTTGCAGGAAACTCGTGGATGGCCGAGTACGGCAACCCGGATGTGGCGGCCGAATGGTCGTACATCAGCCAATACAGCCCGTATCACAACATCAAGACCGGGGTGAAATACCCACGCATGTTGTTCACCACGTCAACGCGCGATGATCGGGTGCACCCGGCGCACGCCCGGAAAATGGTCGCGCGTTTGCAAGCCAGCGGACACGATGTGCTGTACTTTGAAAACATCGAAGGCGGCCACGGTGGCGCAGCCGACATTTCGCAGCGCGCTGACTTAAGTGCCTTGCAGTTTTCATACCTTTGGATGCAACTAAACAAACCATGAGCCGAACCACCCAGAAGAAAAGCAGACCCACTCGAATCGCACCGGCTTTGGTGCCGGTGTCGCTAAGCGTCATCTTGGCCGGTTGCGCCACGATTCCAGCCCCCGAGCCACTCGCAGCGGCGGTTGCGCCGACTGTCGCCAGCTCTTCCATCCCGGTTGACGATTCATTTTTGTGGCTCGAAGACGTGCAGGGTGAAAAAGCCATGGCCTGGGTTCGCGGTCAAAACCAGTTGTCGACCGGGGTGCTCAAAGCGCGCCCCGAGTTCGTGACTGCGCGCGCCAAAGTGCTGGATATCTTGAACAGCAAAGACAAAATCGCGTATATCAACCGAATCGGCGACCATGTTTACAACCTATGGACCGACGCGGATCATCAGCGCGGTTTGTGGCGGCGCACGAGCCTCAGCCAATATCGGCAAGAAGGCACGCAGTGGGAAGTCGTGCTCGACATTGATGCCCTTGGCAAAGCCGAGGGCGAGAGTTGGGTTTGGGGTGGTGCAGACTGCCTCGCGCCCGGCTACCAGCGCTGCTTGATCACGCTGTCAAGGGGCGGATCGGATGCTGGCGTGGTTCGTGAATTTGACCTAAAAACCAAATCGTTCGTTGCGGGAGGTTTTTCGCTGCCCGAGGCCAAGTCGGATGTGTCCTGGGTTGACGACAACACCTTGCATGTGGGCACTGATTTTGGCGAAGGTAGTATGACCAAGTCAGGCTACCCCCGCGTCATCAAGCAGTGGAAGCGCGGCACGCCCTTGGCACAGGCCAAGGCGGTGTTCGAGGTTCAAAACGCCGATGTGTACGCCTATGCTTACACGACGCGCGACCGGGGGTTTGAGCGCACGGTTTTTGGGCGGGGCATTGACTTTTACAACAGCGAAAACACCGTGCTTGTCAACGGAAAGATGGTAAAAATTGACAAGCCCTTGGACGCGAACTTCTCCCCGGTTCGCGAATGGGCGACGATCAGCTTGCGAAGCGACTGGGTGGTCAGCGGCAAAACCTACAAATCAGGCTCGCTGTTACTCACGAATTTTGATGCCTACATGGCTGGTAAACGCGAGTTCACGGTGCTGTTTGAGCCGACCCCGACCGCGTCATTGTCTGGGCACACCTTCACGAAAAAACACGTCATCGTTGACGTGTTGGACAACGTCAAGAGCCGCTTGATTGAGTGGACACAAGTCGCGGGCGTGTGGCGCAGTCGCGCGATTGCGGCGCCTGTAAACGGCACCATTGGTGTCTCAAGTTTTTACGACTCATCCTTGGCCGACGATCCGCTGGGTGATCAATACCTCATCACGTACAAAGACTTCTTGACGCCCGACTCCCTGATGCTCGGGCGTGCGGGCAGCGACGCGCGTGATGTGCTCAAGCAGTTGCCCAAACGCTTTGATGCCACGGGTATGTCGGTGCAGCAGCAATTTGCCACCAGCGCCGATGGCACCCGAATCCCGTATTTCATCGTCTCGCCAAAAGGGGTTCGCACTGACGGTACGAATCCGACTCTTTTGTACGGATACGGTGGATTTCAAGTCAGTGAACAGCCTTGGTACTCCGGCTCTTGGGGCAACAACTGGCTGGCGGCAGGTGGCGTTTTTGTGGTCGCCAACATTCGCGGCGGGGGCGAGTTTGGACCCAATTGGCACCAAGCGGCCATCAAGGACAAGAAGCAGCGTAGCTACGACGACTTCATTGCAGTCGCGCAAGATTTGATTGAACGCAAAGTAACCAGCCCCAAACAGCTGGGCATCATGGGCGGCAGTAACGGTGGCCTGCTGGTGGGAGCGGTTGCGATGCAGCGCCCCGAGCTGTTCAACGCTGTGGTTTGCCAAGTGCCGCTCTTGGACATGAAGCGATATCATTTGCTGCTCGCTGGCGACAGTTGGAAGGCCGAATACGGCGATCCGGATGATCCGGCTCAGTGGGCGACACTGGCGAAATTTTCACCGTATCAAAACGTGAAGACGGGCGTCAAGTACCCACGCGTGTTTTTCAATACCAGCACCAAAGACGATCGTGTTCACCCCGGTCACGCCCGGAAAATGGTTGCCAAAATGCAGTCGCAAGGCCACGATGTTTTGTATTTCGAAAACATCGAAGGCGGTCACGGCGGGGCGGCTGACAATTCCCAGCGCGCGGACCTGCTCGGCTTGGAATTCGCCTATTTGTGGATGCAACTGGGGCGCAACCAAGAAACTGCGAACTAGGCAACAGCCTCGCGTTCCAAAGTCATTCAGGCGCGCTAAACGCCCGAATTGCGCCCCGATTGAATGAAGCGGCGCACATGGGCCAGTAGCTCGATGTCGGTGTACGGCTTGGTCAGGTACAGATCAATGCCTGCATCCAGTCCAAGTTGGCGGTGTTTTTCTGTGGCGCGTGAGGTGATCATGATGACTGGCAGCGATTCCCAGTCTGGTAGCTCACGAACGCGCCGGGTGAGCTCCAAGCCATTCATGTTGGGCATCTCTAAGTCGGTGACCACGACGGCGGGCTTGCGCTCACGCAAGCGTTCTAGGGCTTGAATGCCGTCAATGGCGGTAATGGCTTCGAAGCCTGCATCTTCCAGCATTTGTGCCATCGATTTGCGCACTGACAACGCGTCGTCGACCACCAACACTGCAGTGCGTTGAACTTCTAAGCGCTTTCGCAGAGCCAAGTTGGGGCCGCGCTGCGCACCACCTAAGCGAGCGACCCGCTCGAGCGCGACGACGTCCAACAAAAACAATGGGTTGCCGTCTGTGCGCTGAGAGGCCGCCACAACGCCTGGCACCCGGCGAAGCACCGCGCCCAACTCTTGAAGCACCAATTCGCGGCTTTCAACGATGGCGTCCACCGCCAACGCCACATGCCCACTCATGCCGCGAACGATGACAACTGACTTTTTGGTCAACTGATCTGTGCTCAACGTGTTCGCATCAAAGCCCAGCCACTGAGCGAGAGAAAACCCAGGATACGACTTGCCATCAAACGCAAACGCCAGTGTCGCCCCGTGGGGGGTGAAATCGCCTTGCCCAGCGGCCAAACCGACCACGACTTGATCGGACGACAGCGCCAAAAGCTCACCTTCGCTGCGCACAATCAGCGCATGCACGGAGCCGGCCGATACGGGCACGTGCATGACAAATCGCGTGCCTCTACCGTGTTCAAACTCAATGTCGATTCGACCTTTGAGCGCCCGAAGTCGATCGGCCACCACATCCAAGCCAACGCCCCGCCCCGAAACCTCGGTGACCGTGTCGCGGGTCGAAAACCCGGCGCGCAAAATCAAACGCGCGATTTCTTCGTCGGGTAAGTTGGTCGTCGCAGGAATCAATCCGTAACCGACTGCTTTCTCGAAAATCGTCATCAAGTCCAAGCCGCGACCATCGTCTGAGCAAGTCAGGCGGACCTCTTGGCCAACCCGTTCAAATCGCAAGGTGACAACACCCTCGGTGGTTTTGCGCAACACCGTGCGCTCCTCGGGCGGCTCAATGCCATGATCGACCGCGTTTCGAAGCAAATGCAACAGTGGATCGGTGAGACGCTGAAGCACGTCCGAGTCCATCGTGACTGACTCGCCAATGACTTCAAGCCGAGCGAGCTTGTTGGTCGTCGCTGCCGTTTGCAACACGTTGCGGCGCAGGCGTGCAACAACGGTTCGAACGGGCACCAAGCGAGCATCAATCAGTTCACGATACTGATCTTTAAGCGATACATGGTGTTCACGAAGCATCGCCAACAAACGCTCGGTCTCGGCTCTGGCCTGTTGTGCCAGCTCGAGCTCATCTTGAGCGGCTTCCGCAACGAAACGAGTCACGGTGTGCAAGGTGTCGTAGCGGTCCATCTCAAGCGGGTCAAGCCGCTCGCCGGCTTCACGCTTTTCGCTGAGCGTCACAGCTTGCTTCTCGACCGATAACTCCAATTCACGCAAACGCGCGCTGAGGTTGTGGTGGTTGATTTCTAGTCGCTGCAGCCGATCAACGGTCGCCCTGGCAAATTGCGTGTAGCGGTCGGCGTAGACGAGTGATTGACCCGCGCGGCGCATCAAGCGGTTGAGGCGGTCTGTGCCCACGCGCAGTTGATCACCAGCCAAGTTCGCGGCAGGATTTGCCGCGATTTGAGCTGCCTCAACCGGCGGCGAGTCGGTTTGTTCGATGGCTGCCGTGATGGCCAGTGCAAGCGGGTCGGGTGCGAACTCCTCAGACTCGCCTTCGCGGATCGCGTTAGCCCAATCGATCAGGCGTTGCAACACAGGCAACGCATGTGCAGGAGCGCCGTCTTCGCCTTGCAAAAAGCCAACCATCTGGGCCAGGCATTCAATTGCTGCCGAGGCATCTCGCGCCATAGGCGCAGGAATCTGCTCGCCTTCAACCGATCGCTCAATGGCGTGGTCAAAAATGTCTTCGACTCGGTGGGCGACACGGCCAATGCCAGGCAAGCCGATGATGTTGCCACTGCCTTTGAACGTGTGCGCAATTCGCTGCGCTTCTTGCAATTGCGCAGGCGTGATTTGCGCGGTGAGTAACAAGCGCCCAAACTCAGACAGGCGCTCGACCTGCGGCGTTGCATCGACCAAAAAGGTGCCAAAAAGCTGCTCATCGACATTGGTCATCGCCAACGAAACATCGTCAGCTGTTGCCGGCTCAATGGCTGCGTTTTCTGATGCAAGCACGTCGTCTGGCAGGTTTGGCGCGACCGCCAACATGGCCGCCAATTCGAGCAACGCTGCTTCGTCGGTCGATTCGGGCGACGATTTCAAATAGTCAATGACCGCTTTCACCCCTTGCGGGCTGGCGGGGGCATCGAGGTATGCGACGGCCGGCTTGCCCCAGTTAGCAAGCCAAGCTAAGGCAAGTGGTTGGACCGCCGCACCTTCGCTGGCGCGCGCTTTGGCAAAGCTTGCAAGTTGCTCTAAAAACGCGGCAAACCCTTGCAGTCCCACCATTTCGCCAGCTTGCCCGGATCGAGTCCAGCAATCGAGCAAATCAGTTACCGCAGCTTTGGGTTTTGAGGGCTCAGCTCGCCACGCGCGCATCGCCTCATCTGACGCCTCAAGCTGCGCATCAAAGTCTTCTCGCAGCAGGCTTAGGAGGTCACTGAGTTGCATGGACACCCCATGACCGGTGGGCCCATTCAGCAAACTGCTTCATTCGGTTAAACACGATCATCACGAGTGGGTGACTCAGGTGCCAGACTGGGATGGCAAGCGGAATTGACCCACCGACTGCGACAGTTGGCTGGCAATCTCACCCAGCAGCACTGCCGTGCGAGACTGCGCTTCAATGGCGTTTGATGTCTGCTCGGTGCCTTCGTTGATGTCCCGAATGGAGGCCTGTAAGGTCTGCGCCAATTCGGTTTGGGTGGTTGAGAACCCAGCGATTTGACGCACCAGCGACACGAGCTGTTCGGTGTTGGCCTGTGTCTGGGTCATTTGGTTGCCGGCGCGCTGCGCAGAGTCGGTTTGCTTGACCACGTCGGTGATCAGTCGGTTCACCGTGAACAGTGTTTCATTGGTCTCAGCCTGAATGTTCGACACGAGCTGCGCGATTTGTGCAGTTGCTTGGCGTGATGAATCAGACAGTCGTTGAACCTCTTCGGCCACAACTGCAAAACCTCGCCCGGCTTCGCCAGCGGTGGCGGCTTGCATGGAGGCGTTCAGCGCGAGCACATGGGTGCGTTCCGAGATCGTGTTGATCAGGTTCACCGCCGACGAAATCTCTTGACTGCGTTCGCCCAGACGTTTGAAACGCTTTTCCATTTCAGACATCGACTCGCGCAGAGACTCCATGCCCTGCACCGTATCGCGCACCGCGCCAAGAGCCGCTTGAGTTGACAGCGCCGTTTGGGCTGCGGCTTGGTTTGATGTGTCCGACAGTGCGGACACCTTCACCAATTGCTCGGTTGCCAGATTCAAGCTCATCGACATCTCGGCCAAGGCCTGGCGTTCGCGTGCGGCGGTTTGTTGCACCAATTCGCCCTGTTGTCGAACCGAGCTTGAGGCGTCGGTCACTTGCATCGAGATGTTTTGCACCTCGCTCAGCGTTCTCGCGGTCTCGTCAGTGAGTTGGTTCACTGACGACGACACCGTACCGATGATGTCCTCAGTGACGGGCGCACGTGCCGTCAGGTCGCGACCGGACAGCTGGAACACGGTTTGCAGCAAGGCAATCACCGAGTTATTGATCGTGTCGTTTTCGTGGGCCGCTTTTTGGAGTGAATTGATCCGCTCGTCGAGCAAGTTGTCGAACGATCGGCCCAAATCACCAATCTCGTCTTTCTCTTTCAGGTTTGATCGAGCCTCTAAATCGCCCTGAGCGATGGCACCCACCGTGTCGGTTAAGGTTTGAATGGGTTTTAAGAACCTGCGCAAGAAGACCGTGACGGCTATACCGGCGATGGCGATCACAGCCAAGCTGACGAGCAAGGCGCGAAGCAGTGTCGAGCGGTCCAATTCTCGCAATGGGGCTTGGGCTTCGTCGGCATCGATCTTTGCGACGATGGCCCATTGCAAGTTGGCAGCATTGAGCGGCGCATACGCCCCGAGTACCGACGCGCCTCGATAGTCCGTGAATTGCGAGAACCCGACCCCGCCAGCCGCTGCCAATTTAGTCGCCTCGGACTCAACCTTTACCAAGCCGACAGTTGACTCGCGGCGGGTGATTGCATTGGTGATCTCAGGTGTCAACTGAGCTTTAATTTGCTCGAGGAAGGAGGCGCGTTGCTCTTTCACGGCCAAATAGCGCGCATTGGATCGCATCTTGAAGTCTTGGCCGACCACAAATACGTCGCCCGTCTCACCCAGACCAATGTCTTTCCAACCCTTGTTGGAGCTCAAAACCTCGGAGATTTTGTCAATGGGGTATTGCATGGCTAGCACGCCGATTTGCTTGTCGCCGTCGTAGATAGGGACGGCGGCAAATGATGCCGGGTCATTGTAGGAAGCCAAGTAGGGCGCGAAATCGCTGAGATAGGAGTCCGTTTTCTTGGATGCTTTCTTAACCGCTTGGTACGCTTCGTCGAGTTTGGTTTTTGCTGCGATGCCGTCTTTGAGGCTGGATGCGAAGTCCAACTCTTTAAACACGGTGTAGACGATTTGATCGGTCTCGGAGTCGATCAAAAAGATGTCGTAAAACCCAAAGATCTTTTGCGCTTGCTCCAAACTGGGGTGAAATGTTGCGTGCGCTTTGTTATACGCAAAATCGCCTTCCGCGGCGTTCATTCGCTCCTTTTGGCCGAGCAAATTGGCATTTTTGAAAATGAATGCGTTTTGCAGGGCGACGGCGGATGCATCTCGTTTGTTGGCGAAGTCAACCAAATTCGCAGGCGAAGCAGTTCCGTTTCGAGCGGTGAACTCTTTGCCAAACTCATCCTTGACGTAGGCTTGAGCGGCTAATTTGGCGGCTTCAGTGTCGATCGCTATGTCTTTGGCGGCCGTTGCCGCCGCCGACTTGAGCGCCCGCATCGCCTCGATGGTTGAACGCTGGGCTGCTAATGCACGCAGGTCGGTTACCCGCCCTTCAATTTCATCTTTCAGCTGCTGCGCCTTGGTGTCTCGCAAAGACTGCAGTTGTAGTTGAATGCCGTTATTGATGACATCGTCGGCCTGTGAGGACGCATTTTGCCAGAGCAATCCCGCCGTAATGGCAACCGGGATCAGGGTGAGCGCCGCAGCGCCAAGCAGCATTTTTTGCCGAATATTCATGGTGTTTTACCTTCTTAGCGCAGCAAGGGTCAGGATTTTGTTATGTCGATGAATTGTCGTGGGTTAGCCGGACATGAGTGCTAGCATTTCTGTGAGCTTTGTTCCATCGATTTCAATGTAGGTTTCGCCGCTGTCGTTGGTCGCCATGCCGCGGGCTACGGACCGAATGCTGGCAGGAATGTAGGCGATTTGTTCGCCGTCTTTGGGCGTGTATCGGATCATTTGCGGTCTGCGACTGAAGATGATCGCGATGGCATCGGTACCGGTCCCACCAACGAGCAGGCGTTGGCCTGGCTGCCTAACGAACGGCGTCGCTTGCGGCGAGATGAGGCGAACCAAATCGATCACCGGCAGCAAATCACCGTCGATGTTGGTGGCACCGACAAGCCACTCGCTGGCTTGCGGTACCGCGACCAACTCAAAGTTATCGACGATGTTTCGGGACCAACCGAATTCAAATGCAAGCGCCCACGCTCCGCAAACAATGCCTTGGGCGATCCTCATTGGCTGCGTCGGCGCTTCAGCCAACGCGCTTTCAATGCTCGCTGAATGGGTCAAGACGTCGCTCAGAGCTGCTCAATGATTTGTTCGGGAGCGTAGGGCTTGGTGACATAACCCTTTGCGCCCAGCATCTGTGCAAATACGCGATCGGCTTTTTGGTCTTTGGATGTGACAAACACGACGGGGATGCCCTTGGTGGTTGGGTCTTGCGACAACTGCCTAACGGCCGAGAAGCCATCCAAGCCGGGCATGTTGACGTCCATCATGATGAGTTGCGGCAGCTCACGCTTGGCGACAGCTACGGCATCAGCACCAGAAGTGGCCGTCACGACGATCGCGCCCGCATCGGACAAGATGCGTTGCAGGTTTTGAATATCGACTGGCGAGTCGTCGACGATCATGACTTTTTTGATCATTTAGTTGTCTCCGTTGTGAGAAATCAAGAGTGAGGGTGCGATGGCCTTAGCGTAAGCCAGAAACGGGCCGTGTGGCAGAGAAGTTGTTGGCTGTTTGCGTGTCGTGGTCGGCCAGCACTTTGATGAGCGCGGCTTCAGCCAAGGGCTTGGTCAAGTAGGAATCCGCGCCAGCCAATGTGCCGCGAATTTTGTCGATTGAGCCGCCTCGGCTTGACAGCATCACCACGACGGGCGCGCCGCTTGCGTGCTTTTGCTTTTTGATCATCCGGCAGGTTTGGTATCCGTCGATTCCGGGCATCATGACATCGAGAAATACAAACTTGTATGCCCGCGCCTGGGTCATTTGTACGGCTTGCTCGCCGGTGCTTGCGAGCTCGACGCTGTAGCCAAAGCGTTGGAGTCGACCCTGCATGAATCTCAGCACGATGTCGCTGTCGTCCACAACCAAGATCAAGTCATCATCGTCTTTTGCACTGCGGCTGTCGCTGACGACCGCGCTGGACGCGACTGTTATCGGTGACTGCGAATTGCCAAAGCCGAGCAAGCCACCGCTTCGCGAGCTTTG
This sequence comes from Comamonadaceae bacterium, assembly GCA_031421855.1. Classification (GTDB taxonomy): domain Bacteria; phylum Pseudomonadota; class Gammaproteobacteria; order Burkholderiales; family Burkholderiaceae_C; genus JAAFHN01. The sequence goes on from JANOPN010000182.1 coordinate 66,584, forward strand.
AAACGCTTGCGACGCGGCTTGAACCGAGCTCCGTGCAGTGGATGGCGGTGGTGCGGGCTGGGGAGCCAATCCCAAACTTGCTGTCGGTTGCGTCGCCTGCGGCTGGAATGTTGGCGTGGGCGCGGCTGAGTGTGCTGACGTCCAAGTCGGTGCAGCGGCAACCGGCGGCACAGCGATTGCCGGCATCGACATGTCCGCACTGACAGACGCTTTACCCATCAGCAGGCGCTCAATCATGTCGAGCACGGCAAGCAGTCGAATGGGCCGCGGCATGACCGTCCACGGCGTGCCGTGACCGTTCGCACCAATCAAAATCACTTGGGCCGCGGGTGAGCGCAAGGCTAGGTCTCGCACCACCGCTTCATTGTCAGCATTAACCACCAACACGTGGGCTGATGCAGGGTCGGCAACGATGGCATAGCCGGGTGGGCGACGTCCGGCTAGGCGAAAAAATGACTCTAGGGTCATGGTCTCAAACGGGCTGAAGCCGATGAGAGCGGTTAGTCGAATGGTCATTGGATGAAATCTTGTGCAGGAGGCTGATACGTTTGGAGTAATTTCAACAGGAAGTCGCCAATCTGACAAGTGAGAAAGTACGTATGAAGGAGCAGCAAGATTGCCTTGCGTGACTTATGCTCCGCGAAGTGGGTGCTTTTGCAACGCTTTGTAAGCTAGCTAACACGAATTCATTACTCCGAAAAAGGGATCCTGACATGACCGCTACCGCGTCGATTTACGACTTTGAAGCCGTGAACATCCAAAACAAGAACGTGAAACTGAATGCGTTTCGCGGCAAAGCTGTATTGATTGTGAACACCGCAAGTGCCTGTGGGTTCACGCCGCAGTTTGCGGGATTGGAGGCTTTGCACGAGACCTACTCAAAACAAGGCCTGGTTGTTCTCGGATTCCCATGCAATCAGTTCGGCGCGCAAGACCCGGGTAGCAGCGGTGAAATCGCGGAGTTTTGCCAGATCAACTACGGCGTGACGTTCACGATGATGGACAAGATTGACGTCAACGGAGCCAATGCCCACCCGCTTTGGACCTACCTTTGCGAGACCGCGCCTGGGTTTTTAGGCAGCAAGGCGGTCAAGTGGAATTTCACCAAGTTTTTGGTCGGAAAGGATGGCGAAGTGATCAAGCGTTACGCGCCGACCGACTCGCCCGCAAGCATGGCCAAAGACATTGAAACGGCTTTATCCGCTTGAGCCACTGAAGCAGTCATGATTTGATAGCATCAAATGCTCTCAACACCGTGACCAAGGGCTGATTTCTCATCTTTTTCATGCAATTTGGCTCGCATGGCGAGCCACAGGAGCGCCGCGACTGGAATACCCAACATCGCGGTGGCCGTGAAGAAGTTGGCATAGCCGTAGGCGTTGACCCAATGGCCAGAAAAACCGCCCAAGGTTTTAGGCAGCAAAAGCATGAGTGAGCTAAACAAGGCGTATTGCGTGGCTGAGTACGCGACGTTAGTCAGGCCCGACATGTAGGCAACAAACGCAGCGCTGGCAATGCCGCTGGCGAGGTTGTCAAGCGAGATCACCCAAATCAAGGCCTGCACATCGTGCCCCCTGCTGGCCAGCCAAACAAAGAGCAAGTTGCTGACTGAGCTCAAGACGGCCCCCAACATCAGAACCCGCATCACGCCATAGCGCATGGACAGGCTGCCCCCGACGAAGCCGCCAATGATGGTCATGATCAGGCCATAGATTTTCGATACGTTGGCAACTTCGATCTTGGTGTAGCCCATGTCGACATAAAACGGGTTGGCCATGATGCCCATCACGATGTCACTGATGCGGTAGACGGCGATCAGCGCCAAAATCAAGAGCGCGTGCCAGCCAAATCGCTTGAAAAAGTCAACAAAGGGATGAACCAATGTTTGTTGCAACCAGTCCTGCGGGCTGCGCGGAGCTGCAAGCTCGGTGCGTGCCTGCTCTTTGCTCAGCAACACAGTCAGCACACCAATCAACATGCTCGCCGCCATGACGAGGTAAGCGCTGGTCCAGCCGCTGGGGTCGTAGGTTGCTGCGTTGGACACTTCGCCGCGGGCGGCGATCCACAAGACCCCCGCGCCCGCCCAGATCATTGCCACGCGGTAGCCCATGATGTATGCGGCTGCGAGCGTGGCTTGGCGCTTGATGTCCGCGAGCTCAATTCGGTAGGCGTCCAAGGCGATGTCTTGAGTTGCGCTAGACACGGCCACCAAAACGGCAAACCAGACAACCGCTTGCAAACCTTGGCGAGGGTCAACGATCGCCATGCCAATCAAACCCAGCATGATGCCCATTTGGCTCAACAGCAGCCAGCTTCGCCGCCGTCCCAAGCGACCCAAGACGGGCAAGTTCAAACGATCCACCAAAGGCGACCAAGCCCACTTGAAGCCGTAGGCCAAACCGACCCAAGTCAACTCGCCAATGCTGCCTCTGTCGATGCCGGCCTCGCGCAGGCGAAAACTGAGTGTGCCCAAGACCAACAACAGCGGCAAGCCAGCTGCAAAACCAAGCGCCAGCATGCGCAGGGTTGTGAGCTCAAAATAAACGGTGATCGCGTCGACCCAGCGACTGGTTTGTGCGTTTGTGTTGGGTTGGGTCATTTCATGCGAGTTCAGGCGTGGGCGCAATAATAGGTTGAATTTACCCGGCTGGTGGTCGGCTTGAGGAGTTTGTTGATGATTGCTTTGAAGGCGATGCGCATTGGCGCGTTGGTGTTGACAACGGTTGCGGCATCGCTCGGCGTCGGCGCGCGCGAGGGCGTTGAGGTTGGGGGTAACTCTAAGTTTGCGGGGTTGATCTCGGCCCAACAAGTCGAGGGCAGTGCGGCGCAGCAATACCGCGAAATGCTGGGGCAGGCCAAACAGCAAAACGCGCTGGTGCCAGACAACCACCCGCAAGCGGTGCGTTTGCGGGCCATTGCTCAGCGCATCGTGCCGTTCTCGCATGAGTGGAATCCGCGCGCCAAGTCGTGGCAGTGGGAGGTCAACTTGATCAACAGCAAACAACTCAACGCGTTTTGCATGCCCGGCGGCAAGATCGCGTTTTACTCCGGAATCTTGAGTCAGTTGCAGCTCACCGACGATGAGGTGGCCCAAATCATGGGGCATGAAGTCGCCCATGCGCTGCGCGAACACGCACGCGAGCGGATGGGTAAACAAGCGATCACGGGTAACGGTTTGTCAATGTTGGGTCGGGTGTTGGGTCTGGGTCAGCTCGGCGACGTTGCGGCGGGCTTGGGTACGCAATTGGTGACGATGAAATTTGGTCGCGACGATGAGTCTGAGGCCGATTTGGTTGGCATGGAGTTGGCCGCTCGGGCAGGCTACGACCCGCGCGCCGGCATCACGCTGTGGCAAAAGATGGGTGCTGCCAGTGGCGCGGGCGGGCCGCCGCAGTGGCTGTCAACGCACCCCAAGGGCGACAACCGCATCAAGCAAATCGAAGCCGCTTTGCCGCAAGTGATGCCACTGTTTGAGCGTGCGCCCAAGCCAAGAAATTTCTCAGTCGCCAAGCCCGCGCAAGCGCCAAATTGAGCTATTCCGGCATCGAATACGACCTTGGTCTCCGGATTTATTGGGTTAGATGCTACTATTTTTATAGCATTAGTAGGTCGGTCGCGTCAGCACCGGAAACAGCTTGTGCAGTCCGTCCGCCATGACTTCGACAGCTAACGCGGCCAAAATCAGCCCCATGAGGCGCGTCATCACGTTGATGCCGGTTTTGCCCAATATTTTGGCAATGGGTTGCGCCATTGCAAAGCAAACAACGACCGAAATGCCGATGACCAGCCCGTATCCGACCAAAGATGCCAAGCCTAAGAAGTTTTGGGCTTTTTCGGCATAAATCACCACGGTGGACATGGTGGCCGGACCGGTGAGCAACGGGACCGTGAGCGGAACCACAGCGATGCTCGCGCGCGCTGCGGCGTCGTCCATCTCCGCTTGGGTGCTTTTGGCTTCGGCGGGCTGGGCGTTGAGCATGGACAGCGAAGCAGTCAGCAACAGCAAGCCGCCGCCGACTTGAAAGCTCGCCAGCGAAATGCCGAAAAACTCCAAAATTTGCAGACCCAGCAGCGCGCTTGCGGCAATGACGGCAAACGATGAAAACGCTGCAATGGCGATGGTTCGCCGACGCTGTTCGCGGCTAAAGCCTTGCGTGTAATGGATGAAAAAAGGAACCACCGCCAGCGGGTTGACGATGGCCAGCAGCGTAATCAAAGGTTTGTAGTCCAAATCAGCGTCCTCCAGTGACGTCAAGTATGGCACCCGTGGTGTAGCTGGCCTGGCCGCTCAAGAGCCACGCCACGGCTTGCGCCACTTCGTCCGCGCTGCCGCCGCGTTGCATCGGCACTTGCGGGGCCAATTGGTTGACGCGATCAGGCTGACCACCCGAGGCGTGGATATCGGTGTCGATGATGCCGGGGCGCACGCAGTTCACTCGAATGCCTTCAGCCGCGACTTCGCGGGCGAGGCCGACCGTGAAGGTGTCGATCGCCGCCTTCGAAGCGGCGTAATCCACATATTGGCCAGGTGCGCCAAGTCGAGCGGCCGCACTGCCGACGTTGACGATGGCACCGCCCGCACCGCCGTGGCGCGTGCTCATGCGCTTGACGGCTTCTCGGGCACACACAAAAGCGCTGGTAACGTTGACACGCCACATGCGCTCCAGGCGCGCGACGCTCATGTCGGCGACGCGTGAGGCGACATCGACGACACCCGCGTTATTTACCAGGCCAGCCAATGGGCCAAATTTAGCGTCGAGTTGGTCAAACATGCGCAAGACTTGGTCTTCAACCGCGACATCGGCTTGGATAGCAATCGAGGTGCCACCGGCTGCGCGGATGGCGCGAACCACCGAGTCAGCCGCCAAAGAGTTGGCCTGAAAATTCACGGCCACGCTCCAGCCTTGGGCCGCTAAAAGCGTCGCGCAGGCCGCGCCGATGCCGCGTGAGGCGCCGGTGATCAAGCAAAGTTGTTGAGTCATGGGAATAATGGGCGGTTCGGCGCGCAGGCCGCAACTTTCTTTGAGAGTCAAATCATGAAAACAATCGATTATTACTTTTCGGCCATCTCGCCGTGGGCGTATCTTGGGCATGCCCGGTTATGCGACATCGCCCACCGAAGCGGGGCGACGGTTGTGCTTCGGCCGTTTGATTTGGGCCAAATTTTCCCCGTCTCCGGCGGGTTACCGCTGGCCAAGAGAGCACCGCAGCGCCAAGCGTACCGACTGGTAGAGCTGCAACGCACATCGGCGCATTTGAATGTGCCGATGAACATTCAGCCCGCGCATTTTCCGGTGTCGCCTGACCTTGCCAACCAACTGATCATTGCGACCCTTGCTGCTTGCGGCGCCGAGACCGCGCTTTCGGTTACAGCGGCGATCATGTCGGCAACGTGGGCGGGCCAGCTCAACATCTCAGACGAAGCCGTTTTGGCCGGACTGCTCACCGAGCTGGGTCAAAGTGTCGGTTTGCTCGAGCTTGCGAAGGCGACCCCCGCATTGGAGGCCTATGCCGCGCACAGCCAAACCGCCATCGCCGCCGGGGTGTTTGGTGCGCCCAGCTATGTAGTTGATGGCGAGATTTTTTGGGGCCAGGATCGACTGGACTTTTTGGCGCGCAAATTGGGCTTGTCAGCATGACGCTCGATCTCACCACCGAGGACGGCCACGTGTTCAGCGCCCACATCGCGCGGCCTGCATTGGCCGCACGGGCGGGTTTGGTGGTCATTCAAGAGATTTTTGGTGTCAATTCGCACGTCCGTGCGGTGGCTGATGGCTATGCTTCTGATGGCTTTTTGTGTGTTGCGCCCGCGCTGTTTGACCGCGTGGAGCGCGGCGTCGAGTTGGACTACGAGGCTGACGACATGTCCAGCGGCATGCGACTCAAAGCCGACGCGGGGCTTGATGCACCCATTGCCGGCATCAAAGCCAGCGTCGCCTGGCTGCAAAGCCAGGGCGTCACGCGAATCGGCGTTGTGGGCTACTGCTGGGGCGGGCTCTTGGCTTGGCTAAGCGCAGCCCGGGTTGACGGCGTAAATGCCAGCGTGGCGTACTACGGCGGTGGCATTCCCCACCACGCCACTGAATTGCCAAAATGCCCGGTGATGGCGCACTTTGGCGATCAAGACCACTGGCTGCCGCTGGACACCGTGGGCAAATTTCACGCCCAAAACCCGCAGGTTGACCTCAACATTTACCGCGCCAATCACGGTTTCAACTGCGACCAGCGCGCCTCATTTGACGCCCCAGCAGCCAAGCTCGCCCGCGAGCGCAGCCTGAAGTTCTTCTGCAAGCATCTTTTGACTGCTGTTTGACAAGTTCTTGAGTGTTTTGACCCCTTGGTCTCCGTATTCATTGAGTTTACTGCTATGAAAATAGGATCATTTCTTGGTTAATCCGCAGCAAACTGTGGCCTAGACGCTGCTTCAACTTTGGGCGTCAGCGGCATCAGTCAGGTGATACCGGCAACCCATGGGACTCAAGCCACGCAAACATCGTCGGCCACAGCTTGTCGCCGACACTTTGGCGGTAGTAGCCCATGTGGCCAATGCTTTTTGTGCCCATTTGAGTGGCGCTGATGTCGATGCGATCAACCTGGGTGCCTGTGAAGTGCTTGAAAAAAGCGCCGCGAGACGCAGGCATCGCCCACAGATCATCGGTCGAGTTGATTGCTGCGACGGGAATTCGCACGCGCTTGAATTTCGCCGCGATGTCGCGCGCAGTTGGATCGTCGAAGAAGTAGTTGGGGTACTGGCACCAACGCTTCCAATCGGTGTACACGCCCATGGGGATGTCTTCACCTGCCCCAAATCGGCTCATGGCGTGGTATCCGAGCAAGCGAGTTGAGACGGGTCCCAGCACGTTCCACATGAACCACACCTTGTACGGCTCCCAGCCGGGCATGTACCCACTCCAACCTGCGCCTGCGCCGCAAACCAATGCCGCTTCGAGCGAAGCGACTTCCGGGAGCTGTCCAATCGCATGGCCTGCCAAGCTGTGTCCCACCAGCCACACGCGCCCGCGCGCTTGCGCGTGGGATTGTGCCGCGGCCAAGTCTTGGGTTGACCAATCCGCATAGGTCATCTTGAAGCCCTTGAGTGAGCCTGCATTCGCCTTGGGTTTCGAGCCACCGATGCCGCGGTAGTCGGTGGTGATGACGTGCAGGCCGCGATCAGCAGCGGCCTGGGCAAATCGCTTGTAAAAGCCCCTGGGTACGCCCGTGGCTGAGCCGATGAGCAGCCATGCGTCGCGACCGTCGGCCGTCTTGGCGGCTCGCTGTGGGGTGTATTGAGTCGCTGCCAGCTTGTAGCCGTCTTGAGCCGTGAGGACGATGTCTTGGCTGGACTCGGTGGGAGGTCTGGAGGGTTGAGTCATGGAGAAGACTGTAGCACTGTGTAGACCGGTCGGTCTAGTTGCAGTTGTCGCGCGCGGCTCAACGCTGGGGTACGATGGCACTATGTCCGAATCTCCCACTGGTCAGCTCGAAGACACCCGCAGCCGAATCGTGCGTGCGGGCATGCGCTTGTTTCGCAAACACGGCTATCACGACACCGGCTTGGCCGACATCATGGCAGCGGCGAGCGTGCCCAAGGGGTCCGTTTATCACCATTTCCCCAACGGCAAACAAGCCATCGGTGTGGCTGTGATCGAGGCCTTGGCGCTTGGCATGTGTGCGATGCTGGACGCAAGTCGCGCTCGCAGCGCGCCAGCGCTGATCGCCGACTTTGGCGGGCAGTTGGCGCTCACGATGGAGCGCACCGAGCATGAGCTTTGTTCGCTGTTTTCGGGTTTTGTGGCTGAGCGCCGAAGCACTCCACTCCTTGGGGTTGCCGTGTGTGATGCCTACGCTGCGCTTGCGACTGTGTTGGCAGACCGCTTGGTGGCCGATGGGCACACGACCAAGGCCGCGCTGAAAGTGTCGCAATCAGTGGTGATGTTGCTCGAAGGTGGCGCAACACTTGCTCAAGCGCAGCAAAGCACCCAGCCGTTTGAGCTGGCGGTGAAGGTTGCGCAGCAACTCTGTGCGAGACCGCTCTAGCGCTTGGCCATTTGCGCGCGCTCAAAGAGCAGCACGGTCGGCACTGACAGTGCTAGGGGCATCAACAAGTACAGCAGCCGCCAAACCAACAGCGCGGCGATCACCGATGTGGCGGGGACGTCTGGCATGACGGCTAAAAAAACAGCTTCCATGACACCAACGCCACCGGGCACTTGGGACAAAAGCCCGGCTGAAAACGACAACAAGAACGCACCCAAAACCATGAAAAATCCGGGGTTGCCGACGTGGGGCAATGCAAAGTAAATGATGCCAGCAGCGCCGATGAGTTCAAGTGGCGCTGCGATCAGCTGACGCCCAACGACTGGCAATCGGGGGTAAACGACTTCTAAGTTGCCGATTTTGAGTGGCTTGAAGTGCAGCCAAGAACCCACCACATATAAGCCACAAAGTGCAATGATGCCAATGCCGGCCGCACGGACCACGCTTGCATCGACGTCCAAGATGGGTGCTAAATCGGACAGGGGTTCTATCAACTCCGGCTCGAAGGTCAAAACAACGCCCAACAATATGAATGTTCCAAACATGAATGTGAACGAGCACATCGCGACCAAAATGCCGACCTCGGGCGCGCTCAGGCCCTTGGCCGTGTACGCACGCAGTCGAACCATGCCGCCAGACAGCACCGACGCGCCAATGTTATGAGCCAGTGCATAGGTCACGAATGAGCAGGCCGACACGTACCACCACGAAATGCCACGCTCACGACCCAAATGAATCAGCGCGATGCGGTCGTACCAAGCCAATGCCGCATAGGCAACGAGCGTGGCAACTGCTGCAAGCAAGTACGCCTGTGGCTCGATTGCCACAAGCTTGTCGCCAATCACCGTCGCGATGAGTTTGATGTCGCTCCAAACGCCGCCGGCATCCAGTATCTGTTTGACTGCTGGATCAACGGAGACTTCGGCTTGAAGTTTGACGTAGAGCAGTCGCACCGACCAGACCACGGCCACCAAAGCAAGCACAGGCCAAAACACGTCCATGATGCGCTTGAAAATGCTGCGCGGCGCGGGGGTTGCTGCTGTCATGGAAGGGGTTGTCTCGGGCAAAAAATTGTTGTGTCATCAGTGTAGTGCCTGCGTGAATATATGCAAAGCCCCGACGAACGCGCGGCCATTGGCGCTGCGACCTGATGGGCGGATCAGGTCGGGTACAACCCGCGCTGCTGCGCCATCAAACGAGTGAGCCCAAGCAGGGCCGACGTGTGCGGCGTGGCAACGCCAGTGAAATGTCCCAGTTCATGGACAGCGCCGACGATGGCATCAAGCTCGATGGCGCGACCAGCCTCAGTGTCTTGGAGCATCGAGGTTTTGAATGCGCCAAGTTTGGCCGTCACGGCGTGGCGGTCTTCGGGGGCTTGATCAATGGGGAGTCCGATGCGCGCGCCGATTTCTTTGGCTTCAAGCATCACGGCGCTGACGAACCCGCGAACCAAATCGTCGCCCAAAACCCGATCAGTGGTCGAACCGGTGAGCGCAGAGATCGGGTTCATGGTCATGTTGCCCCACAGCTTGTACCAAATGTCGCGCTGAATGCTACCGCTGGCGGTGGCATCAAAACCGGCCCCTTTGAACAACGCAAGCACGCGCTCGAGTCGTGGTGTCACGGCACCCGAAGGTTCACCAATGATGAGGCCGTTGCCAAAGTGGTGTTGCACCAATCCCGGAGATGTTGTGCTGCAGCTGGCGTGAACCACACAGCCCAAGATGTGTTGGGGCGCAATCAAGGTCGTGATCGCGCCGCCGGGGTCTACGCTTTGCAGCGTTTTGCCTTGGCACTCACCGCCGAATCCTTGCAAAAACCACCATGGCACGCCGTTCATGGCCGTGAGCACTGCCGTATCGGCGTGCATGAGGGGCGCGATGTCAACGGCGGCCTGGGCCATGGTCTGCGCTTTGACTGACACGATGATCAAATCAAAGGTTTGACCTGATTCTTTAAGAAAATTAGCCGTTGGTCCAGGTATCCAGTGCGTTTGTTGCTCACCTTTTTGAACTAATCGCAACCCACTGGTTTGAATCGTGCGGTGGGTTTCGCCTCGGGTGATGACGCAAACCTCTGATGCTGCATGCTCAGATTGAGTCTCAATGGCCAGATGCAGCCGCGCGGCGATCCAGCCGCCAATGGCACCCGCGCCGATGACGGCGACTTTGAATGGTTTTTGAATCATTGTTTGTAGCTCGCGTCGATTCGGTCCACTTGGCGAACCATGGCGTTAAAGACGTCTTGCCCTGCGCCAAATGCGGGCTGAAATTGCAGGGTATCGCGCGAACACCGCTCAGCAATTGCGTCGCTCACCGCAATGGTCGGCCCGAGCGCGGCGCTTGCGCATTGCACGTCGCATGCGCGTTGCAGCGTCCAAAGCATCGCAAACGCAACTGGCACGGTCGCCCCCAGAGCCAAAAGCCCATGGCTGCGCAAAATGACGCCCTTCTTCGTTCCAATTGCGGCGACCAAACGCGGGCCTTCTTGTGCATGGATGGTGATGCCCTCGAAGTCGTGATACGCCACTTGCCCGTGCAGTTGCGCGCCATAAAAATTGTGCTGAGACAGGCCTTGTTGTGAGCACGCAACCGCCATGCCGCTTGTGGTGTGGGTGTGCATGACGCAGTGCGCGTCTGAGATTGCGCTGTGCAGCGCGGCGTGGACGGTGAAGCCCGCCGGGTTGACCGGGTGCGGGTTGGCATTGTCGAGTTTTTCGCCGTTGACATTGATACGCACCAAATTGCTGGCAGTTACTTCGCTGTAATGCAGACCAAATGGGTTGATTAAAAACTCGCCCTCGCGAACCCGAACGGTGATGTGGTTGTAGATCATCTCAGTCCAGCCCAGCATCGCAAAAATTCGATAGCAAGCGGCCAACTCCAGTCGGGCTTGCCATTCATTGGCTTCAAAGTTGTGTGTCGTCATGGTGTTGACCTCAAACGAATCGAAAATCGAGCTGACCCAACGGCCCGTAGTCTGCGCAAAACACGTCGCCGCGTTTGGCCGGGCACGGCTTTGTGAACGAGCCAGCCAACACGATTTCGCCTGCTCTCAGGTGTTCTCCCCAAGGCGCTAATTTGTTGGCCAGCCACGCCACGCCAATCGCTGGGTGGCCTTGCACACCTGCGGCCAAGCCGGTTTCTTCAACCACGCGGTTCAAGCTCAAAATTGCGCCGCACCAAGGCAAGTTGGTGCCTCGCGCGGGCACCCGCTTGGCCCCCAAAACAATGCCTGCACTGGCTGCGTTGTCGCTGATGGTGTCAAACACCTTGCGCATGGATTGGTTGTGTCGACAAAACTGCTCAATCCGCGCATCAATGATTTCAATGGCCGGGGTCACGTAGTCGGTGGCATCCAGCACCTGTCCAAGGCTGATGTTTGGACCGACAAGCTCGTGCTTCAACACAAACGCCAGTTCGACCTCCACACGGGGCGCGATGAATGAGTCAAGTGGAATGCTGAGTGTCTGCCCGCGCTCGCAGTCAAAACGCATGCGCTCGAACAGCACGCCGAAGTCGGGCTCGTCAATTTGGCTGGACTGCTGCATTGCGCGCGAAGTCAGGCCGATTTTGTGGCCGATGACGCGCTCACCCCGAGTGCGTTTGATGTCTGCCCAAGCCCGGTTGATGCGATAGCCATCGGCAATCGTCATGTCTGGAAATTCTTTGGAAAACTGCGCCAACGCGACGCGGTTCGCCTCCGCGTGATCGAGTCGCTGAGCCAGGCTTTGAATGATGTCGTCGGTCATCGCTGGCTTTGTTGGGCATGCAAATTGCCAAACTTGCCGCCGTAGACCTCGGCTCCCTCGTCGATTTGCAGCGTCAATCCCATCGGGCGTTGGCTGAGTTCGGCCGCGAAGTGAGACGCTGCGATGGCTTGCAGCGTCTCACCCAAATGCTTGATCACGCTGGCTGGCCGCCCTGGCGCGATGCGCAAGTTAAGGTAGGCGAAAGCGTTTTCGCTCGCGTGATCGGCTTTGAATGCCATCACCCGCGTCCCGGCGACTGGAAACACGGACTCACCGTTTTCGTCAGCAATTGAGCCAATGCCTGTTGCGAGGGCATTGCACAGTGCGGCCATGTCGGTGTTGAGGTTTGGGGTGTAAGTGATCGTGAGGTGTGGCATTTTTTGTTAGGCAATCGCCATCGTTGCGGTGGTGCAACTGACGGCAAATGTGGGTACGGCTTCGCAAAAGTGAATGGTGCCAAGGCCTTGTGCGGCTGCGGCTGCGGCGATGAAGCAGCGGATCTCAAACCCGCCTTGCCCGGCCTGCGCGTAGGTTGACTCGTCGGTATACGCCAGCATGGCATCTTTGTCTTGGCTTGCCCAGTGGCGCAAAAAATCGGCATCCCACTGCGAGTTGATCTTGCCGCTGTCCGGCGTGGCTGGCCAGTGCGAGATGCCGCCTGTGGCCACCAAGGCAATGCGCTCGGGCGCGGCATCGCAGGCCCTTCGCAATGCCTGACCAAAGGCCCAGGCGCGATTCAGCGGGGTCAGCGGTGGGCCTTGGCAATTGATGTTGCAAGCGATGATGGGCAAGTCAAATTGCGGCGTGAGAAAGTGAAGCGGCACCATGATGCCGTGGTCAAGCACCCACTCTTCGCTGGTCGCAACGTCAACGGTTTGCATGACTTCGCGAATCATGCGCCCTGACAAGTCGCTCGCTGCGTCGAGCGTTCGCCGCGCAATGCCCAACCAAGCTGGGTCTTCGATCGGGCCAACATGGCTGCTTGCCATGCTCATGGCGAACGCGGGCATGTTGTTGAAGAAGAAGTTGGCGAAATGCTCGGCCGCGATGACGATCAGCGCGTCAGCGCGGGCCGCTTTGAGCGAGTCGCCCAAGTCAAATAGGGCTCGATGAACCCGCTCAGTGACCTCGGGCGGTGCCAAATGTGCGCGGCCGGTGATGCCGGGGGCGTGGCTGCAAGCGCCAACCCAAACCAAGCTCACGGTAGCCTGCCCAAAAAAATAGGACTTACGCAAAACCGCCCCCGCGGCGTTGCAGCTCCTAGCCGTGCTGTTCGCACTGTCGTCGTCGCTGCGCCTTGCTGGGACAGTATTGCGTCAGTCCTAACCATCGGCGTTCACTCAAGCCCCAAGTCTTGGATTTTTCGGGTGATTGTGTTGCGGCCAA
>JANOPN010000183.1:0-3306 GCA_031421855.1 Comamonadaceae bacterium
GAGCGGCCACCCGATCAGCGCACGCCCGCAAAGCTGGCGCTACCTCTCGGGGCTATTCATCAGCCGCAACAAGCTCGGCGTGGCCCTGGCCGGGGCGGCGATGGTAACACTAATCGGAGGCTCGGCCGCGTTGGCTTGGCAGGCCAAACAAACCGATTTGGCACGTGCGCGGGCTGAAGCCCGATTCGCCGACGTGCGCAAGCTCGTCAACCAGATGGTGTTCAAGTACCACGACGAGATCGCAGAATTGTCGGGCGCTGCCAAGGCGCGGGAAGAGCTGCTCAAAGATGCGCTGACGTACATCGACTCGCTCTACCAAGATGCCAAGAGCGACCCAGGTCTGGCGCGCGAGGTTGCTGAGGTGTATTTGCGGCTTGGGGTGCTGCAAGGCGAGCGGTTTTCGCCGTCCCAAGAACGCGTCACTGAAGCGGCACGCAACGTCGACCGGGCCATTTCGTTGTTACCACTGTACGCGCAAGCCCCGACCGCGACCGCGCTGGAGTTGTCCAGCGCGTCGGAGATGTGGCGGCTCCGTGCGGACTTGCTCGGCTTTGAAGCCAAACTTGGGCCAGCTATGGAGGCGCTGAAGGTTGCGACCCAGTATGCCGAGCGAATGACGCAGCTGCAGCCCAATGACCAAGACAGCATCGCCCGCCAAGCTACGTTGCTCGGACGATTGGGGGGCATCACCGGTTCCAGCTTGACCGTCTCGAACATGGGGCGAATCAGCGAGGCAATGGCGTTGATTCAGCGGTCGCGCGACTTGTTCGAGCGAGCCTCGAACATCAACCCAAATGAAGTGGAGTACGTTCACCAATGGGCATGGGGCGAGCACCAGCTGGCGACCGCCTCGGTCATCAATGGCAAGTTTGAACAGGCACTTCGACATGGTCGCAAAGCCATTGCGCTGCGCGACTTGGCTTTTTCCAAGCGCCCCGACAGTGTCCACATGCAACACCAAACCGCCACGGCACGCGCCAACGTCGCGGGCATCTTGATGCACAGCAACAATCGAGCAGAGGCCTTCGCCATGATGGACTCTGCCGAGGCGATTTTTGGGCAAATACTGGCCAAGGACCCCAACAGCCGCACAGGTACACGCGACTTGACTTTTGCCCGCTACTCGCGTGCACGCATCCACGCCACATTGGGCGAATGCGCGCAAGCGCTGCCGTTGTTACGCGTCAGTTTGCAAATGATCACGGAGATGGCTAAAAGCACATCCGACCGCTACATGCATGCGTGGCACGCTGACAACCTGACGTGGCTATCGCGCTGCGAGCTGGCTGCGGGTCATGCCCAGGTCGCGTTGGCCTATGCTGACCAGTCCAAAGCCCGATTGGGTGCGGACACAATTGAGACACAAGATGCCGCGCGTGCATGGGGCCGCGCCCAAGCGATGGGGGCCCAGGCGGCTGCGATGCGCGCATTAGGGCGTAGCACCGAATCAGTCGCAACCGCAAAGTTAGCCTCGGCACAGTGGCTGGCGGTGCCGGGTGCAAGCGTCACGCCAGAGCCCATCAAACGCTGGAGAGTCCAAACTGAAGACCTTGCAAGCGGCGGCTGATTGATGGTCAGAAGTCCAAGTGCAGCCCAATAATTGTTGGACTTACGCAAAATTGTTCCAGCAAGGCACAGCGACGACGACAGTGCGGATGGCACGGCTAGCCCGAATATTTCACCGTGATCGTGTTTTTGCCGCGCTTTGCCCAATGAAACGCGCTCATTCTTGTCAAATCCAATTTGTACGCTGGCAAAAACACTCGACACCCATCGCATCCCCGCGGCGGGCCCAGCAACACACCGCCTGCCTTGCAGGGGCATTGAGCCCCTGACGCGGCATGCGGCGCGCCGCTGCATCCCGCTGCGGTGCGCGCTGAGCGTCGTCACGATGCAATATCCGGGCTAGGGGCTCCAACGCGGCTGCGGCGGCTTTACGTCAGTCCCAAATCAGTACAAACCCTAATTTTGAGCCTTTCAGACGCAGAAGCTTGCGTAAGTTTGCATCACCCCACCGCTTGGGGTGCAAGAAGACTCGCCATGCACCTCTCGCCCGCCACTGACCCGACCCCACGCACGCCGCGCCAGCCCGCACGCTTGGCGCTCAGCCCCTGGCGCCGCAAGCCAACACCACGCGGCTTGCGAACGATTCGCCTCACGCCTTCGCCGCATACAGCGCTGGAGCACTCAGGCAGCCCGCCACACCCGGCGCAAGACTCCGATCAAGCCATCGCACAGATCATCAATCGAGCCGTCACCGCAGCCCTGAGTGCTGAGCGCAAGCGCATGGCAGCCGACCTACACGACGACTTAGGTGGCGCGCTGGCCGTGCTCGCGCAGCGCAGCACCGACGCTCAACTCGCCGCCGTCGCCCGAACCGCCTTGGCCAACATGCGCGGTTTGCTGCGCGGCTGCATCGACGAAATCACCCCATTCGCCGATGTCTGCGCCGACATGCGCGCCGAAGTCGCGCAGCTGTGCGAACTCAGCGGCGTTCAGCTCAACTGGGTCGTCAACACAAACGGCGACAATCAGCTCCCCAACCCCGGCACGCGCCTGCACGCGCAGCGCGTGCTGCGCGAAGCAGTCACCAACGCGCTGCGCCACAGCTTCTGCACCCACTTGTGGGTCG
This sequence comes from Comamonadaceae bacterium, assembly GCA_031421855.1. GTDB lineage: Bacteria > Pseudomonadota > Gammaproteobacteria > Burkholderiales > Burkholderiaceae_C > JAAFHN01. The sequence continues at coordinate 2,633 of JANOPN010000183.1, forward strand.
AGTGGCGCGTGATTGGACGCGCCATCTCGTTGACCGTGGCCGACAACGGCTGCGGCATCGAGCCGACAACCAGCTCACCCCGGCCCCCGGGCCACGGCCTAGGCTTGTGCGCCATGCAAACGCGCGCCCAACGATTAGGCGGCTCGATCGAGATCAGCGCCGCGACTGGCGGCGGAACCCGCGTGGATTGCGTGTTGCCGTTTTAGAGCCAAACTCCCCCTCGTACAAACCGCGTCAAATCTTTCGTCACCATATTCGAAGACTCCTGATTCAGTAGCAACAACCCCAATAGATCCGGCGACCAGAGGCCCGTTTACCATCAAATTTTTACTCGTCGAGCGTTTTTCGGTGCTTGGGTCATCTCGCAGGTCAATCCACGCAGTCGCAAACGCGACCCAGTCGGTACACCGTCGTCCACCCAAGCGTCATGCTCGCGAAGGCTGGGATCCTGTATTTGCGGGTTTTGACATGCGAGATGGGAGCCCCTGCTCACCACGCGCGGGCCGACAAGTTAGCCCACTCACGCATGCAAGATGGGAGACCTCGTATCTTCAAAGTGCCGACAATTTGGATGCTCAGTCAACTGAGTTTTCGGTAGGGCTGGGACAGGCTGTTTGAGACTTTGAGGCACCAACCTCGTGGGTCAGATTGGTCGCCCGGTCCTTTTTCGTTTC
>JANOPN010000184.1:0-6938 GCA_031421855.1 Comamonadaceae bacterium
ACGGGCAGATGGCTGACTTTGGGGTGCTTAACGCAATTGCCAAGCGGGCTGGCATTCCAGTGATCGAAGATGCGGCGCAGAGTTTTGGTGCATCTAGCCCCGCTGGGCGCAGTTGTGGCACAACATTGTTAGCCGCGACGAGTTTTTTTCCTAGCAAGCCACTGGGATGCTATGGCGATGGCGGTGCAGTCTTCACGACCGATTCGGCGTTGGCCGACGCGATGCGCCAAATCCGGGTTCATGGCCAGGAAAGTCGCTACTTTCACACCCGAGTTGGGGTAGGCGGGCGTATGGATACGCTTCAGTGCGCGATTGTGCTGGCGAAGTTGACACGATTCGACTGGGAGTTGGAGCAACGGACTCGGCTTGCGAACCGATACCTTGAGTTGCTCAGCGACCACGGCTTGACCGGTTGCGTAGTCGGACTATTGCCTGACTTTCAAAGTGTATACGCCCAGTTCACGATTCGCTTACTGAACCGGGATGGTGTTGCGTCTCGAATGTTGATAGACGGTGTTCCGACTGCAGTGCATTACCCTAGGCCGATTCATCGTCAGCCGGCGTACGAGGCGTTGTGCTGCCCCGAGTGTTGCCCCGTCGCTGATTTGGCGAGTGCACAAGTGTTGAGTTTGCCGATGCATGCTGATCTGTCTGATGAGCAGCAGATTCGGGCAATCCAGGTGCTATGTTCTTCGATCGAGCTTTCCGGTAAGCGTTGAGCAACTTGAACTATGCGCGTTCTCTGGGTACACAATTTTGACCCCAGTATTTCCTCGAGCGGAGTTTTCATGCACAAGCTTGCGTGGGCTGTCCAGGCACGAGGTGTGACTGTCGATATGTTGTACACGGGTGCTTTGTCCAGCCCAATCGAAGCTTGGCGTGCTAGGCGGCAATTGGCTAGGCTCGGGCGCGAGTTTGATGTGTTGCATGCGCAGTATGGATCCATGTGTGGGTGGCTGGTCAGTCGTACCGCACGACCCAGTGTGCTCAGTGTTCGGGGGAGTGACTGGTACAGCGTCGATGCGGGGCAATGGCGCGAACGACTTCACGCGCGCGTCGCGAACGCCTTGACGCGGTCGAGTGTTGCGCGTTACAGCCACATCGTTAGCATGTCGCACCGAATGAAGTCTGAGATTGAGGCGTTTCTCGATGCGAAAAATGATGATTCGGGGCGGGTCACGGTCGTCACTGATGGTCTTTCTTTGAAGCAGTTTCAACCCATTGCCCGTGACGAAGCACGCCGCGAGCTTGGCTTTGCGGGCGATGAGCGTCCGTGGGTGTTGCTCACAACGCTGAGTGAATCCAACCCCATCAAGCGCGTCGAATTAGCTAAACAAGCAGTGGCCCTGGCTCAACTTGAGCGACCTGACTTGCAATTGAAAGTTGCCAGTGGAATCGATCACTCGCAGATGCCGTTGTGGGTGAATGCCTGCGATCTCACGTTGATGTGCTCGATGCACGAAGGGTGGCCCAACGCCATCAAAGAATGCTTGGCGTGCGGTGTGCCATTTGTTGCGACTGACATCAGCGATCTGCACCAAATCGCCGAAATTGACCCCAGCTGCGTGGTGACAGAAGCAAACGCCGCGGCGCTCTCTATCGGGCTTTTGCAATGCCTGTCGCAACCCCGTGATGTCCAGCGACTCAGATCGCATGTTCAATCATTTGATCTTGACGTTGTAGCCGGCAAGTTGGTCGACATCTACGCCAAAGTGTCTGACCAATAGTCATGTGCGGATTTGGTGCTTTTTACGGTCGAGCTGCCTCTGCAATTGAATGGCCGGCGGCAATGGCACGACTCAACGCGGCGCAATCCCATCGCGGACCTGACGGCGCCAATCAGCTTGTGATCGACCTTCAAAATGGCTATTCGTTGGGTTTGGCACACCAACGGTTGGCCGTTCTCGACTTGACGGATCGGGCCAATCAACCGATGAAATCGCCAAGTGGACGGCAGGTCTTGTGCTTCAACGGTGCCATCTACAACTATCGCGAATTGGCAAACGAGTTGGGTGTGAGTCTAGAGCGCAGCGAGGGAGATACGTGGGTTTTGCTAAATGCTTTGCTGCGGTGGGGTGACCAAGCAATCAGCCGACTCAATGGCATGTGGTCTTTTGCGTGGTGGGATATGGACTCGCAACGACTGCTCATCAGCCGAGATCGACTAGGCGAAAAGCCCCTTTACTGGTCGATCGCGGACGGCCGACTTGCCATTACCTCTGAAATCAAAGGCGTACTCGCGCTGAGCCAGCGGCGGTTTGCTTTGAATCCTGACACGACCGTTCGGCACCTATGCCAATCGCTGGCGAACACCGACTCAAGCACCATGTTTGCCGGAATCGAAGCGTTTCCTGCCGGTTCATTTGCATGGGTCAACTTAGACGCGCCGGTTCAGGCCGTGAACCCAATGCGGTATTGGGATCGACCATTGGTTGAGGAATGGCCAAACCACGACTCGCTCAATGACAACCAGATTGCTGACGAACTGCGTGAATTGTTGATCGAGTCCGTTCAATTGCGTTTGCGCAGTGACGTGCGTTGTGGTCTATTGCTTTCAGGTGGTGTCGACAGCACGGCGCTGCTGGGTGCAGCCGCAGCGTGTCAGCGTCGCCTCAGCGTCGTCGCCGCTGTGAGTCGCGATCCGCTTAGCAACGAAGCATATTGGATCGACCAAGCCTCCCGACACTTCGGTGTTGAACCCGCACTTGTGGCGATTGATCGCGACCCGCTCAGCATGTGGCACGAATTGGGTGAGGCGAGTTGGTTCAATGATCAACCCGTGGCTGGGCTTGCGACGGTAGCGCATCGCCGCTTGATGGGCGCTGCGCGCAACCTCGGTTTGACCGTGCTTTTGTCCGGACAGGGTTCCGATGAACAGCTGGGTGGGTACAACAAATTCCTGTACTTTTATGTCCACGACATGGTGCGGCGCGGCGACATCGGCGGCGCTTGTCGCTTGCTTTGGATGTGTTTCGCGAATGGCACCGTTTTGCCTGAGTTTCGGCTGTCTGAAGCCAAGCGCTACCTCCCCAGTTGGCTGCTGATGCTGTCCGGGCGTGCGGCATCAGTGATTGGGCCGGCTCTGAGGGCGGCGAGGCTGGTTGACTCGGGTGCGAGTGCGGGATATGCCGTACGCGAAGCTCGTGACATTGCCGCGTTGTCGTTGCCGATGTTGCTTCACTCCGAGGATCGCAGCAGCATGTCATTCGGGCGAGAGATCAGATTGCCGTTTTTGGATCATCGCGTTGTTGAGATATTGGCAAAAACCCCACCCCGACAAAAGGTCAACCATGGCTGGCCGAAATGGCCACTTCGAGAGGCCATGCGCGGCCTTTTGCCCTCGTCGATCGCTTGGAGGCGCGACAAAAAAGGGTTCAATATTCCCGAGGAGCAATGGTTGCGACACGAGTTTCGCCCCTTGATCGGCGACATGCTTTCTAGCCGGATGCAATGCGTGGATTTAGGATTGGTTGACGAGCACAAGTTTCGTTCGCTGTATTCGCGATTTGTCGACGGCGATTCGACAGTTTCTTATAAGGATGTCCTAAACGTCATCACGTTGGAAAAATGGCTCGAACGCTATGGATCGTTTGTCAGCGGCGTCGGTGATTCCCAAGCGCGATTCCCGACTTGAGCCACAATCCTCGCCAACACAGTCTGAGGTAAAAAATGTCGTTCTACACACGTCCCGAACTTCTTAACCGCGAGCTCTTTCGGGCGAAACGCATCGCGCCGATCAAAGACTATGCTTTCTCCAATAAGGCCAATTCGCTTTATCTGGCCGGCGTTGAGTTCACCGATGCGTGCAAGGAGTACCCCATCGTGTTCACCAGCATGGGTGGCGGCAAGGTCGTACCGGTTGCGATGTTGGGCTTGCGCGACGGTGAAAATCTGTTCGTTGACGAAGGCGCCAGCTGGGCTGGCAAGTACATACCTGCGTTTGTTCGGCGCTATCCGTTTGTTTTGGCGGAGCTACCCGGCCAGCAAATGGGTGTGTGCATTGATACCGCCTATGCTGGATTCAACGACAAAGAGGGCGAACCACTTTTCGACGCCGATGGCACGAACACGGCTTTTTTGCAAAATGCGCTTGATTTTCTGAATCGATATCAGATTGAACACATGCGCACGGACCGCTTTTGCGCGCGGCTTGTCGAGCTCGACTTGTTGGTCGAGATGAATGCCAAGGCGGAACTGGTGGATGGTTCCAGTTATTTGGTGAATGGGTTGCAAGTCGTCGACGAGCGCAAACTGCTTGAAATCACGGACTCACAAGCGGTCGAATTTTTCCGCTCTGGCGAGTTGAGTTGGCTTTACGCGCACCTCATGTCCCTATCGAATTTGAATGGTTTGATTGATCGGCTCGCTGTTCGCAAACCCAAAGCAGCTGACGCAAGCGTTGGCTGAGCTATAATCTAAGACTTCGCTGAGAGCGCGCCACTCGGTATTTTGAGTTGGCATTGATCTTTTGACTGGCTGGTTTGCCTGCCAAAAGAGTTTTTGAAGCGAATCTTCTGTTTCATTGACTGCCGTTGTGTGAGTGTCCGCCCCTGATTTTTGGGTTTGCGGATGGCATAGGCAGCAAATTTTGGAGTCCTTCATGGCTGTTCAACAAAACAAAAAATCGCCGTCTAAGCGCGGCATGCATCGTTCACACTACGGCCTCGGTTTGCCAGGTCTGGCTGTTGAGCCAACAACCGGTGAAAACCACTTGCGTCACCACATCAGCCCAAACGGCTTTTATCGTGGTCGTCAAGTGCTCAAAACCAAGAACGAAGGTTCTGCTGAGTAACGTCTCCAAGCCGCTCCAATGCGTGCCGGACTTCGGTGTCTGTCGCAGCGGAGCGTTTTGTAACCTCATGCATCCTCTTGAGGCGTCAATGAACTCATTGGCGAACTTGGGAAACTGCCCGCCTTGCACCTGCTTTTTTGTGTGCGTGAGCGGGCTTTGTCGTTCGTGTGATGATATCGTCAATTGAGCCGTGGTTGGGGGATAGATGATTACGCTTGCGGTTGATTGCATGGGTGGAGACCATGGCGTGACCAGTACGATTCCGGCGGCCGAAGCGTTTTTACGCGCTCATCCTCACGCGCATCTGTTGCTCGTTGGCCTGCCGGATGTGTTGAACCCCATGGTTGGTCACCTGCCGCGCTCCGAGGTGGTTGCGGCGTCCGAGGTCGTGTTGATGGACGATCCGGTTGAGATCGCCATGCGCAAGAAAAAAGACTCATCGATGCGGCTAGCAATTGCCGCTGTAAAAGACGGTCGCGCCCAGGCCGCAGTGTCTGCTGGTAACACGGGCGCGCTGATGGCAATTGCTCGATATGTGTTGAAAACCGAGGAGGGCATTGATCGCCCTGCGATTGCGTCGCAACTACCCAACATCAAGGGTGGCGTCACCACCGTGCTTGATTTAGGTGCAAATGTCGATTGCACCCCCGAACACCTGCTTCAGTTTGCCATCATGGGGTCGGCCTTGGCGCAAGTCTTGGGTGCAAACCCATCACCAACCGTTGGTTTGTTAAACATCGGTGAAGAAGTTATCAAAGGCAATGACACCATCAAGCAAGCCGCTGAATTGCTTCGCGTTGCAGGTAGCGCTGGCGCAATCAATTTCCATGGCAACGTAGAGGGAAACGACATATTCAAAGGCAGCACCGATGTGGTCGTCTGCGACGGATTCGTCGGCAATGTGGCGCTGAAATCCAGCGAAGGCGTAGCGACCATGATCGGAAGTTTTTTGCGCCAAGAATTGAGCCGAAACATATTCACGAAGGCTGCCGCTTGGTTAGCGCTTCCTGCGTTGAACGCGCTGAAGGCGCGAGTTGACCACCGCCGCTACAACGGTGCGGCCTTATTGGGCTTGCGAGGCTTGGTGTTCAAGAGCCACGGCTCGGCCGATGCGTTTTCGTTTGAGCAAGCGCTGAACCGAGCGCACGACGCCGCACAAAATGGCCTTGCTGAGCAATTGCGCTCGCGAATGGCCAGGGCTGCTTCGGTGATGGCAGACGCCAATCCGTGAGGCTAGCCCGAGATAGACTTCGGGTTTCGACTCTTTTGATCGTGCGCACGCCATGACATCTCGTTTTTCTCGGATCGTTGGGACCGGCAGCTACTTACCCGAGCGCCGCCTCAGCAACCAACTGTTGGCCGAGTTGCTTGCCGCCGACGGCGTTGAGACCAGTGATGAATGGATCATCGAGCGCACGGGCATCAAAGCACGGCACTTTGCTGCAGCTGACCAACATGCCAGTGACCTGGCGTTGCAAGCGTGTTTGCGTGCGTTAGACGCGGCTAAGTGCACGGCCAGTGACGTTGATTTGATCATTTGTGCGACATCGACCCCCGACATGGTGTTTCCGTCTACTGCGACCATCTTGCAACACAAACTGAGCCAAATCACGGGCTCAAACGCGGCAGGAGGTGCTGCGTTTGATGTTCAAGCTGTGTGCAGTGGGTTTATCTACGCGTTGACGGTTGCGGATAGCTTGATCAAAACCGGTGCCGCCAAGCGAGCCTTGGTGGTTGGCACCGAGCTTTTCAGTCGAATTTTAGATTTCAAAGATCGCACAACCTGTGTTTTGTTCGGAGACGGCGCGGGTGCCGTGGTACTAGAAGCGTCTGATGAAACAGGGATATTAGCCACCGAATTACATGCAGATGGTGCCCACGTTGGCATCTTGTGCACGCCGGGCACGGTCGCGGGTGGGCAAGTCACGGGCTCTCCCCTACTGGTGATGGACGGACAGGCCGTATTCAAGCTGGCAGTTGGTGTGTTGGCCGATGTCGCGCGGTCGGTGCTTGCAAAAGCGGGCAAAACCGAGGCGGACGTGGATTGGTTGATCCCGCATCAAGCCAATATTCGCATCATGCAAAGCACCGCCAAGCGACTCAAAATTGCCGACTCCAACGTCGTGGTGACGGTTGATCAGCATGG
>JANOPN010000185.1:0-2338 GCA_031421855.1 Comamonadaceae bacterium
GCTTCAGGCGGCTTTGACGCAGCGATTCTTGATGTGATGCTGCCCGAAATGGACGGCTTCGAGCTGTGCCGCACGATTCGGCGCAGCAGCGATATCCCAATCATCATGCTCACTGCCAGAGGCGAGTTGACCGACCGGGTGGTAGGGCTGGAGCTTGGCGCTGACGATTATTTGCCCAAACCGTTTGAGCCTCGAGAACTGGTCGCTAGGCTACAAACGGTGTTGCGCCGGCAATACAAAGCGCAGGCACTGGCGGGGGCGGCAGTGCTGGGTATCGGGCCGCCACTACTGCCTTTGCGGTTTGAGGGCTTGACCATCGATAGTGACCGACGCGAAGTACTGCGCTTGGGCGAGGTGGTCGATCTCACCGGCACTGAGTTTGAGTTGTTGCTGCTGCTGGCCAAAGAACCCGGCAGGGTGCACAAGCGCGACGACATTTTGAATCAGCTGCGTGGCCACGAGGCCGATCTTTACACGCGCGCGGTCGACATCGTCGTCAGCCGCCTGCGCAAAAAGCTCGAGCCCTTGGATTGCATCAAAACGCTGCGCAATGCTGGCTACTCATTAGCTTTGCGCCGCGCGGTGCCATGATCGCTGCGCCGATGCCAGCTTCGAAGGATCCGTGGGCCAAGCGCTTCGTGCACGCTGTGGCGCACTCCATCAAGCTGCGCCTAGTGCTGGTTTTTCTGCTGCTGGCGGTGGCGATGACCGGCGTGTTCATTTTGGGGGCTCAAAGAGCTTTCACGCTTGGCTGGAAAGAAACCGCGCGGCCAGTGGTGATGGATTATGTTGACCGTTTGGCCAAAGAAGTGACCGGCGGCGGGCCTACGCCACAAGTGGCTTTGGCCAAAGCGCTTACCAACCGATTACCCTTGAAGGTTCACATCCAAGGCCCCAGCGTGCAGTGGGAATCCCACCCTGGCCAATCCGCGATCTACCGGCAGCGCGATTATTGGGGCGGTGATCAAAACGGGCAAACCATTTTGCGGCGCACCACGGCCGATGGCCACACCATCGTTTTCGGCATCGACGAGGCCAGCTTTCAGCGCAAGTCCAACAATTTTGGCATGGCCATTGGTGCCTTGCTGTTGGTAACGCTGCTGGCATGGCTATATGTGCGCCGCCTGCTGCGCCCGCTAGACGCCATTGGTGCGGGCGCCAAGCGCTTTGGTGCTGGCAACTTCAGCGAACCAATCGACGTTAATCAAAAGAGACGACCGGACGAACTCGGCCAGCTGGCCGTTGTGATGAACACCATGAGCCAAGACATTGCGCAAATGCTCGACGCCAAGCGCGCGCTGCTGCTTGCCATTAGCCATGAACTGCGCAGCCCCTTGACTCGCGCCCGCCTCAACACAGAGCTACTGCCCGAAACGCCCGAAGTGGCTCCGCAGCGCGACGCGCTGACGCGCGATTTGCAGGAAATGGCGAGCCTGATCAGCGATTTGTTGGAAAGCGAGCGGCTCGCTGGCAAACAGCATGCAGCCTTGCACCGCGAGCCCACCGATTTGAGCGCCCTCGCTCAAGATGTGATTGCAGAATTGCAATCGCGGCACCCCGCAGCGGTTCATGTGCAACTTACGGCAAAGGCCGAAATGGCACCCATTTCAGTCGACGCCACGCGCGTTCGTCTGCTGATCCGCAACTTGCTCGACAACGCCCTGCGCCACAGCCCTGAGGCCGCTCAAGCGCCAACACTGCAGCTGCGACCAATAGAAAACGGCGGCGTTGAGATCGAGGTCCGTGACTTTGGCGCGGGTGTGCCCGAAGACCAATTGTTGCGCATGGCCGAACCCTTCTTCCGCCTTGACACCGCGCGTACCCGCAGCGCGGGTGGTGTTGGCCTGGGTTTGTACCTTTGCAAGCTGGTGGCTCAAGCCCACGGCGGTGATTGCTCGATTTGCAACGCGCATCCGGGGTTGTCGGTGGTAGTCAAACTTGCTAGGGCTTGATCAACCAGCCCCAGCAAAACGCCGTTAATTCCAAAGACCACACCACGTTGGTGGCCGCTGTAAAAGCCGCCGGATTGGTTGAGACACTCAAAAGCGCTGGCCCGTTTACGGTGTTTGCGCCGACTAACTCTGCCTTTGCCGCGCTGCCTGCAGGCACGGTAGCCACGTTGCTGAAACCAGAAAACAAAGGCACTTTGACCAAAGTGCTGACCTACCACGTGGTCGCGGGCAAAGTTTACGCCGCAACGCGGGTAAAAATGATCAGCGACAGCGGCGGCAAAGCGACGGTTAAAAACCGTAGCGGGCGGCAGCTTAACGGCGACGATGAAAGACAAAGCCGTACTGATTGCCGATGAAAGCGGCAACGTCGCAACTGTAACCATCGC
>JANOPN010000186.1:0-5517 GCA_031421855.1 Comamonadaceae bacterium
AGTCGCCCAAGCAAGCGCGTAGGTTACGTCAGGAATGACGCAAAACCGCCCCATCTGCGTTGCAGCGCTCAGCCTATCCAAATAAAATCATAGCAACAAACCCAATGAATCCGGAGACCAAGTGCCAAAAAGTCACCAAATCCATCGCTCAGCGACCAAAAAGGCCTTTGAGTGCGCCTGCGCACTGAGCAGCCCACGACAACGAAATGAGGCTCTTTGGCGTTGCACGCTGCGCCGCAGCGGCGAGCGCAGCTGGGGCAAGCACTGGGCCACCGATCAACCGACCGGCAGCCCAGGCCAGCTGACGCGTGACAGCGAAAACTGGACGTACAAAGTTTATTTCTTGCTTTTGCGCGCGGCGCTCTTGGCAGCAGTCTTGGCCTTGGCGGCCTTGCCTTTGTTCTCGTTTTTGATTTGGTTTGATGTCTTGGCCTCGGCATTTGACGCCGTGACGGGTGCCAGACCCGAACTCAAAACGGCAACAGCGGCAGCAACAACAATGGATAGCAATTTCGACATGACAACTCCTGGGTTTCAACATGAGGCCCGAACATTTCTTGCCCCTCACTGTCTAAAGCGGCAAAACCACTCGGTAGAGATCACGACAATTCAGCTTTTCACTAACTGTTGTCTTGCTAGCGGCGTCAAGGCATTGGCCTGCTGCAAGGCTTTGACTGCCTTGGCTGCGCACTCGGCGTACTCGCCGCGCTGAGCCGCAAGTGCCTTGCTGGTTGTCGCCCAGCGGCAGGCGCTCGCCAAAGCCGCCAAGCCACTCGCGTTGGCTGGTGTTTGCTGCGCCTGCAACTGCAAGGCTTTGTAGGCCAATTCAAATGGCGCGCTGACTTGGGCCAATTCACCGGACTGCTCGGCCCACTTGGCACGCAGCAACTGCGCAGGCGCCGCGTCCAAGGCCGCGCGAGGGTTGGCATTGGCTGGCGGGTTGGGCAACAGCGGCAGTTGACGCTTGACGAGTGGCAAGTCACCCAGAGCCAAGGCTGTGGCGACACCCTCGGTCAAAACCCGCTGATGTTGTACCCAAAACACGCCATCGGTCGGTGTGAACGTGCTGCTGGCTTGTGCAACCTGGGTCAATAGCCGCAAAGCGGTGGCATGGCTGAGCCGCGAGCCGATCAAATTCAGTGCATGCCCGGTTCGCGCGCCAATGTTGGCGTAGCGCGCTCGGACAAACGCGTTTTTGGGGTCGGCCAAATGCCAGCTTCGCATGAGCTCCAAAGACGCCAAGGCGCTGGCCTCAGCCGCGTCAAACTGCAACAAATGTGCCGTGATCTCCGCTTGGTTCGACAAGGACGATGCCAAGGCGATGGCGGTGTCCGCGTTAGCCGCTCGCTTAAAACCCAGGCGTGCGAGTTCAACCGCTTGGTCAATTTCGACGCGAGCGGCCTGCGCCTGCCCAGCCGCCAGCAAGCGATAAGCCAAAAAATCATGCGAGTCGCGAAGCCTGCTCTGGGCACTTGAGTCGTCACCGCCCTTGTGCGCGCCCTTAACCGCGCCCAGGGCCATTTTCTTGGCTAGGGCCAACTGCTCAACCGCCATCGGCAGGCCTTTTGCGAAGTCGTCACCGGTTTGGCGCGTGCTGAGCCCGGCGATTTTGGAAGTCACTAAAAACTGGCTGGCGGTTACTGCGTCAAGCTCGGCCACAGACCAAGCTTGGTCAGATGCCAAAACGCGGGCATTCGCGGCTCGGGCCTGTTCAAAACTCGCGATCGCAGGGGCCAGTTGGCCGCGCGAGAACTGGTTGTCGCCTTGTCGTGCCAAGGCGTTGGCGAGCGCCGCGCAAGCGGGCACGGTGACGGCCTCATCGCCTCTAACGCTGAGTTTGGGGCTTTGCGCACAAATGGCTTGGCGAATTTCCAAGGCCTTGCTGTAGCTGTTGCCAGCCGCTGCAAGCTCGCCCAAATTCCCCTTGGTCACGCCCCGCCCTTGCACATCGCCCACCGCCTCGTAGCCTCTCGCAATCTCGGCTCCAAGCGCGAGGTCGTCACCGGCATCGCTTTGCTGCGCCGCCAAATAACCCAAAGCGTCGCTCACCAGCAATTTGCGCACCTCCAGCGTGCCGCTGATCGGCTCTAAGGCGCGGTTGTAATCAAACACCACCTTGTTGGCGATTTCGCGCACGGCAACCAGTCTTTTTTGAGCCAATGCCGATTGTTCGCGTGCGATTTGGGCGCTGTAGAGTGACCAGCCACTCAGTCCCAAGATCGTGGCCGAGGTGATGGCTGCCGCGCTAACCGCTCCACGGTGACGCGCCACAAAGCGAGATGCTTGGTAGCGCCAAGTTGCTGGCTGAGCTTTAACCGGCATACCCGCCATGAAGGCCTCCACATCGGCCGACAAGGCGTCGACCGAGCTGTAGCGGCGAGCAGGATCTTTCTCCAGCGCCTTCAAAATGACGGATTGCAAATCAAACGACACGCCCGAGCGGTGCAAGGGCTCCCGTGCGGGGTTACGCTCCAAAATCGCAAACATGGTGGCGGCGGTTTGGCGGGCTGTCTCGCCGCCACTGGCCAAATAGGGGTGCTCGCCCGTGCAAAGCTCATAAAGCAAGACACCCAAACTGAAGACATCACTGGTCACGGCTGCGGGTTCACCCGTCAGTTGCTCGGGGCTTGCATACGCGGGGGTGAACGCAGCCGCCTGACCACTGGCCTGCGCGTTGAGGGTTGCCTCGTTTTGGCTCAACAGCTTGGCAATGCCAAAGTCAAGCAGGCGAACCTGCCCCAGTGCATCAACCAACACATTGGCGGGCTTGATGTCTCGGTGAACCAAAAGCCGCCCGTGTGCAAAACCCACCGCCGAACACAATTGCAAAAAAAGCGTCAATCGGCTCTTGAGCGGCAAAGGCTTGGCGTGCGCCGTCAGGGTGATGCCTTCGACCAAGTCCATGACAAAGTAGGCGCAACCTTGGGACACGCCCGCGTCCATCAAACGCGCAATGTGCGGATGGTCCAGCGGCGCAAGCAACCGCGCCTCTTGAACAAAGCGCTCGCCCGCTTCGCCGCCCGATAAAACGGGGGGCAACACCTTGATGGCCACCTGTTTGTCAAACACGCCGTCGCTTCGTTTGGCACGCAACACCACGCCCATGCCACCGCGCCCCAACTCCCCCAGCACCTCCCACGGGCCAATTTGGCTGGGCAAAGACGCTTGATTCATTTGCCCCAAGAGCGCACCCGGCGAGCGTAAATTGGGTGCTGTGTTGGCGACAAAACCCAGCAAGGAGCGCAGTTGCCTGGCTTCTTGCGGGTGGGTCGCGTCCAGTGAGCTCAAGCGCTGCGACTGTTCTTGGCCCGACATGTCGACCAAGTCGGCGAGCTGGGACTTCAAGAGTTCTTGGTCAAACGGCATGGTTGCGGCGAGCGTGGTGGTCATGAAAAGCGCGTGTTTTTAGTTAGGACTCACGCAAAACCGCCCCAGCGGCGTTCAGTAGGTCCTGTTAGAAAAGCGAGAAAAGCCCCGCTTGCGGATCACGCGGTCAATTCGCGTGCGAGCCAAGTTCGGGCAAACAACCAATCGCGTTTGACGGTGGGCTCGCTCACGGCCAAAACATCGGCGATTTCGCCGACTTCAAGCCCGCCAAACACCTTGAGCTCGGTGACTTTGGCTGCTCTGGCGTCGATGGCGATGAGTTTTTCCAGGGCGCGGTGCACGGCGAGCACGTCGGCTGCGTCGGCGCTGACACCGGCCAAATCAACGGCTTGCGACAGCGTCACATGCGTGGCCAGCGCGCCGCGCTTGTCTGCCGCCCGGGCGTGGGCGTAGTCGACCAAAATGTTGCGCATCACGCGGGCGGCAAGGGCAAAGAAGTGCTTGCGATCAACCACTGGCGTGGGCTGGCCGCTGGCGTTGAGACGCAAATAGGCTTCGTTGACCAACGCCGTGGCCGCCAGGGTGTGCCCGCCGCGCTCTTGGCTGAGCAGCCGCGCGGCCACACCCCGCAACTCGCTGTAAGCCTGAGGCCACAACGCGCCAAGGTCGCCATCGCTCGAGATCGGGGTGTTCGCATGCATGCACACGATTTTGCCGCACATCGGTAAAAAGTACACCCATTGAGCGCAGCAACGGGTCTTACATCAGTCCTAAGTCGATCACAAACACCTGATTCGATGCATCAACGCGATGATGCATCACACGACAGCGTTGACGGGGACACCCCCCGCAGCACGACCCTTCAGATTTGGGACCCGATTCTGGCTTTCCGCAGATTTCGCAGGACCCCAGATTTCGCAGGAACAGTTCAACGCAGAGGCGCTGAGGCCGCAGAGGGCTGAGCAGAGGGTTTTCGGGCGATTTCGATGTCTTTTTGTGCCTCTGGTCACAGGATTCGTTGGGTTTGTTGCTATGAAATTTGGGTAAAAATAGCCGCAATTCAAGACTTCACCAATTCCGCTCTTGACCCTAATTCCGCTCATTTTGCGCCGAGCAAACCGTCACAGTCAACACCACGACAGCTGGTGGGAATGTGGCTTTGTTGGCTAGATAATTAGGCGGGCCTCCATTGACAAAAGTGTTCAACTTCTTCTAGTTCAACTCCTACCAGTGAAACAATTGGCCAATACCCCTTAGGCGGTGTGGGTGTCTGTTCACGATATCTTGATGGAACCACGCTTTGAAGATCAGCCAATTGGTCGACATAAGCGGGGTCCAGGTCTGCGTGGGCTACATCGTCAGATCCCAATAATGACAATCGAACGGCACGCGGCGTGCCATCCCGTGCCCAAACACTTTCAAAAGCTCGACCAATGATACCGTTAGCCAGATCCAAAGTAGATCTGTCCGATTTCGCAATCATGTGATCGAAACCACCACGCGCTGCGCACGCATCAAAAAGTGACTTTATTCCTCGATCACAATCAGGATGTTCAATCAGCTGAGATATTGAGCGCCAACAAAAAGATTTAAGTCTAGTGCACGCGATCATCGCGATTGAAAAAGCCAAGAATAGTTGAGCTGCTGCCCGTATGTCATAGGTTTCAATACGACTTCCAGTAATTCTCAAAAATCCATGTGCTCGTTCATTTGAGGCGACGCTAAGAATAGGAATGCTCCCCACAATTTGCAACGCACCCACTATAAAGTTGCTATTACTCTTATATCCGTTGCTCACCGCTGTGCCGTGCAATGATTTGAGCGTCCCATAGAGAACAGGGTGAAGTGCATACCATCGTGCTGTAGGAAGATCTGTGCGGATCTTCATGGCATCATATCCAGTAAGAAAGACAATTTTATTTTCTGATGAACCCGTCCTAACTTGAGCGTAGCCCAGTAGGCCTTGTGAAAAAAGATATTTCGCAATCGTCAAAAGTATTTTGTTTCCAATCAATGCCGAGCAAGGTATTAAATTGGTTTTATACGAGCAAAGGAAATTTTTAATTTGATCCATCGGCCAAGAGGGTTGAGCGGTTCGCTCGATATCAGCACAAATTTCTTCACCGGCATCATTGATTGCAACTCTAAGCTCTTCGCAATTGTCTTTGGTAAAGCCGCGTCGAATTTCCG
>JANOPN010000187.1:0-3124 GCA_031421855.1 Comamonadaceae bacterium
TCAAGTCGTAACCGGTTGGGTTGTGGCAACACGCGTGCAACACAACAATGGTCCCTGGTGCGGCGGCGTTTAACGCCGCCTTCATGCCCTCGAAATTCACGCCACGCTTGGCCGCGTCGTAGTACGCGTAGCTCTCCACCACGAACCCCGCCTGTGTGAACAGCGCGCGGTGGTTTTCCCAGCTGGGGTCTGAGATCAACACAGCGGCATTTGGGCTCACGCGTTTTAAGAAATCCGCGCCAACCTTCAAGCCGCCGGTTCCGCCGATGGCTTGCACGGTTGCGACGCGCCCGCTGGCAACGATTTCGCTGCCCACGCCAAACACCAAGCTTTTAACGGCCGCGTCATAGGCTGCAATGCCGTCAATCGGCAAGTAGCCGCGCGGCTTGGGCGCAGCGGCCATCTGGGCCTCGGCCATTTGCACGCATTTGAGCAGCGGCAACTTGCCAAGCGCATCAAAGTACACGCCCACACCTAAGTTGACCTTCGCGGGGTTGGTGTCTGCGTTAAATTGCTCGGTGATGCCAAGAATCGGGTCACGTGGGGCGAGTTCAACCGCGTCAAATAAGCTCATGATGGGCGTTTTTCAGATAAAACCACAGTCCAAAACTGGACAAAAATACAGGGATCGGTTACCCTGCTCGGCTGGCCTGCATTTTACGCCGCGCTCCATCCGTCACTAGCAACAACCCTATGTCGAAATCACAAGAAGCCATGTCCACCGTTGTTGATGCGCCCAAGTCAGGGCCCATGTCGGGGCCCATTTCTGAGCTTGCCGCCGGCCAATTCGTGAATTTCCCCAACTCACCATTCGAGTTGTTCCAGCCCTACCCGCCCGCAGGCGACCAGCCCGCCGCCATTGACCAACTGGTCGAAGGCGTCCACAACGGCGAAGTGTTTCAAACCCTGCTGGGCGTGACGGGCTCGGGCAAAACCTTCACCATGGCCAACGTCATTGCACGATTGGGTCGCCCGGCCATCGTGTTTGCGCACAACAAAACCCTGGCGGCCCAGCTGTACAGCGAGTTTCGCGAGTTTTTCCCTAAAAACGCGGTCGAGTATTTCGTGAGCTATTACGACTACTACCAGCCCGAAGCGTATGTGCCTCAGCGCGACATGTTCATTGAAAAAGACAGTGCCATCAACGAACACATCGAGCAAATGCGCTTGAGCTGCACCAAAAGCATTTTGGAGCGGCGCGACGTCGTGATCGTCGCCTCGGTCTCTGCCATCTATGGCATCGGCGAGCCTGAGAGCTACCACCAAATGATCATGACCGTGCGCGCGGGCGACCGCTTAGGCCAGCGCGACGCCATCATCCAGCTCATTCGCATGCAATACGAACGCAACGATGTCGAGTTTTCGCGCGGCAAATTTCGGGTGCGCGGCGACACGATTGATATTTTCCCGGCCGAACACTCCGAACTCGCCGTGCGCCTGGAGTTATTTGACGACGAGCTGGAAAGCATCAGCCTCTTTGATCCGCTCACTGGCCGAGTGCGCCAAAAAATCCCGCGCTTCACCATCTACCCCAGCAGCCACTACGTCACCCCACGCGACCGCGTCGTCGCTGCCATCGAAACCATCAAGCTCGAGCTGGCTGATCGCGTCAAGCAGTTCGTCTCTGAGGGCAAACTGGTTGAGGCCCAGCGCATCGAGCAGCGAACCCGGTTTGACCTTGAAATGCTCACCGAAGTCGGCCACTGCAAAGGCATTGAAAACTACACGCGCCACCTCTCGGGCGCTGCGCCAGGCAGCCCGCCCTCAACCCTGTGCGACTACATGCCCAAAGACAGCATCATGTTCATGGACGAGAGCCACGTCTTGATCGGGCAATTTGGCGGCATGTACAACGGCGACCGCTCCCGCAAAACCACGCTCGTTGAATACGGCTTTCGCCTACCCAGCGCGCTAGACAACCGGCCACTGCGCTTTGACGAGTTTGAAGGCAAAGTCCGCCAAGCGATCTTTGTGTCAGCCACGCCAGCGAACTATGAGCGTGAGCACGCCGGTCAAGTCGTCGAGCAGCTCGTGCGCCCCACAGGCTTGGTCGACCCCGTTGTCATCGTTCGCCCAGCGACCCATCAAGTCGACGACGTGCTCCAAGAGATTCGCATTCGCGTTGACAAACAAGAGCGCGTGCTCATCACCACGCTCACCAAACGCATGTCTGAGCAGCTCACAGACTACTTGAGCGACAACGGCGTGAAAGTGCGCTACCTTCACAGCGACATCGACACCGTGGAGCGCGTCGAAATCTTGCGCGACCTTCGGCTCGGGCTTTTTGATGTCTTGGTTGGCATCAATTTGCTGCGCGAAGGGCTGGACATCCCCGAGGTGTCCTTGGTGGCGATTTTGGACGCCGACAAAGAAGGGTTTTTGCGCTCTGAGCGCAGCCTCATCCAAACCATCGGCCGCGCCGCCCGCAACCTCAATGGGCAAGCCATTTTGTACGCCGACAAAATGACCGACAGCATGACACGAGCCATCGGCGAGACCGAGCGGCGACGCAACAAACAGTTGGCATTCAACGAAGCCAACGGCATCGTGCCCCGCAGCATCGTCAAAAAGGTGCGCGACTTGATCGACGGGGTATTCAGCGAAAAAGCCTCCAAAGAGAAAGAGCAACAAGAACTTCAGCGCGCCAGCGTAGAAGACATGAGCGAAAAAGACCTTGGCAAAGAGATCAAACGACTGGAGAAACAAATGTTTGAGCACGCTAAAGGGCTGGAGTTCGAAAAAGCCGCCCGCGTCCGCGACCAACTCGCTGTGCTGCGCGAGCAACTGTTCGGCGCATCAGGCTCGGACAACGCCGCCGTCATCGCGAGCGGGTTGCGATAGGGGCCCAATTTGGCTGAAAACCGCGAATCTATCGGTTTTCGACGACATTTTGGCACTTGGTCTCCGGATTTATTGGGTTTGTTGCTATCATTTTTTACAGTTCGATAGCAAGGTCAATCCGCAGTCGCGCCTCAAAACGCCGCACAAACCGCTGACTTCATTGATGTGGATCAATGCCAATCACGGCTTAACTTCGTACGCTAGAGACCTCACTTTCAAGGAGTTTCAGCATGTACAAGCGCATTTTGATTGCCACCGATGGCAGCGAGTTGTCTGACAAAGC
>JANOPN010000188.1:0-3459 GCA_031421855.1 Comamonadaceae bacterium
CAAAAACGGGTTAACCCTCGAAAGTAGCAATCAAACCCCGCATGACAGACCGCGCCATGAACAAGGAGTATCGCTTAGGGTCTATACAATCGTCCGGTACTCGACAATTAAGGACATGGAGTCTTCGAAGCCTGTTTCTATGGACACGCCCCTTGTCAATGGCGCTGCAAAGTTGCGTCAAGACCTTTGGGACGCAGCGACAAAGCTCAAAAGCCACCCGGGGTGGCGCTGTGCCGAGCAAAAGACTGCATGTGCCGAAGTTGAATTGGTTCATGCTGGCAATGAGTTCAATCAGCAGCAGTGGCGTCACGCAAAGCCGTACGTTCAGATTGCTGAAGATTTGATTGGAGACGCTCAACGCGCAGCCGAGGCTTGTATTGCGCCCGTTTCTGTCGCGGTGACTCCGGTACCGGCTACAGTTGCAGTTGCAGTTGCAGTTGCAGTCCCAGTGGTCGCGCCTATTGTTAACCATGTAGTCGCGCCAGCACCAGCCATGATCCCCGTCACCCTTGCGGCGAACGTCTTGTTCAACTTTGACCGACGTGACATGCCCAATGTTCGGCCGTACACCAAAGATCAGCTCGACACTTTGATCGCGCAAGTTAAGTCAGGTTCGGTTAGCGTTGCTTCAATTAAGTTGACTGGCCATGCTGATCGTTTGAACGGTACTGGAAAAACGAACTACAACGTCGATTTGTCCAAAGACCGAGTCAGCCTAATCAAAGAGTACATGGTCGCTGCCGGTGTCAACGGCGCATTGATTTCGTCCGACTTCAAAGCCGACACCATCCAGATTGAAGCGTGCACGAAAGCAAAGTTTCGCTCGACTGCCGAGCTACAAGAGTGCTTGTTGCCGAACCGCCGAGTCGAAGTCGTTGTGACAGGAACCAGGAAGCCTTGACCTAAGGCCCGTGCCAGTAATCGGCGCGGGGCTTTGTGGCGCGCGTCAGCCGCTATATTTAGTTATCGTGCGGCGGGTCGATGCTTGGTATCGGGTAAAATTTGGTTTGCCGCGGAAGCTTGGGTGAGCGGTTTAAACCAGCAGTCTTGAAAACTGCCGGGGATGTGAGTCCCCCGTGAGTTCGAATCTCACAGCTTCCGCCACTGCATGCGAACGCCTTTCGCCCACTTGAGTTGCCAAAGTCCGCCGAGTTGACACTTTAGGCGGTTTTTTCTCGCCTGTTTGATGTCCTTAGACCGGTGCGAGGCTGAAAACTCCGGGCGGCGCGACAGTGAAGTCGGTGTCGCAGGAGGACGGCAGGTATTTCGCGAGTTTCTTCTCGCCGTAGCCGCAGGCCCACCGGTTGATTGAAATGTTCACGGCCGGTGTTGCGCCAATGGTTGCCGCGACCGTGTACGGCGAATTGTTGGTGTCCCGCGGCTGCATGTAGACGAACTTGTCATCGATGAGTGGATCAGCAAACCCTTGAATTTCTACACGGATCGCGCCGTCTTCGTTCGTTGTGATGGCTTTAACGTACTTTGACAACTTGCCTGAATCTGCGCTCTTGGTTTCGCAGCCCCAACCACCGGCCGCCGGTGCGCGAGAGCCCGACTGATAGCGCTCGCTTACGCTTCCTCGACAACTCGATCCTGCGAGCGTGATCTCGGTCATTTTGGTTCGTTTGGTGTAGTCTTGGTAAGCTGGCAGTGCCACCGATGCCAAGATGCCAATGATCGCAACGACGATCATGAGTTCGATGAGCGTGAAGCCCGTGTTTTTGTGTTTCTGCATGAAGTTCTCAAATTAATGGGCAGAATCATAGACATCCCAACGGCAAAAGTCAGTTGGCAGCCAACTACTTCGTGATATTTCGCGCTCCAATGACTGAATTCAATTGGGCCATTGTTGGCCCCGGCAAGATCGCACACCGTTTCGCCAATGCGGTGCATGCGTTGCCACAGGCGAACCTGATCGCAGTTTGCGGACGCGACTCAGCGCGGGCTTCCGCATTTGTTGCACAGCACGACTCCTACCGGGCCATGCATCCTGTTTTGGGATGCGCAGTACCGCCGTGCCCAATCAAGGCTTGCGTTGATCTCAAGGACCTGCTGTCTGATCCGCACGTGCACGCCATTTATGTTGCCACGCCGCACGCCCAGCACGGCGACATCGTCCGCCAGTGTTTGCTTGCGGGCAAACCAGTGCTGTGCGAAAAGCCATTGGTACCAACGGCAGCGTTGGCGCGCGAATTGGTTGCGATTTCGCAGCAGAAGCGGGTGTTTTTGATGGAAGCCCTGTGGACGCGGTTTTTGCCGATTTACTCGGTTGTGGGCCAGTGGGTGCGAAGCGGCATCATTGGGTCAATTCGGCAGGTGAACTCGAGTTTTTGTTTTAACGCGCCGTTCAGTGTCGACACAGTCAACACGCGCCTATACGCACCAGAGTTGGCAGGTGGCGCGTTGCTCGACATTGGCATCTACAACCTCAGCCTGACTCGCTGGGCGCTGAGTCAGGCCACTGGTCGCGTGCCTGAGCGCCGAAGCTGCGCAGCCAACGGGGTTTTGGCGCCAAGCGGGGTGGACCAGCGCGTTCAAGCGCAAATGAGTTTTGTTGACTCAATCAGCGGCGACACGATCGGCGCGCAGATGATTTGCGCGCTCGATGCGAGTGCGCCGAACCACTTGCACATCCTTGGCTCGCTCGGCTACATCGAGGTGTCGGATCGGTTTTGGGAAAGCACCCGCGCGGTCATGCACCGGCCCGGCTTACCAGCGGTCTTTGAGGAGCGGAGGTTTGACGTGAATGGGTTTGAGTATGAGATTCGGGCGGCGATGGCAGCGATTCGGGCTGGGCAAATTGAGTGTGCCGAGATTGATCACGCCGAGACCGTTGAAACTTTGGAGTGGCTTGACGAGTTGCGAATTCAAGTCGGGGTTAAGTACCCATTTGAGTGAGAGGTGCGTTGACAGCGAACGCTTCGATTTTGCTAGCGCCAATGCGAATAAAATCAATGACCAACGGCGAATAACTCGTCAAAATAGCCCAATTCGCCTCCCATGTCCATCAAATCCACGATTTTTAAAGCCAATGTCCAAATTGCTGACATTGACAACGCCTACTACGCCGATCACAACCTGACACTGGCCCGCCACCCCAGCGAGACCGATGAGCGCATGATGATTCGCCTTGTCGCGCTCACGCTGCATGCCCACAAGCTGCAAACCGTGTGTGCGGGTGATGGCGTGCTGAGCTTTGGTGCCGGGTTGGCTGACCCAGACGAGCCCGATGTGGTGCTGTGTGACTTCACCGGTGCCATTCGCGTTTGGTTGGAGATGGGTCAGCCCGAGGAAAAGCCGCTCACCAAGGCCTGCAACAAGTCAGACGAAGTGCATTTGTACTGCTTTCACCACGCGGCCGAGGTGTGGTGGCGTGCGATTGAAACCAAGCTCACGCGGCTGCCCAAGCTCAGTGTGTGGCGCGTGCCGTCCGAGACCTCAAAAGCCTTAGAAAAATTG
>JANOPN010000189.1:0-17196 GCA_031421855.1 Comamonadaceae bacterium
GCGAGCCACCAAATTAGCCCAAGTGTCGATGTCGTTTTGGGTGTAGCCGACCACCGTGGGCTTGCCCGTCGTTCCGCTGGACGCATGAATGCGCACCACTCGCTCTCGCGGCACCGCAAACATGCCAAATGGATACGCGTCGCGCAAATCAGATTTGGTTGTAAACGGAAACTTCGCCAAATCGGTCAGGCTGCGACAGTCGCTCGGATGTACCCCAGCCGCGTCAAACTTCGCACGGTACACGTTGGAGTGCGCGTAAGCGTGGTGCAGGGTTGCCTGCAACCGCTTGAGTTGCAGCGAGCGCAAGGTGGCGATGCTGGCAGTCTCGATGGGGTCAAGGGCAAGTTGGTGCATGGCGGGCGGCTCAGTCAGGCTCGGGGCAGGTCGACGGCAGAACGGTGCCGGAAATTTGGGTGGATTTGCCTCGCATCAAGGCCACCACTTCACCGCGCTGGTTGGTGACTCGCATGTCAAAAATGCCATGGCGCTTGTTGATGACTTGCTCGATGCCTTGGCAGCTCAGCACGTCGCCAGGGTGGGCAGGGCGCAAAAACTCAATGCTGCACCCCGCGGCGACCGTGACTTGGTTGCGTGAGTTGCACGCAAACGCGAAGGTGGAGTCGGCTAGGGTGAAAATGAAGCCGCCGTGGCAGATTTTTTGACCGTTCAGATGGCGGTCGCTGACGACCATGCTCATGACTGCCCGCCCCGGTTCGCATGATTCAAGGCTCATGCCCATGGTGTCTTTGGATGCGATGTCGTTGGCAAACATGGCGGTACCGACAGCTCTAGCCAGCGCCAGCTCAGGGGCCGTGGGTGAGGTCATCGCCTATCGCCCTTCAAACTGCGCCGGGCGTTTTTGCAAAAATGCATTCACGCCCTCCATGTAGTCAAAGCTGCGTCCGAGCATTGATTGCGTGTCGCGCTCGGCATCGAGTTGCGCATCAAAGCTGCGTTGCTCACCGTCGCGCAAAAGCGTGCGCGTGGCGACCAAGGCTTGTGTGGGCAGGGTGGCGAGTTTCGCGGCGAGTGCCAAGGCTGATGCGAGTGGGTCGTCGGCGACATCCCAAATCAAGCCGCTGGACTTGGCGTCGGCCGCACTGAGTTTGTCACCGGTGAGGGCTAGGCCCAGTGCGCGTGCCATGCCCACTCGCCGAGGCAGCAGCCAAGAGCCGCCAGCGTCAGGGATCAAGCCGATTTTGCTGAATGCTTGAACAAATGTTGCATTTGGCGCGGCGATGGCCATGTCGCAGGCCATGACAAAACTGGCCCCAGCGCCCGCCGCCACGCCGTTGACGGCGCAAAGGGTGGGCATGCGCAGGCGCATCAAACGCCTGGCGGTCGGGTTGAAGTGCTGCTCGATGGTGGGGCCAGGGTTGGCTCGCTCGATCAGGTCGTCGCCAGGCGCGAAATCGAACGATGCCAGGTCTGCCCCGGCGCAAAATCCGCGCCCCGCACCGGTGAAAACCACCGCGCGAATCGCCGTGTTGGCCTCCAGCGCGTCCAGCGCGGCCCAAAGCGCGTGGTGCATTTCGGGGATGAAGCTGTTGAGCGATGCGGGCCGGTTCAGTGTGACCAAGCCGACGGTGCCGCGAACTTCTGTGAGGATGGTGGCAGGGTTCATTCGCGACATGTTAGCCGAGCTCAGAGTCGTTACAGTTGAGTGACTATAGGAGCCCGTTTCATGACACCAAAATTCATCATCGCCCGCGTCGAGGCTGGCAAGGTCGGCATCATCACCTTGAACCGACCCAAGCAACTCAACGCCCTCAATGGCCAACTCATGGATGAGCTGGGCGCGCAGTTGCTGGCCTGGGACGCCGACGAAGCGATTGGTTGCATGATCGTGACCGGCAGCGACAAGGCGTTTGCGGCCGGTGCTGACATCGGCGCGATGGCAACTTACAGCTTTGCCGACGCGTACAAAGGTGACTACATCACCCGCAATTGGGAAACGATCCGCAAGATTCGAAAGCCGGTTATCGCCGCAGTGAGCGGGTTTGCGCTGGGTGGTGGTTGTGAGTTGGCCATGATGTGCGACTTCATCATCGCGGCGGATAACGCCAAGTTTGGCCAACCCGAGATCAAACTGGGCATCATCCCCGGCGCAGGTGGCACGCAGCGTTTGCCGCGTGCGGTGGGTAAGTCAAAAGCAATGGACATGTGCCTCACCTCGCGAATGATGGACGCGGCTGAGGCCGAACGGGCTGGTTTGGTGAGCCGAGTGGTGACTTTGGACAAACTGGCCGATGAAGCGCTGGGCGCGGCGTTGCAAATTTGCGATTTTGGGCAAATTGCAGTGATGGCAGCCAAAGAGTGCGTCAACCGCTCGTTTGAGGGCACCTTGGCCGACGGCATCATGTTCGAGCGGCGCATGTTTCATGCACTTTTTGCGACCACCGACCAAAAAGAAGGCATGGACGCGTTCGTCAACAAGCGAAAACCGGTGTTTAAACACCAGTGATGTATAATTTTGGGCTGTCTTGAGTAGCGCCGCTGCTTGAGTTTTGGAAGGCGCTTTAGCTCAGTCGGTTAGAGCGATGGAATCATAATCCACAGGTCCGCGGTTCGAATCCGTGAAGCGCCACCACCCTTTTCTTCAGCCTCTGGATTGAAACCATGAAACGCTGTTGCCGGGCCGTCGAGCCCCTTTCCCCCAAACTGTTGATCTCCGTCGCGCTTGCGGCATTGGTTGGTGCCTCAAACGCCCAAACCGATTCGTCATCGCGTGATGCCGATCGCCGCTCAGGCGTCGTGCTCAGCGCTGCGGATGATGCCAACCTCGTCATCGACGGCGCGGTTGGGCGGCGATTTCCAGCCAACGTCAAGCGCGGCGTGATGCGGGTGTTGACATCGCCCGAGATCAGCATGGATGGCAAACCTGATCGGCTCAGTGTGGGGTCGCGCATCCGCAACCTCGACAACATGGTGGTGTCACCATCGCACTTGGTGGGACAGGGCTACGTTGTGAACTACAGGCGGGGCATTGGTGGCGAGATCAGCGATGTGTGGATGCTCACGGTCGATGAAGCCAAGGTGAAGCTGCCCACCGACCCAGCCAACCGCGAGAAAAATTCGTGGTTCTCAAGCTCTGAGAAGCCCGCTGTTGACAACGGCGACACGGCCTACGACAAGTTGCCCAAGTGGAACCCGGCCACGCCACGTTGACACATTGTGCCGCTTTTGGCTTTGGCCGGGCAAATTTGACACCTGCAGGCTCGTTTTGACGGTTTTTTGACCATTGGTCTCCGTATTCATTGACTTTGTTGCTATATAAATAATAGCGTATTGGATTTTCGCATGACCCTCGCCACGCCGACCAAAAAGGTCTTCATCAAAACGTTTGGTTGTCAAATGAACGAGTACGACTCCGACAAAATGGTCGATGTCTTGCGCGTGGCCGAAGGCTATGAGCCCACGCAAAACGTTGACGAAGCGGATTTGGTGCTATTTAACACCTGCAGCGTTCGCGAAAAAGCGCAAGAAAAGGTGTTCAGCGACCTGGGCCGCGTGAAACACCTCAAGGCTAAAGGCGTGTTAATTGGTGTTGGCGGCTGTGTCGCCAGCCAAGAGGGCGAGGCCATCATCGACCGCGCGCCCTATGTTGACGTGGTGTTTGGGCCGCAAACCTTGCACCGCTTGCCGCAGCTCTTGAAGGCGAGGGCGACGCAGCAGCGCGCCCAAGTGGACATCAGCTTTCCTGAGATTGAAAAGTTCGATCACTTGCCGCCAGCGCGAGTTGAGGGGGCCACCGCGTTTGTGAGCATCATGGAAGGTTGCTCCAAATATTGCAGCTACTGCGTCGTACCGTACACGCGCGGCGAAGAGGTCAGCCGACCTTATGAGGACGTGATGGTCGAGGTGCAAAACCTGGCCACGCAAGGCGTCAAAGAAGTAACTTTGCTTGGGCAAAACGTGAACGGCTACCGTGGAATTTACCGAAGCGGCAGCTCAGAGCTTTGTGGCTTTTCAACCTTGATTGAACGGGTTGCAGAAATCCAAGGCATCGAGCGCATTCGCTTCACCACCAGCCACCCCAATGAGTTTGGGCAGGCTTTGATTGATGTCTACGCCCGTGTGCCCAAGCTGGTGAATCATCTGCACCTGCCCGTGCAACACGCGAGCGACCGAATCTTGATGGCGATGAAGCGCGGCTACACCTCGCTTCAGTTCAAAAGCACCATCCGAAAGCTGCGTGCCGTTCGCCCCGACATCAGCTTGAGCAGTGACTTCATCGTCGGGTTTCCGGGCGAGACGGATGACGATTTCAAAAAGCTGATGGACATGATCGTCGAGATCGGATTTGACTCATCGTTTTCGTTCATTTTCAGCCCACGCCCCGGAACCCCAGCAGCCAATTTGGCTGACGACACGCCGCACAGCGTCAAACTGGCGCGCCTGCAGCACCTCCAAGCCACCATTGAAGAAAACATCCAGCGCATCAGCGCGAGCCGGGTCGGCACGGTGCAGCGCGTCTTGGTTGAGGGCGCTTCGCGTCGGCCAGATAAAGCGGCCCCGGGCGTGGTCGTGGCGCAGCAATTGATGGCGCGAACCGAATGCAACCGAATCGTGAATTTTGACGGCGGCCCGAACTTTGCGCGCCTGATCGGCCAGTTGATCGATGTCCGCATCACCGAGGCGCTGCCGCATTCGCTTCGGGCTGAGGTGATGGCGGGGTGATTTGTGTGAGTGGGTCGCCTATCAGGGAGCCGTTCAACGCAGAGGCGCTGAGGCCGCAGAGGGCTGAGAAGAGGGTTTTGGGGTGTTTTGAGTGCTTTTATGGCACTTGGTCACCGGATTCATTGGGTTTGTTGCTATGGCTATTGGAGTGAAGCCGGACTTCGACTCAAGCAAATGTGTGGTGATCAAGACCCGACCCTGATGATCCCTCTGACGTGATCCTCGCGCTTGGTAGGGGCAGTTTTCAACGCAGAGACGCAGAGGCCGCAGAGAGCTGAGAAGATGGTTGTTGGTTTTTTTTGGTGCTTTTGTGGCACTTGGTCACTGTATTCATTGGGCTTGTTGCTATGACTATTGGAGTGACGTAGGACGTCGACTCAAGCAAATCTGTCGCAATGCAAGACGGTATCGGACCCTCATACGTGTGTGACTCCCACACCCCTCAGCCACTGATGCACTGTGGGCTGGGATGCTGAAGGCTGCTGCGGTTGTCGCCGTGTTACCGGCGGCGGTCAACCCCACCACAACGCTTGGTGTGTCGCTTGGCGCGGGTCGGAGGTGGGTCACGCTGAACACTATCAGTGGCGGATGTCCACGCAGCCTATGATGGTCAAGGATAGCGCGCGAAGTTTGACGCCGAGGGACTCATCATGAACAACATCAAAAAGCATTTTCCCGAACTAGTTTTGCCATGGTTCGACTACGAATTTCAGCCAAGAACGGTTGCGCAACTGACTAGTTGGGCTCAGCTACAGGCAGACCTTTATCTTCAGCCCGCTTTCTCTACAGTGCAGAATCTGGGCCACCCATTCAACATCCTCGGTACCTATTGGGTGTTCGTGCGTAATCTGCTTAATGCAGCCAATGACTTGGCCAGCCTTCCGAGGGACGGAGACCAGACGGCGGCAGAGCGTCTGGTGGCCAGCATCTCTTCATCGGCGACTGAGCTTTTTTTCAATTTAGGACTACCGCCGGCTGACTCGAGCGTCGGAGTACTGCTTGGTAAGCTAGCAAAAGACGATCCGTCAGGAGCAGCTGCCGCTGTTTTCTCATTAAGTAGAACGAAGCGGGATAGCTCATACCAACCCAACACATGGACGCCGCTGGCTCTCCGTGGAATCGCACTTGGGGCCGCCCTTAGCGCAGCCTCTCTCACGCAAAAAGGCGGATCGGCAAAGGCAAAAGCAGCCGAACAGGAACAAAAGTTGCATCGCCTCGCGCTTGTAGAACTTCAAGACCAAACAAGTGACACGGCAAGTAGGGCCAAGGCCGTGCTTGATGAGTGGTCGAACGATTCTGCAGCGGCAAAAAGTGCTTTCGAAAAGTGGCTCAGCTCAGCTCAAGCGGAGTCGAATCAACAAATCAATGAATGCAAAACTGAACTTGATGCTTTCAAAAAGCTCGTTAAGACCCAGATCGCCCTACAGGCACCAGTTGAATACTGGACGGACAAGGCGGTTCGCCACGAGAATCTCGCCTTTTTTTATGGCTTGCTCACCATCGGGCTGATGTTCACACTGTCTGCGTGCTCGTTCGGCTTCAGAGGCGAAATCAGAGATTTTTTTGGTAACCAACCGACACCGAGCGTCGTCTCGGTCTTTATCGGAGTGATCGTGGTCACATTCATGTTTTGGGGCGTTCGGTTACTGGTTAGGCTCTTCCTAAGCAACCAGCATCTCGGCGGTGACGCGCGGGAGCGCGTCACCATGGTGCAAACGTACTTGGCACTGAATGAGGCTGGTTTAGCCCCCAAGGACAACGAACTAGCGCCGATTTTGGTCGCGCTGTTTCGACCAGCAAGCGACGGTATGGTCAAAGACGAGGCGATGCCACCGGTGTTAGTTGAGTTGCTTACACGGTCCAAATGACCACGTAGCGAGCCACCGCCAGCGTATGAACCATCGGGGTCGGGTCTTGCATTCCTACATTTTGCTGCAGTTGATTTCTCGCTTCACTCCAGTATCAATAGCAACAAACCCAATGAATCCGGTGACCAAGTGCCATAAAAGCACTGAAAACACCTCCGTAACCCTCTTCTGGGCTCTCTGCGGCCTCTGCGTCTCTGCGTTGAAAACTGCCCCCCGACCAAGCTCGAGGCCCAAGTCGCAACCAACCAACCCGCTTCGAGGGTCTCCCATTTCCCATTTTTCCGGTACGTAGTCTCACTTCACTCTTCATCATGTCACACTGCCGTCGTACTTTTTGCCGCCAAGATCACGCGACTGACCGCTGAACCCGAGATGCCAAACGCCCGCTCAATGGCCGTTTGCGGGGAGGCTGGATCAGGTCTTTCATTGCGACAATTGAGATCCAAATTTCATAGCAACAAACCCAATGAATCCGGTGACCAAGTGCCAAAAAAACCTGATTAGACATCTGCCTCAGATATTCGGCTGTCATTCCAGCGAAGGCATGGAGTCCAGGCGTGATCGGTTAGCGGGCAAGCAGCCACTGGATCCCAGCCAACGCTTTAGATGACCGCCGTTTGGATCTGAGGCACGTATCGAATCAGGCAAAAAAGCATTGAAAAAACCTCAACAATCAACTTCTCAGCTCTCTGCGGCCTCTGCGTCTCTGCGTTGAAAACTGCCCCTACTAAGCGCGAGGATCAAGTCGCAGAAACCACCGTAGTCGGGTCTTGCGTTCTCACATTTTGCTTCAGTTGATTTCTGGTTTCACTCCAGTATCAATAGCAACAAACCCAATGAATCCGGTGACCAAGTGCCGAAAATTCGTTAAATCTGTCTAAAAAGGCTTGCCGCCACCCATGCCGGGCATGTTCGGCATCCCTGGCATGTTGGCCATGCCTTTCATGCCGCCTAGTTTCTTCATCATTTTCATCAAGCCGCCGCCGCGCATTTTCTTCATCATGTCGCGCATTTGGTCGAACTCGTTGAGCAAGCGATTCACTTCTTGAATTTGCACGCCCGCGCCTTGGGCGATGCGCCGCTTGCGGCTGGCTTTGAATTTGCCGTCGATCAAGAGTACCGGGCGGCTGCGCTCGGCGGCGCTCATGCTGCTCAAAATGCCTTCTTTGCGGCGCATGTCTTTCTCTGCCCGCTCCATGTCGCCCGCCTTGGCTTTGGCGGCCATTTGCGTGGGCAGTTTGTCCATCATGCTGGCCAAACCGCCCATTTGTTTCATCTGCTGAAGTTGAGCCAAGAAGTCATTGAGATCGAACCCTTCGCCGCTTTGCATTTTGGCTGCAAGCTTTTGGGCTGACGCCATGTCAACGTTTTTCGTGACTTCTTCGACCAAGGCGACGATGTCACCCATGCCCAAGATCCGTCCGGCGTGTCGCTCGCCGTCAAACACCTCGAGCCCGTCGATTTTCTCGCTGGTTCCGGCAAACTTGATTGGCGCACCGGTGATTTGCCGCACCGACAACGCGGCGCCGCCGCGTGAGTCGCCATCGAGCTTGGTCATCACGACGCCGGTGATGGGCAGCGCGTCTTTGAAGGCCTTGGCCGTGTTGGCCGCGTCTTGGCCCTGCATGGCGTCGACCACAAAGAGGGTCTCGATTGGGTTCAAGTAGGCGTGCAGGCCTTTGATTTCTGCCATGAGCGCGTCGTCTATGGCCAATCGCCCGGCGGTGTCGACCAGCAAGACATCAAAGTAGTGGTTGCGCGCATAGGCCAGCGCGCCGGTGACGATGTCCAGTGGTTTTTGATCGGGGCTTGATGCAAACCACTCGGCACCCGCTTGTGCGGTCACGGTCTTGAGCTGCTCAATGGCGGCGGGTCGGTACACGTCGGCGCTGACGGTCAGCACTTTCTTTTTGCGCTTTTCGATCAAGTGCTTGGCTAGCTTGGCCGTGGTCGTGGTCTTGCCAACGCCTTGTAAGCCAGCCATCAAGATCACGGCAGGCGGCTGTGCGGCGAGGTTCAAGTCGGCAACGCCTTCGCCCATGGTTGCGGCGAGCTCGCGTTGAACCACGCCGACCAAGGCTTGGCCGGGCTTGAGTGAGCCAATGACCTCTTGGCCGAGCGCCTTTTCTTTGACTTTGGCGATGAAGTCGCGCACGACCGGCAGGGCGACGTCGGCCTCCAACAAGGCCATGCGGACCTCGCGCAACATGTCTTGGACGTTGGACTCGGTGATTCGAGCTTGCCCGCTGATGGTTTTGACAAGTTGCGACAGTTTTTCAGTGAGGGCGGAGGCCATTGCGTGCAAATCCTGATCGGATGAGGGTATTGAATGAGGTCGAAGGGTGGGGAGCCGATTGGCGTTGCGCGACGCACTCAACGCGGGGGTTGGCATCGCTCTACACTTGAGCCATGATTGTATCGACCAGCCCCTTGATTGCCATGCTGACGGCGGCGACCGCCATCGCATATGGCTACCTTGCGCTGCTGGTTTGGCGGGCCGATGTCGGCGTGGCTCACCACCGGGGCGCGTTGTTATCGGCGTGGTTGTTGCACGGGGGGTGTTTGGCCACTCCTTTGGTGACTCAGTCTCCCGTGTTTTTTGGTTTTGCGCCGGCGCTGTCGATGACCGCGTGGCTCGTGCTTAGCGTGTATTGGATTGAGAAGCAGGTTTTCCCAAAAATTCAAGGGCGCTGGGTATTGGTCGTGTTGGCGGCCTTGTCGGTCGTGGGCGCTGTTGTTTTTCCGGGGAAGCCGCAACGGCTGGATGCCTCGGGCGCACTGGCTATGCATTGGGCCTTGGGGCTCGCGGCGTACGGCATGTTTGCCGCGGCCGTGGTGCATGCCTGGCTCATGCGCCAAGCCGACACGGGCATGCGCCGGGGGACGGGGCATGCACAGGGTGTTCCGTTGTTGGGGCTTGAGCGTTTGATGTTTCGATTCATTGGCTTGGGCTTTGTGATGCTCAGTGCCACCTTGGTTGGCGGCTGGTGGATGAGTCAAGGTGGCGGCGCTGGTGGCGAGTCAAACGGTTGGCGCTGGGATCACAAGACCCTCTTTTCGGTGATGGCGTGGGGCGTTTTTGCGACTTTGCTGATGGGCCGCCAATTGCTGGGTTGGCGCGGCCAAAGGGCCACCAACATGGTGTTCGCTGGCTCAGTTTTGCTGCTACTCGCCTATGTCGGGTCGCGCTTCGTTTTAGAGGTCGTTTTGCATCGATGAAATACCTGCTGTCATTTGTCGTCGTGTTGCTTGGATTCATGTGGTGGAAGAGTCAGCGCAAGGGTGATTCGCTGGCCAAGTCAAAAGAACGCGCTGCGCCGCGTTCGGCTGGCGCCAAGCCGATCATTGAGATGGCGACCTGCGCCAAATGTGGCTTGCATGTGCCTGCATCCGAGGCGGTAGCCGCTAACAACCGACTATTTTGTAGTCCTGAGCATGCCGATGGCTGACCTCAGAGCACGAGCCGACGAGCACTCGGTTTTAGACCCGCTGAGTCAAACGCCTGCATCTGCTGGGTTTTTGCGGGTGTGGCGCACCGTCATGAGTGCGCGGGTGGCCCTGTCAATCGCTTTATTGGCTTTGTCGGCGCTGGTTATTTACAACCGCGGTGGCGCATTGAGCGCGATGGCCGTTTGTTGTGCCGCGTATGCGTTGCTTGCAGCGTACACGCGCTGGTTTACGCCGCCGCTGGCCACTCGTCGCGCCCTAGAGGCAAAGTGGCCGCAAAGCATCGGCGTGGATGTGGTTGTGTTTGCGCTGCTGCACGCCGCTAATTTTGCGAGCCTCAACTTCGCGCCACTTTTTACTGTTCCCGTTTTGACGGCTGCGATTTTGGGTTCAGGCTTGCTGTCGCTGGCGACTGCTGCGGCGGTGTCGATCTTTTTGCTGGTCGATGCGTGGTATTTCGCAAGCAGCCAAGGTGTCGAAATTACGGGCCCGGTTTTGCAAGCCGGCGTATCGGGAATCGGGTTTTTCGGCTTGGCCATGCTGGCCCACTCGCTTGCGGTGCGACTTGCCAGCGAAGAAGCCACCGCGCGCCTCAGTGACTCGCTGGTTCGAATGCAGATTCAAGTCAATCAAATGGTGATTGACGCTCTCAACGACGGCGTGCTCATGGTTGATGCCAACGGCGTGGTTCGTTCGTTGAACCCGGCAGCGCGGCAAATGCTGGAGTCGCCGGGGGCCGAGGCTCGCTCGGCACCGTTCGTGCTTGCGGGCAATCCTGCTTGGCTGGGTTTGGCAAGCTTGGCGGCGCAGAGTTTCGTCGGCGGCGAGCAAAGCGCGACCTTGGAGTTGCAGCATCCACGCGGCGTCGTGCGGCGTGTACAAGTCAAGACCCGCATCGCCCAAGCCAGTAACGAGCATTTGCCATCACTGTGCGTGATGTTTGTCGAAGACTTGCGCGAGATCGAAGCGCGCGTGCGAATCGAAAAGTTGGCGGCTATGGGGCGGATGTCGGCGGCCGTTGCGCATGAGATTCGCAATCCACTCGCCGCCATTTCGCAGGCAAACGCGCTGCTTGCCGAAGGGCTGGTCGGGCACGCCGATCGCCGGTTGAGCACCATCATTCATGACAACGGGCGTCGGCTCGGGCGGATTGTTGATGAGGTGTTGAGCGTATCAAGGGTGAATCGGGGGGTGTCAGACGATGCCCCGGTATGGCTTGAAGTTCATTCGGCACTTGTCGGTATTTGTGACGAATGGGCAGGACAAAATCGCGTCGATACCCGGCTATCGGTGCATCTCGGGGTCGATGCTCGGGTGCGGTTTGAGTCGGATCATTTGCGCCAAGTGCTGGTCAATTTGCTTGACAACGCCAAGCGGTTTGCGTCCAGTCGTGCCGGAGCAATTCGCGTCGAAACCGTGCACGGTGTTAGCCAGTTTTGTGTGTTGGTGTGGAGCGATGGACCGCCGCTGGACCCGGGCGTGCAGACGCATCTGTTTGAGCCATTTTTTAGCTCAGAAAGCCGATCAAGCGGCCTGGGTTTGTACATTTGCCGTGAGCTTTGCGAGCGGCACGGGGCCAGCATTGGCTATGCCCGCAACGAACGAAACGGTGTCGACGGCAATGAGTTTGCGGTGGTTTTGATCGCGGATGGCGACTCGCTGGACCCAGGCGGGTCGGCGAGCAACCCCTCTGACCCTGACCGCCAAACATCGGTGTTTGACGAAGATCTTCGTGTTGAATGGGCACAATCTCGGGTGTGAAGATGTCCCAACCAACCCCGAATGATTCGAATCGCCTGGCGCAAGCGTCGCCTGCACGGGTGCTCGTGATCGACGACGAGCCCGATCTGTGCACCCTCTACGAGCTCACCCTGACTCGCGAAGGACATGAAGTTGATGTGGCGCAAGATCTCACCGAGGCCCGGCGCATCTTGAAACACACCTCTTTTGATGTCGTGCTGACCGACATGCGCCTGCCCGACGGCCTTGGACTCGAGTTGGTTCGGGAGTTGACTGCCGCAAAACGAAGCGAGCGCTGTGTCGTCATAACGGCTTACGGGTCCGCTGAGAACGCCGTCCAAGCGCTCAAAGCTGGCGCGTTTGACTATTTGACCAAACCAGTCGAGATCACGCAGTTTCGCCAAGTGGTGCGCGATGCGTTTGCGGGCCACGCTGACGAGCCAGAGGTGCCAGCGCCAATGGTTGCAACGCAGGCCCAATCGACGCCAAAAGCTGCACCGCCCGCAACCGCGCCAAAGCCAAGTTTGGGTGATGCGGGGGAGCACGCTTTGTCGATGATCGTCGGTGCGTCTGCTGTCATGACCGATGTGAAGGCGCGCGTTGCCAAGGTGGCTCGCAGCATGGCACCTGTGATGGTTCACGGGGAGTCGGGTACAGGCAAAGAGTTGATTGCGCGGGCTTTGCACGCGTGCAGTCACCGCGCTGCAGGCCCATTTGTTGCCGTGAACTGTGCTGCGATTCCGGAGAACTTATTAGAGGCGGAGTTTTTCGGCGCCCTCAAAGGCTCATACACCGGAATCAATGCGGATCGGCTTGGTTTTTTTCAGGCAGCCAGTGGCGGGACTCTCTTTCTTGATGAGTTGGGCGAGTTGCCTTTGGCCATGCAATCCAAGCTGCTTCGCGCCATACAAGAGCGACACGTGCGACCACTGGGCAGTACGGCCGAGGTATCGGTTGATGTCCGAATCGTCAGCGCGACCCACCGAGACCTCATCAAAGCGGTGGCCAGCGGCAGCTTTCGCCAGGACTTGTACTACCGTGTGAACGTCATCGAGGTGCTGCTTCCGCCCCTGCGAGATCGGCGCGAAGATTTATCCGCTTTGTGCGACGCGCTGCTGGCTCGCATCACCGGTCAGTCACCACCCCGCGCGCATTTGTCGCCCGCATCTTTGAATGACTTGATGCAATTGCCATTGAATGGCAATGTAAGGGAGCTTGAAAACCTGCTTCATCGTGCGCTGGCGCTCGCCGATGGTGATGTGCTTGATTTGGGTTTGTCATGCCAATTGCCAGAGCCGATAGGCGACGGTTCGGTTGGTCTCGGGGAAGCGGTTGATTCATCACCCGCTATGGCCACAGCGGACCACTTACCCAAAGATTTAACCGCGTATTTGGATGGTCAAGAAAAGGTGATTTTGCTCAACGCACTAAGAGCCAATGGCTACAACCGAACGGCGGCCGCGTTGCAGCTTGGCATCAGCCTGCGCCAGATTCGCTATCGAATTGCGCGATTGAAGATCGATACGCCCAACGGATCGACCGAGGATCCGTGCGATGGTGCTGCGGGTTGAAGACACTTGCCAGCAAAAAGATGAATGAAGGCGAATTTGGCGAATTTGACAATGGATGGTGGCATCAGGCCAGGCGATTGCCATCGCCAAACCAAAATGCTCGCCCCGGTCTGGCGCCGCTTGACTTGATCGTCATTCACTCCATCAGCTTGCCTCCTGGGGTCTTCGGCGGACCAGCGGTCTGCGACCTGTTTCTGAATCAACTCGACTGCAGCGCGCACCCCTATTTTGAGAGTTTGCGTGAGTTAAAGGTATCGGCTCATTTTGTCGTGTGGCGTGGTGGTTCGGTCACGCAGTTCGTGCCAGTGCACCAACGCGCTTGGCATGCGGGCGTATCGGCCTTTCGCGGCAGACAGGCGTGCAATGACGACTCCATCGGCATCGAACTCGAGGGCATCGAAGGCGGTGAATTCACGACGGAGCAAATGGCAACATTGGTTTGTTTGTGCGCATCGCTGACTCAGGCGTGGCCGATTCGCTACATCGCAGGACACGAACACATCGCGCCAGTTCGCAAGTCTGATCCCGGCCCTGGTTTTGACTGGAACCAGTTGCAGCAAGGCCTGGCGCACTACCCGCTGCACTGGCCAGCTTTCGACGCCAAGGTGTAACGCGATGAAACACTCGAAAACACTAGCCCTAGTGTCTTGCGGGTCGTCAAGACACCAGATATAGTGGTGAGCTGTTCATTACTCAGTGTGCATTTGAGGACATAATTCTCTTCATGCTGGGGCCGTTTTTGGGAGCGGACGCTCAGCAATGCTGGTCTTGCTTACGCAGTCCAGATTGTTAAAAAATCGTGCTCGAATGATGTTCGCGATCGTTTTTTCGAAAAAGTGAATCACTAGAAATGTTTTGGTTGTCCGTTTGGGTGCGCGCGCTTGTCGCTTTGCGCGAGCAGCACCCGACGAGCAGCCTCTGAGTTGCCTTCCCAGTCAAAAAATTAAGAATCGAGAAACCCATGTCAGCAGTCATTGACAGCAATCAAACAAGCTCCGCCCGACTTTCTACATCCGATGCGTCGAGTACGTTGTCAAGCCTGTCGTCAGCCGCCGCGCTGAGTCAATATCAGATCTTGCGCAGGAATGGTTCAGTTGTTCCGTTTGACGCCAGCAAAATATCAATTGCCATGATGAAAGCCTTTTTGGCGGTACATGGCACGCAGGGCGCTGCTTCCGCGAGCGTTCGCGAAGTGATTGAGCTGCTCACACAGAACATCGTACGAGCCTTGATCCGTTCGCGTCCGAGCGGCGGTACTTTCCATATCGAAGACATCCAAGACGCGGCGGAGCTCGGCCTCATGCGCGGCAGCCATCACGAAGTGGCGAGGGCCTATGTGCTGTACCGAGAGCGTCGCACCCAAGAGCGCGCCAAAGACGTGGCGACACAGCAAACGCATGCCCCGAGCTTGAATGTGTCAGACAACGGCCAACTGATCCCACTTGATATGGCAGGGCTACGCCGCCTGATTGAGTCGTCGTGCGATGGCTTGTCGTCTGACGTTCGTGCCGAGCCCATCGTGAGCGAGACCATTCGCAATTTGTACGACGGCGTGCCCTTGGAAGAGGTTTACAAGGCCAGCATTTTGGCTGCACGGACCTTGATCGAAAAAGACCCGGACTACTCGCACGTCACTGCGCGATTGTTGATGCACACGATTCGCAAAGAGATCATGGGCACGGACACCACGCACGCGGCGATGAGCTTGGCTTACCCCGAGTACTTTGAGGCCTTCATCCGCAAAGGTGTCAAGGCTGAGTTGCTCGATGAACAAATGCTGGGCTTCGACTTGGTGAAGTTGGGTGCTGCGCTCAAGCCTGAGCGCGACTTGCAGTTCGACTACCTTGGGCTG
Organism: Comamonadaceae bacterium; assembly: GCA_031421855.1. Taxonomy (GTDB): domain Bacteria; phylum Pseudomonadota; class Gammaproteobacteria; order Burkholderiales; family Burkholderiaceae_C; genus JAAFHN01. Next base: position 15,159 of record JANOPN010000189.1, read on the forward strand.
CAGACGCTGTATGACCGGTATTTTTTGCACATTCGCAAGACCCGAATCGAAATGCCGCAAGCGTTTTTCATGCGGGTCGCAATGGGGCTTTCGCTCAAAGAGATCGACCGGGACGCGGCGGCGATCGAGTTCTACGAGGTGATGAGCTCATTTGACTTCATGAGCAGCACACCGACGCTATTTAACAGCGGCACGCGACGCGCCCAGTTGTCGAGCTGCTATTTGACGACGGTGCCAGACGACTTGGACGGCATTTATGAGTCGATCAAGGAAAACGCGCTGCTATCCAAGTTTGCCGGTGGTTTGGGCAACGACTGGAGTCGCGTTCGCGCCCTAGGTTCGCACATCAAGGGTACTAACGGTGAATCCCAAGGTGTGGTCCCGTTTTTGAAGGTGGTCAACGACACGGCGGTTGCCGTCAACCAAGGTGGCAAGCGCAAAGGCGCGGTGTGCACGTATTTAGAGAGTTGGCATTTGGACATCGAAGAGTTCTTGGAACTGCGCAAAAACACCGGGGATGACCGCCGGCGCACGCACGACATGAACACGGCCAATTGGATTCCTGACCTGTTCATGAAGCGCGTGCTTGAGCGTGGCCACTGGACGCTTTTCTCGCCAGCCGACTGTCCTGATCTCCACGATCTTTTTGGTGACCGCTTTGAGGCGGCGTACGTCGGTTACGAACAAAAGGCCGACAAAGGCGAGATGCGCCTGTTCAAGCGTGTCGAGGCCAGCGATCTGTGGCGTCGCATGCTGACCATGCTGTTTGAGACTGGGCACCCTTGGATCACGTTCAAGGACGCTTGTAACGTGCGCTCGCCACAGCAACACGTGGGTGTTGTGCACTCGTCGAACCTGTGCACTGAGATCACGCTGAACACCAGCGACACCGAAACGGCGGTTTGCAACCTGGGTTCGGTCAACTTGGTTCGCCATTTGAAGCAAGGCCCCAATGGCCGCGAGTTGGATCACGACAAACTCAAGCGCACGATTTCGGTCGCGATGCGCATGTTGGATAACGTGATTGACATCAACTACTATGCTGTAAAAAAGGCGCGCGACTCGAACATGCGCCACCGGCCCGTGGGTTTGGGGTTGATGGGGTTTCAAGACAGCCTGTACGAGCTGCGGGTCCCATACGGTAGCCAGCGGGCTGTTGAGTTTGCCGACGAATCCATGGAGTCGATTTGCTACTACGCATACTGGGCATCGACCGAGTTGGCCAAAGAGCGCGGCAAATACAGCAGCTTCAAAGGCTCGCTGTGGGATCGTGGGATTCTGCCGCTCGACACCATCAACATGCTGCGGACGCAGCGCGGTGGTCACGTCGAAGTCGACATGAGCAGCACATTGGATTGGGCGAGCTTGCGCAATAAGATTGCGAAAGATGGCATGCGCAATTCGAACTGTGTGGCCATCGCACCCACGGCTACCATCTCAAACATCATTGGTGTTGACGCCTGTATCGAGCCTTGTTTTGGCAACTTGTCAGTTAAGTCGAATTTGTCGGGCGAGTTCACCATTGTCAATGGCTACTTGGTTCGCGATCTCAAGCGGTTGGGCTTGTGGGACGATGTCATGGTCATGGATCTCAAACACTTTGACGGCTCCCTGCGTCCGATCGACCGCGTTCCGTCAGACATCAAAGCGCTCTACGCGACCGCATTCGAGATCGACACGACGTGGATTATTGAGGCGGCTGCGCGCCGCCAAAAATGGATCGATCAAGCTCAATCGCTCAACATTTACATGGCCGGTGCATCAGGCAAGCGCTTGGACGAAACGTACAAATTGGCGTGGTTGCGTGGGTTGAAGACCACGTACTATTTGCGCACGGTTGGTGCGACGCACGCCGAAAAATCGACGGTAAATGCGGGTTCACACAATGCGGTGTCGTCTGGTGGTCCTTCGACTGACGGACCAGGACGAGGTGTTGTGACTCACGGTGGGGGCGGGCAATCGTCGGCCATCGACAGCATCGCTCAAACGGCGCGGGCTCAGATGGAGGCCAGCAGTAATTTGCCAGCCACGGACATCA